>MFCJ01000095.1:7408-7968 GCA_001775255.1 Candidatus Dadabacteria bacterium RIFCSPHIGHO2_12_FULL_53_21
GCGCTCGAGAGGGCTAATCTTCGAGAATAGCTATGGGCCTGACCCATCCGGCGCTCGCGCTCAGTATCTTTATGGGAGGGCATGCGACCGTAAACCCGTAAGGGGGGAGGAGGTCGAGGTTCGTGAGCTTTTCTATCTGGCAGTATTCCCTCTCGATACCGGCGAAATGCGCCCCCCAGATGACGCTCTTATCCCCCGTCCTCTTGAATTCCTCCACCATCGCCCGGAAAGGCCTGTCCCACCCCGCCGAATCCGTCCCCATCACCTTCACGCCCTGAGAGGCGAGCCAGAGTGTGGACTCCTTCCCGAGGCCCGGAAACTCTGACCAGTATTCCCGCTTTCCCCAGAGCCTGTCGGCCCCTGTCATAACGAGGACTATGTCGAAGGGTTTCAGTTCATATCCCGTTTCGCCAAGTGCCTTTTTCAGGTCATCAGTAGTAATGAGCTCTCCCGGTTTCTTGTGCCTCATGTCGATTACGACCCCGTCCCCGTAGAACCACTCTACCGGAAGCTCGTCTATGGTCTTCGCCTTCTTCCCTTCCGATACCGGGTGATAGTGC
>MFCJ01000095.1:8007-8587 GCA_001775255.1 Candidatus Dadabacteria bacterium RIFCSPHIGHO2_12_FULL_53_21
GTCACGTACTCGTTCGCCCAGCCGAGTCCCCCCGGCAGGTCGGCGCGTGTGCACTCGAAGCGCATCATCATGTATTCCGCCGTGTCCTCGTGCCTTTCGTATGTTATCTCGAGCCTCTGGTGCTCGGGGCCGGGGGCCGGTTCCACCGTAATGCCGAGGTCTATAATTCGTCTTCGGGGGGTCATACGGCTATTATATTTAAATTCCCCGTCGATTAAAAGAGAGGGAGAGCCGCATGAAGCGAGAGCACACGCGCGATAAGAGGAGGCTCGGCACGTCGGATATGTTCGTTTCCCCCGTCGGGCTCGGGTGCGTCCAGTTCAGCGGGCGGAAAGGTTTATCGGGACTCCTCTGGCCGCCCCTGAGCGCACAAGAGACAAGGGAGATTGTGCGGGTATCTGTCGAGGGAGGGATAAACTGGTTCGACACGGCCGAGCTCTACGGGTGGGGGGAATCGGAGAAAGCCCTCTCCCGAGCGCTCGGGGAATTGAAAATTCCGAGAGCGAGCGTGGCGCTCGCCACCAAATGGTGGCCCGCCCTTAGGAGGGCCGGGTCTATAGGGAAGACCATAGACGACAGG
>MFCJ01000096.1:0-290 GCA_001775255.1 Candidatus Dadabacteria bacterium RIFCSPHIGHO2_12_FULL_53_21
TCGAAGATCATAAGCGGCTTCGGCGGCCCGGATAGCGTAAAAGCGGGCCTCGCGCCCCTCATAGACAGCGCCCTCAAGGGCCAGGGGGACGCGGTAAGGGAGCTTTCGGCTATCTCTCCGGCCCTCATGCCCGAACTCCACGCGGGCGTGGCGAGGAGCATAGCAGCCGGATACTACTTCGCGGGCGGGGTCGTTCTCGCAGCCTTCTTCATTGCGCTCATTTTCATGCGCACCGGGACCCAGAGCGAGGACGGGTGAGGGTGGTCGCCTGCGTCGAGCATATGCCACTT
>MFCJ01000096.1:299-751 GCA_001775255.1 Candidatus Dadabacteria bacterium RIFCSPHIGHO2_12_FULL_53_21
CGGAACGTCGGAATATATAAATCCTCCCTAACCCTCCTTTTTCTAAGGAGGGGATTAAAAGCAAAAAATACTTTCCCCCTTTGTAAAGGGGGATCAAGGGGGATTTACAGGATTAACATTTCTCAAGGCATTTGTGACATTGTGATTTATTTGCGGTGTCATTACTGCTGCGGCCCTAAAATTTATAAGGAAATCCGCCATAAAACCCTATAGACTATATAAGTCGTTTTTGGTGTGACCTGTGGGGCTCGGGAAATACTTGTGTTATAAATCCCGTAAAAAACAGGTAAAATTTCAACACCAGCACAACGGGAGGTTCAAATATGTTCAATAGATATTTTTCCGGTTTAAAGCTTTCGTCGTCGGCTCTTGCTCTCCTTCTGATCGCGGCCGGGCTCTATTTCGGGGCTTGCTCGAAAGATAAAGATGAGACGGAGCAGGTCGAGGAGAAG
>MFCJ01000096.1:773-3838 GCA_001775255.1 Candidatus Dadabacteria bacterium RIFCSPHIGHO2_12_FULL_53_21
AGACACCGGAGGAGTCTGCGGTTACTCAGCCGGAAACGGAGACGGGCAAGACCAGAGAAGGACTGCCGCCCGAAATCTCGGAACCCTGCGTCGGGAAGAGCACGGGAGACCCCTGCGTGGTTATAGTCACGGGCGGGGTGGAAATAAAGGGCACCTGCAAAATGACGACCAAGAAGCAGCTCGGATGCAACCCGGACCCCATACTCAACAAGGATAAAGTGCAGGAGCCGGATGCCTTACCCCCAACCCCTTGAGAGCGAGTGAAGCAGCCCGCGTTTGAGGGTCAGGTTTTTATACGGCGCGGAGAAATTATGAATATTATCCTTCGGCTGCGCGTGCGGAGACAAGTCCGCGTGCGCGGCCGGGGAGTATTTACATCCATCCGATTGTTAAGATTTTTATCATGCCCGGCAATCACCTGTATAATTAATCCCTGCTCCGGATTCATCACCGCTTAACGGCAGGTTAACGCCGCCTTAATAAAATGTTCTCACGCGGGGGGACGGCCGGACGGGGAGAACTATTGATGCGCATGCGAACGCTGCTATTTCTGGCGGCGGCCCTGACTGCGGGATTGTTCCTGGGCAGCAGGATAAACGCTTTCCTTTCCATATCCATCAAAGAGAAGGACCTCGGGGATTCCGTGTCCGCCGCATCGAAGGATCTGCCGCCCCTCCCATTCAGGATGGTCGACCTCGGCGGGGTGGGGATAGAGGCCGACGCACAGGCGTGGGGCAAGGACTACTCCCATAATACGAGGCGGTTCGACAGCGTGTTTCTGTCCGGGGAGCCGTTCGTCGACACGGCCGGGGCCGACCGGGTGTTCTCCCAGTTCCGCGAATACGCAGACAGGATGTCGGCGCTCGGGTTTAACGCCATTGAGTTCCAGGCGTTCCTCGAGTTAGTCGATTTCGACACGCTCGGCGGCGGATCGGACGTATACCCGGAAGGGGGCGTCGAGAGGAAGAGGCACGAGGCGCTCCGGAAATTCTACTCGCGGTTCTTCGAATACGCGCACGGGAAGGGCCTCCGCGTCATACTGAGCACGGACATGGTCGCGCTCACGCCCGCACTCAAGCGGTATCTGAGCGGGCTTCCCGGCGGGATGGACGTCGAGAGCCCGGAATTCTGGAGCGTCTACTCGGAGGGGCTCTCGGAGCTGTTCGAGACGATGCCCCTGGTCGACGGCCTCATGATACGTATAGGCGAGGCGGGGCCGCTCTACAACAGGAAGGGCTGGGACTATACGAGCGAGCTAATGGTGAGGAGCGTCGCCTCCGTGAAGGAGATGCTCGTGTCTCTCACGAAGACGGCCGAGGCCCACGGCAAATACATAATATTCCGCACATGGTCGGTAGGCATCGGCGAAATAGGGGGCATGCACACCGACCCCGCCGTCTACGAGCGCATACTCGGCGGCATTTATTCCGACAACCTTATTATCTCGACGAAGCTCACGAAGGGGGACTTCTGGAACAGCGTCCCTTATAACCCGACCCTTTATTCGGGAAGGCACAAGCGAATAGTGGAGCTTCAGGCGCGGCGGGAGTTCGAGGCGTTCAACGTGATACCGAATTACATCGGACCCGATTACGGGGACGCACTCCGCGGATTTATCGAGCGGAACCCGAATATCGTCGGCGTGTGGGTATGGACGCAGGCGGGGGGGCCGATACGGCAGGGGCCGATGATGATATACCCGTTCACCGGGCACTGGCTCTGGACCGACGCCAACGTGTTCGCGTCCGCGATGATTGCGGCGCATCCCGGAGAGCCCGTGGAGAAATGGACGCGTGAGTGGGTGAGGAATACATTCGGCGGCGGTAATGAGGTCGAGGACGGCCTCACGGAGCTCCTAACGCTCTCCCACGGGACGGCGGTGAAGGGGCTCACGATACCCCAGTTCGCCCGTAAGGAGGTGACCGGGGTCGGCATGGAGATACCCCCGGTCATATACAGCTACTGGGACCTGATGGAGAGCTCGACCTCCGTGATGAGCCTCGTGTACAAGGCGTCGCGCGGCGAGCTTCAGGACGCTGTCAGGGACGGCTTCGCCGCGGTATCGGAGGTGAGGAAGATGAAGGAGATCCTCGCTTCGGTCGAGGGCAGGATAGAAAAGGGGAGGGAGTGGATCCCGGGGATGGAGGCGTCGCTCGATTACGAGGAGAACCTGTTCTCGACGCTCGCCTGGCACAAGAAGTTCTCGCTCGGGTTCTACGAGTGGCTCGACAAGGGCGGAGACGAGAGGGAGAGGGAGTGGAAGGCCTCGGCGGAGGAATACAAAAAAGCAAAAGCGGAGCATATGGAGAGGTATCAGGGCAGCCTCGATTTCCCCGCCTACAACTTCGTGATGGCCGATAACGGCGTCGCACAGGCCGGGAGGACGGGCTATACGGTGTGGGCTTCGAGGGCGCTCCTTCTGGTGCTGGTTCTATTCGCCGCGTTCGTGATACGGAAGGGCAGGGACGCGGGCTCGGGTCTCGGGACCCCGCTTTTCCTTTCTGTGTTCACGTTCGGGATGCTGGAGGCGTTCACGTCTTTCGGGGCGCCGGTGTTCGTCCTGACTACGGGCGTGCCCGCGCTCATTTACTTCCTCGGGCTCAGGTTCACGGTGTTCGGCTCGCGGGGAGGGTTCGCATACTCGCTCCTTCCCGTGCTCGCGCTGCTCGGCCTCGTACTCGCCGTAACGTCCGTGAGGGGGCCTTATTATTTCTGGTATAACGTATGGACGAGCGGCATATTCCGCACCGCTCTCGCATCATCGGCGGTGATACTTCTGCTCGCGCACTTCTACCTCGTTTATTCATACGCACACGGGAAGCTGGGGGCGTGGAGGCTTACGGGGAGGATGCTGTTCCTCACCGGGTCTCTCGCCGCGCTCTACGGGCTCGTGTTCATAGTGTTCGGGCTCGACAGGACCCTCGGAAGGCTGAACGACGAGATACTGATGATGCCCGTCATGGTCTCTCGCGTGCTCGGGTTCTCGACGCACCTCGATTTCCTCGTGGTCATCAACGAGACGGCTGTTAAGGCGGGCGCAGTGCTCGCGTCGGCAGGGCTCTTCA
>MFCJ01000096.1:3891-4131 GCA_001775255.1 Candidatus Dadabacteria bacterium RIFCSPHIGHO2_12_FULL_53_21
GAAAAAATTTCCGCCGATAGCGCGGAAGCGGTAAAAATTCCGAAAGTTAAATAATAAACGACTATATTCTTTTCGGTTCCGACATTACAAAATTGGCGGTGGGTGTGCGTCTGCACGCAAATTTCCCTCTCCCTTGAGGGAACGGTTCAGAGCAAGCGAATGAACCGGTCACCCTCCGAACAATGAGATAATGGCAAATTAACTTCCGGCTCAACATTGCCTAAACCAAAATAGGGCCAG
>MFCJ01000096.1:4152-5635 GCA_001775255.1 Candidatus Dadabacteria bacterium RIFCSPHIGHO2_12_FULL_53_21
ATCCAAGAAATCCCGTTCACCCTGAGCCTGTCGAAGGGTGCCTCATAAATTAAGAAGCCCGGCGCGTACCGGGCTTCCGTTTCACTTTATTCTCCGTGTGCGCGCAGTGCGCGCATCCGCTATATGACACCGCTTCCGCTCACGCGGACGCCGAATACGGTATAGACGTTCTCATGGATCGTCTCCTCCGAAGGAGACGATTCGCCTTTGTCCGGGAGCGTCTGGACATGGAACGTGTCGTCCAGGCCCTCTGCCACGTATCCGCCTTTGGCGCTGCCGGCAGCTTCGTACTGACCCACGGGGAGCTGCACTCCGAACGCGTTTACCTCGGCTTGTGACGCGAGGGGGAAGGCCAGGGCCGCTGCTAATGTACCTGCAACTATTAACTTCTTCATTTTACTGCCTCCTTAAAAAATGTATTTGACTGATTAGTTGCTCCTGCAACGAGGATGGATTCAGGGGATGAGGATTTATTTTTGGTAAACGGGCCGTGTGAGGTATTCCCCGCATTCCAAGTTCGTCCCGCACTGAGATGCATATACAAGGAAAAAGATTCGGAATTGTGTATCTGGTGTACTTACGGGGTGTTTATGGGGCGCTATTGGTCCCCTGCGGGTAAGAAGCCGCTCCTGCTTCATTTTCCTCCCCCCCCAAGGGGGGGAGGATTAAGGTGGGGGGGTCCATTCATTAAATATTAAGTAGTCATCCTGAACTACGGTTCTGAACGTGTGCAAGAACCGGATGCCATAGGCGGAATGCAACAATGCCATTATTCCACGGTAATTCTTTGAAGGAACCAAAATATTCAGGATCTCATCTTTTTTATGACGATGCCCGTCCTTCGACAGGCTCAGGACGAACGGGGGGTTCAAATACGGGAAAAGCAATTTCCCCCTTAGAAAAAGGGGGATTAAAATAGTAAAAAGAAAATCCACCCTGACCCTCCTTTACAAAAGGAGGGAATTAAAGACAAAGACGAGATCCTGAATTATTTTGGTTTGGTAAATGAATAGCAGAGAATACATACGTTGTTGGATTCAGCCAATGGTGTCCGTTTCTTGTGCACGCTCAGAAACGTAGTTCAGGATGACGGATTAAAGAGAAGAATTAAAAAGGATTTAAACCGAAAGATTCCGGCGTATCTGTTTGATGTGGCCGTCGAGTGTTATAGGCGTAACGACGGGGTCTCTCTGTAAGTTGGGCGTGAGGCTGAATACGTATTCTTCCTCCCTCGTCTTCTCCGTGAGGGGGACGAAAAGAATTCCGATCAATAGGGCGACGAGGGAAATATAGACGGCCGTGTCCACGGTGTAGGGTTTTATCAGCTCGACCAGCAGCGGATGGGCTATTATGAGTCCCAGCGCGAGGAGCGATACAGAGAAAAACAATATCCTCTTCGGCCACGGGTTCACAGGCTGGGACAGCCACCATCTCCAGAGGGAGGGCTTCGAGTAGTTCTTCCACACGTTTTTGAGCACGCGCT
>MFCJ01000097.1:0-1363 GCA_001775255.1 Candidatus Dadabacteria bacterium RIFCSPHIGHO2_12_FULL_53_21
TCACCGGAATTTATCGTGTCAGCCCCTTCCTTGCCAACTACGACCTCATCTGTGATTTCCACCGGCTCTGTATTCGATTTATTCTCGGGATCGGCGGTGACGGATGTCAGGGGGGCCAGAAAAAGTATAAGAACGGCAGTCAGGAGTAAATGGCTGTATTTCATCGTGCATCCTCGCATATTTGTGATGCCCTAAATATACATCAAGAGGGTCGGCGGAGTCTATCGGGGTGATGTTGGATAAATGCAGGCGGTTGGTAGCCCCTACGGGATTCGAACCCGTGTTTTAGCCTTGAGAGGAAGATTATAGAACAGTCCCGGCTTGCTCGGCGTATAGGCGTATAAAGGTTGGATGGATTGAGATTCAAAAAGCTTGATAGTGTTATATTGGGTCAAATACATCACTAATCAATGGATTGATTGCATACCAATTAAATGACCACTTCCCAATTTTAGAGTCTATTTCCTCAATTTCAAAGTGGGTGCCTTCTTTGGGAAGGTACGAACGTGAATTTAGCCAATCAATTGTTTCTATTAAATTATTGCTCGCTTTAATCTTTTTTAGAAAGATTTTCTCACTTATTATTGGCATGTCCGCATGCTGGACATCAGCATTACCTATCCAATTTGCAGATACTAATAAATAATTCAACTTGTAGCTAAAATGAATTTTCAGCTTTTCTATAACAATTTGATTTGCATTTGAATCATTTTTTAATAGAAGTAGTTGATCAATTCCTCTGTTTAGTTCTGTTGATTTTTCTATTAATTCTCTTACTTCAGATGGTTCGATAAACCATTTGAATTCTATAATACAGCATATTTTATTTGTATCATCAATCAATGCACAATCTATATCCGGCAAGTATTTATTTAATTGAATTTTATTTTCAAACCTGATAGATAAATGATCGATTTCTCCGCTAAGTTTTTGTATCATCAGATCTTCTTTTTCATCCACTAAACTTAAATAGATTTGTCTTTCATCTGGCAATTTATTTAAGAGTACGATCAAATTTCTTTCTGCTGCATAAGAAATGATTAAGCTTGGAATAATTGCAATTTGGTGGTTATTAAGCTCTATAAAAGGTTGAATGGCAGGTTCAGTATTACGAATATTATTGCTACCGTAAGTTAGATAATCAAAAATTGATAATACTATTTTCTCATCTAAGTCGGAGTATATAACGAGCTGCTTTATTAATTCGTTTTTATCTAAGACTATAATACTACCTACAAAACCCAATCCTATTTTGCCAAAATTTGAATACCAATAATTTTCTGCCCAGAGTCTTGCATTAAATCTTAAAACACATAGACTGAAAATAGTCTCATAAAAGGCTTTGAAATCTTTTAGCTTAAAC
>MFCJ01000097.1:1433-7800 GCA_001775255.1 Candidatus Dadabacteria bacterium RIFCSPHIGHO2_12_FULL_53_21
TTGATATTGTTTTAGCTCCGTAACTATAAGAGAATCTATCTTCATGTATTGCAAATTGTATGTTTTCAGGTCTTATTGGAAAGTCTTGAATGTCAAATTTATCAGATTGTTTTTCGGGGGTCAATCTATTATAGGCTTCATACTCCCAATCGCTATAAAGAGGTTTATCGCATATGATTTTTTCTCTATCTAATCTTAAATGTAGTAATCCCCTTGATGCGTAAGTTAATATTATAGAAAATATGTGGTAGTCGAATGCTAATTTGTATAAATTTATTGCATAACCATAATGGTCATCATTATATCTTCGTACGAGATTTCCGTTTTTTGGACAACGATCATTAAGCCATTTGAATCCATATTTTAGTCCCTCAGTATGATTTTCTGTTGTATATCTAAGTTGATGTACATTTAGATTAGAAATATTTAAAGCATCTCTAACAATAAAATCTTCACAGAAAGCTGAGTAAAACCATGCTGCGTAAGCAAAGTTTTCCTTCGTTAATTGATTGGACAAGTAATAATCATCAATTATTTTTTCAAATTGCCTTATTTCAGGTAATACAAGGTCGTGGTTCTTCATTACTAACCGTAGGTTTAATTTATATTTCTTTGATTAAAACTGACATATTGTCATTTTTTCAAGACCAGAAAAAGCATTAATGGTTAAATGATTAATTTATGAGATGATGTTGCACTTTTTTTATCATAACACAATTAATCATGGAGTGCTAAGCCTTTCATTATCAAAATTGGAAATACTTTTGGACACGAATATTTAGCATTGAGTTCAATAACTTTTCGATCCTCGAAGTTGATACACGTGTAATTATGGATAGATATCCTGGTGGCCCCTACGGGATTCGAACCCGTGTTTTAGCCTTGAGAGGGCTACGTCCTAGGCCAGGCTAGACGAAGGGGCCGTGTTCATAAAGCAGGGTTGTAATTTATCATAAGAATACATAAAAGCAACGAAATGGGCTATTGCGCTTTGTCTTAAAAAGACAAGACAAGGGGCTTTTGGGGGGTATAATTAGGTGTGCCGGGACTGGTCTCCGTTGCTGCAACGGAAAGGAAAAAGACGAGATTGCCGCGCTTCGCAAACTACGTTAGCTCCGCTCGCAATGACAATACCCGCCCTTCGACAGGCTCAGGGCGAACGGGTGAAAAACGAGATTCTGAATAGATCCTGAAACAAGTTCAGGACATGGTTCAGGGTGACGAATATATGGAGGATCGTTCGATCAAAAAGCTACTGACTGTAAATGCGGTTCTGTTAATTTTACTGCTGGTTTTCGCTGCCTGTGATAGCTCGCAGGACGGGGGTGATTCCTCGCCCGGGCCCACGAACCCGCCTACTGCGAGCCCGTCTCCCACTAATCCTCCCGGCGATTTCGAGGCCACTATGCTCGAGCTCATAAACGAGGCGAGGGCGGAGGCGAGGAACTGCGGGAACGAGTTCTTCCCGGCTGCTCCCCCTCTCGACTGGGACGACAGGGTCGAGGCCGCGGCGCTCGGCCACTCGGTCGATATGGCCGAGAACCAGTTTTTCGGCCACGAGGGGTCGGACGGCTCCAACACGGGCGACAGGCTCATGAACGAAGGGTATGACCCGAGCGCCTGGGGCGAGACCATACTCGTCGGAATCGAAGACGAAGCCCAAGTCGTGGAGAGCTTCCTCGATTCCCCCGGCCACTGCGAGATATTGATGGACCCGTCATACGAGGACGTGGGCGTCGGCGCCGCGGAAGGCCTCTTTCAGGGCCGCTCTGAGCTCTACTGGACGTTCGATCTCGCGACCGAGAGTAATTGACCTGCGGCCCCGGCCGGTTCCTTGCTAAAGCCCGGACGCTTGGCTATTCTGAATGCTGACAATATGACAAAGGACGTGAAGGAACTCGGTCTCATAACGAGCGGCTCGCTCGTCGAAGGGCTTCAGATGAAGCTCGGCCCCGAGAGGAGCGTCGAAGAGGTGAAGGCCGGTAAGTTCGTCGTCGTCCACGGACTCTACAATCAGTTCTTTTCCCTCATCACCGACGTCAGGCTCGATGCTTCGTCCCCCAACATACTTATCAATCCGCCCACTAGAGAAGAGGAGCTCCTGAGGAGCGTGCTCACGGGCACGAGCGCATACGCGACTATAGAGCTAAGGCCGATGCTCATGCTCGCGCACGAGGACCGGGAGCTAAGGCCGGTCAAGACCATACCCCCGCATTTCGCCTCCGTGTCGGAAGCGACGAGCGCCGACGTGAACACCGTATTCGGCAGTGAGGATGGGAAGGGGAAGTTCTTCAACATAGGCACTCCGCTCGACATGGACATACCCGTCTGCATAAACCTGGACAGGTTCGTCGAGAGGAGTAACGGAATATTCGGGAAGAGCGGGACCGGCAAGACCTTCTTAACGAGGGTGATGCTCGCGGGTGTTATTAGATACGGGAAAGCCGTGAACCTGATATTCGATATGCACAACGAGTACGGCTGGGAGACCGAGAGCGAGGATTCAAAGGGATTCGTCAAGGGGCTGAAGCAGCTCTTCCCGGAGAAGGTCGCTATATTCTCCCTCGATCCCGGATCGACGCGAAAGAGGGGGAGGAAGCCCGACGTCGAGGCGTTCATTTCACTCGACGACATCGACATAGAGGACATAGCGCTCCTTCAGGACGAGCTTCAGCTGAATACGACGGCTATAGAATCGGCGTTCGCTATATACAGACGGTACGGGAACAGGTGGCTCTCCGAGCTCCTGTCCTGGAAAGAAGAGGACCTGGCGGACGTGTCAAAGGAGCTGGGCACACATATGCAGTCCCTTTCCGCCATGAGGAGGAAGCTAAACAGAATCAAGGCGCTTCCGTTCATAGTCGAAGACAGCGCTCAGAGTGAAGGGACTATTAAGAAGATATTGGATTATCTGGGGCGGGGGATAAGCATAGTGCTCGAGTTCGGAAGGAGCAACAGCGCGCTCGCATACCTTCTCGCGGCGAATATCATATCGAGAAGGATCCACGACAACTATATAGACAGGACGGAGAGATACCACGCGACGAAAGAATCTTCCGACAAGCCGAGGCAGCTCATGATCACGATAGAAGAGGCGCACAAGTTCCTGAATTCTCAGGCTGCGAAGCAGACCATATTCGGGACCATAGCGAGGGAGCTGAGGAAATATTCGGTGACGATGCTGATTGTCGACCAGAGACCGTCAGGGATAGACGACGAGGTGATTTCCCAGGTGGGCACGAGGATCACGGCGCTCCTCAACGACGAAAAGGATATACAGTCGGTGCTCACGGGGGTGAGCAATACGTCGGGCCTGAGGTCTATCCTCGCGAGCCTCGATACGAAGCAGCAGGCCCTCATACTGGGGCATGCGGTCCCGATGCCGGTCGTGGTGAGGACGAGGGAGTACGGGGAGGATTTCTACAGGGAAATCTCGAGGGCTCCCAAAGAAGGGAAGGGGGATAAGTCGATCGAGGAGCTCTACGGATAAACGAGTCTCTCACGGGGCGACTAGTCCTGCCGCCTGAGCTCTTTTTTAAACCGTTTGAAATTGTTTACGTAGTGCTCGGCCGACGATTTCAAATCCTCTATCTCGGCGGGTGTGACTTCCCGGACTACCTTGCCGGGAGAGCCCAGCACCATGGAATTATCGGGTATGACCTTGCCCTGCGTAATGAGACAGTTGGCCCCTATGATGCAGTTCTTTCCGATACGGGAGTTGTTGAGCAGCACCGCGTTAATTCCTATGAGGCTGTTATCCCCGATAGTGCACCCATGGAGCATGGCCTGATGGCCGACCGTGACGCCTCTGCCTATGGTCGTCGGGACTCCGGCGTCCGTGTGTATCACGACGCCGTCCTGGATGTTGGTATCTTCGAGTATAGTGATGGGCTCGTAATCGCCCCTGATGACGGCGTTATACCATATGCTTACGTTGTTGTGGATTATCACGGAGCCGATCACTTGAGCGTTATCCGCGATGTAGCAGTCGTCCCCTTTTATTTCTACCTTCAGTTCTCCGAGCGAGTATTTCAAGCGGGTCCTCCTTTGGCGCTGCCTGTAATGTTGAATCCGGGAATAACTATTTTACACAAATTACAAAATATTAACCCTGTGACTGCCTCGACCCGCCCGCGGTTGTCAAATTAGCCTGTGCCAGCCCCTGATGCCTGTCGCAAAAAAGACCTGAAACGTCGGGCTTGTTTTCAGGTATTCGTAAATCTCATAGGCTTCGAACTCTTCTCTGAATACTGCGTATACCGCGGAGCCGCTCCCTGTCATGAGGACGTTCTTTACATCGAGGGATGAGAGTATCTGCCTGAACGCCTTTATCTCCGGGTGTAGCTCGAACGCGGGCTTCTCGAGGTCGTTACGGAGCGGGAAATCCCCGGTCTCGCCCTTGAACCGCTCGACAATTTCAAAGATGTCCAAGGAGGGCCCGGGGCCGGGACTCCCGGTATTCAACTCGTCCCATTTCGTGTAAACGTCGGCAGTCGATACATGGAGGTTAGGGCAGAGTATGACGTAGTAGAGAAGCGGGAAGTCTTTAATAACGGTTATCCGTTCTCCGATGCCTTCTGCTACCGATGCGACTGACCGGAGGAAGAAGGCGACGTCCGCCCCGAGCCGGGGGGCTATCCCGAAGAGCGTCTCTTCGGGCAGCGCATCGGTGAGCCTGTTGAGCCCCATGAGGACGGCGGCTGCATTGCCGCTCCCCCCGCCCAGGCCCGAGCCCGGAGGGATTTTCTTCTTTATGGTTATAGCCAGGCCGGTGTCGAGACGGCTTTCTTTGAGAAACAGATCGGCGGCCTTCCAGGCGAGGTTATCCTCGCCCTGCGGTATCTCGATGCCGCTCGAGCTGATTTGAATCCCGTCAACTTCGGTCGTCTCGATCATCAACTCGTCGAAAAGATCGACGGGCTGAAGGAGCGACCTGATTTCGTGGTATCCGTCGGGCCTCTTCCCGAGAACCTCGAGCGTGAGATTGACCTTTGCGGGTGAGAGTAATTTAATCGAGCTCATAGCGTTTGACCGTGGTAGAATGTAATGGATGTGTTCAATTTTTCAATAAATCATAAAAGACCGGCATATTGCGAATACATCTCAATTTTACTCGGATTTTCAGAGCTAAATTTCCAGCCGCTTTTTCGAGTAAAATCAGAAAAAATTTAGGAGTCCTTACGGTTCGAATAAAACTAATAACGGCAGGTTGATACGAGCGTGTTGGGCTGCTTTTCTTTGATTGATCAGCCCTGAAAAAATAATTCCTTGACATTTAAAGTATCGTACTTTACTTTTATATATAAAGTTAAACGCAGTACTTAAAAATCATCCTCCATCCTCCTTTAAGAGAACGGGAGTACTTCTTGACTGAGAAGTACTCCCGTTTTTGCTTTAATAAGACCCCCTGTAAAAAATCCCTTATTGTCGATGTATTGAGTTATGAGTAAAGTAAAACGTGAATCCCGCCCGGATATACTTTCCTAAATCGATCGGGGGTGATGTAATACGCCGGGGTGGTGTAAAACGAATGAATCCGAAACGGTTATTAGTCCGCTCTATGCTCTTGTGCGCCATCTTGCTCCTAACCGGCTGTGTGTACATGAGGCTGTATAAGGTTCAGAACCAGCTTAACGACTTCGACACCAATTTCGAACTGAGCGACAAGGGCGGGCTGGTCCTTATATTTCTAAATCCGGTCCTTCAATCGGGGGACATGGTCTGGCTTATGAAAAACAGCCCTCTCAGGAAGGAGAATAACGGGCAGGGGGAACTGTGGACCTATATATTCGAGAAGCAGTATCTTACGGGGGCCGGCGAGGGGCATGTGTACGATATCCCGATATTGATGCTGATGCAGAACGAGATGGTCAAGGAAATCATCTTTCCCGAGCGTTTCCTGAAATATATATCCATTCCGCTTTTGAAGAAGATGTTCTCTTCGATGGGTGAAGCCGAAATAAACAAGCTGTCGAAAAGCGCGAGCTCGATTTTCAGGGGGAGCAACCCCGAGGAGATACCGGGGATCGAAAACATCGTCGATACGCTGGGTAAACCGTACTCAATTGAAGAGGAGGACGAGACGACGAAATACACTTACCTCTATTATTTGAAGAACGGGGCGTCCGAACCCGTATCCGATTACTTCGAGTTCGAGACGGAGTTCGTATTCGATAAGGAGAGCAAGTCGCTCGAGGAGGCCCGGGGTAAGATAAGGGGTCTCACCATGTCGCTCGATTTCACGTCGGAGTGAGCGGCAAGGTGAGATTATAGCGAAGCGGATTCGGATTTTGCCTCTTATATATTAATAAGCGGGTTGCCGCCCGACGACAGGTCGTTGTCGGTCTAATATTCTCGATAGTGGAAC
>MFCJ01000097.1:7818-8637 GCA_001775255.1 Candidatus Dadabacteria bacterium RIFCSPHIGHO2_12_FULL_53_21
GCCTTCCGTTCCGGGCTCGCCCTTGAAGGGGCCCACGATATCAGCCGTTATCCACCCGCCGTAAAATCTTCCGGCCTGGGCTTTTACAAGCTCTCCGTCGAGGTAACATGCGTCCATCATCTGCGGATAAAAGGCGATGTAGTCCTTGATAGCTTCGTAGCCGGGCGCGGGGTCGGGATAGTACCATGCCGCGTTCTCTCTGCGCTTGTCGTGGACTGAAATCGTATAATAGGAAGCTCTGCCCTTCCACTCGCACACTGTCATCATACCGCTCGGTATGAGATATTTCATTTCGATATCTTCCCTGGGGATGTAATACACGGGAGGACTGCTCGTCTCGAGGACCCGCTTTGTGTCGGTCGAATCCGCGATGAGGATATTATTGAAAAAGACCTCTGCGTGCTTACCCGAATCTTCGACACGCGGAGGCCTCGGGTAGTCCCAGACTGATTCCTGACCGGGTCCGGGTACTATGAGTTTGCGGTTCATTTCGGCTTTGGAATATCTTGTATCTGCAAGTAAATTACTATCTTATCTTCAGGTACTGGACACTGAATTTTTTATCCCTGTCCGTCCATACCCTCTCGACGCTGTAATAATCCGATACGAGTTCCTGAAAACCTTCGAGTGTGTATTTGTAGGAGTATTCGGTCAGTATCGTTTCGTCCTTTCTGAAACGGAAGCTTGTACCGTCGACCTTAACCCGCTGGTTGATGACGCTCTCGAGATGCATTTCTATCCTGCTTTCCCGGGGATTGAAGAAGGCCTTGTGTTTCCATTTCGCGACGTCGAAATCCGTTCCTATCTCGCGGTTCAATC
>MFCJ01000097.1:8749-9049 GCA_001775255.1 Candidatus Dadabacteria bacterium RIFCSPHIGHO2_12_FULL_53_21
GCGGTCTGAGTGCTTCGCTATTCTGCCCAGGAACCTGCTTGCGGAATCGGGCGTAAAGTTGCCGATGGTCGAGCCCGGATAGAAAAAAACGGTGTGTGAAAAGGGGAAGTCGAATTTGGGGAGACTGAATGGCTGCGTGTAGTCGGCATAGACGGGCATAATCCTGAGCCCCGGATAATCAGCCGCGAGGGTTTTTACGGACTCAATTAAATGCTCTTCCGATATATCGATCGGTACGTACCCGGAAGGGTTTCTCAGGTTCTCAAGAAGGAGTCTTATTTTGATGCTGCTGCCGCTGCC
>MFCJ01000098.1 GCA_001775255.1 Candidatus Dadabacteria bacterium RIFCSPHIGHO2_12_FULL_53_21
CCTTTTTCCTCGAGCCCCGGCGGGACCTCCCCGTAATATATGGAGTCCTTCTCATAAAGGGCCCTGATTTTTTCTTTGGGCATGTCGGGCATGTCTTCCCTGAGCCCGAACATTCTGCAAACGTGCCTCAGCTCCTCTTCCCTTCCCGGCAGCGGGTCCATGGGCTGGATCATCTTGCTCTCTCTCAGCATTTCCTTCACGGCCGGGTCTTCCTTAAGCGGGGTGCCGTAAGTGTTGTAGTGATAAAGTTTATCGAACCGCTTCCTCGGCCTCTGTCCGGGGGTCTCGGCTGAGTAACCTACGGCCATGAGCCAGAGGGGGACTATATTCTCGGGGACCCCGAGCACCTTTGGAAACTCGGCCGGTTTTCTTCCCGTCGCGAGGAGACAGCATCCGAGGCCGAGCTCGGTCGCGGCTAAAAGGGCATTCGCGATCGCCTGTCCCGCTTCTATCCTGAGCAGGTCTTCCGCCCTATCCCTCGGGAAGCTCATGAGGCGCGGATAGGTCGTTTCGGTAAGTATTTTATAGGTCCAGCCGTGAGCCGCGGTTATTGCTCTCGCGGGGAAGAGCACCGCGAAGGATTCCACGAGCTCTTTGTACCATGCGTCCATATTCACAAGCCACGCAATCACGATCGGGGTTGTCCTGAGCTGTATCTCGTTAAATGTCGAAGCGCATTCTATGAGCTGCTCGAACTTCTCTGCGGGGTATGTCTTCTTGTCTATGACTATCGCCTCGGTCGAGCCGCAGTTCCCCTGGCAGGACGCGTACCTCGCCGCCTGGAGTATCCGCTGTATCTTCCAATCCTCGACTTCCTTCCACGGCTTGAAAAATCTGATACTCCTTCTCGTCCCAATCGCTTCCATTAGTTCCATTGTAGTTGCCTCCTAATCACATTAAAACAGTATCGTCTTTCAATGTCAACCGAGTAAGTGGAGTGTTGCAGGTTGGGGTTTCAAATCTCGATCTCTAGAAGGTCGCGGGCCTCGGTCACTTCCGCGCGGACGCTTTTCCTTATCCTGTCGACGACGTTCATTTCATCGCATACGGGATAGAGGTGAGTAACTATGATTCTCTTCGCCCCCGACCTGTTCGCTATGTCTATGACTTCGCCCGGGGTAAGGTGTCCGCTCCTTTTGGATTCGTCGTCCGGAAGGGCGCACTCTATTATAAGCGCGTCCGAGCCGCGGGCGAGCTCGATAAGGGCCTCCGAGTAGTCGGTATCGCCCGAATAAACGAGGGACTTTCCTTGAGACTCGATTCTGTAGGCGAGGCTGCTCGCTATATGCGGCACACTCGCCGCCGTCAGATTGAATCCGCCGAAATTTCTAGTGCCCTCCCCGAGCTCTTCTACGGTGAGCCCTTCAGGCAATATCCAGTCCTTGTAGGCGTGTTTAAGCGCATCGAAGAATTCCGTAAACCCCGGGCCTCCCCATAATGCAAGCGGCTTTTCGCGCTTTGAGCCGTACGGGGATCCGAATGCGTACTTGGTTGCGAATAGAAACGGCACTAGGTCCCCGGTGTGGTCAGGGTGGAGGTGCGAGAGAAATACATGGTCGATGCCCAAATAGCTTATCCCCGCGCGGGCGAGCTTCCACGAAGCCCCGCTCCCGCAGTCGAGGAGCAGCTTGGCTCCGGGTATTTCAAGGGCGTATCCCGATGACCCGCGTTCGGTATAGGGCACGCAGGTGCCCGACCCCAGTATCGTAAGTTTCATTTTCAATTCCGCATTATTGAGTTATTTTAATTATCGACCAATTTAGCGCTATTTTCAAAAAGGGCAGAGGGTCTTGAGAAACTTAATCACATTAATGACCGACTTCGGGTCAAAAGACCATTACGCGGGTGTCATGAAGGGGGTAATCCTGGGGATTAACCCGAACGCGCGGATCGTCGACATCACGCACGAAATTGAGAAGTTCAATATATTTGAAGCCGCCTTCAAGCTCATAAGTTATTACACCTACTTTCCGCGGGGAACAGTCCACGTAGTAGTCGTCGATCCCGGCGTCGGCGGGCCAAGACGGCCTATTGCCGCAGAAGCGGGCGGGCATTTTTTTGCCGGTCCCGATAACGGCGTATTTTCGCCTGTGCTCGATTCCGTCGATAATCCGCGCGTCGTCGAGATCACAAATGCCGCATACATGCTCGGGAACGTGAGCGGGACTTTTCACGGCAGGGACATTTTCGCCCCCGCGGCGGCGCACCTCTCATCGGGCGCGGGCATATATGACCTCGGTACCGATGCGCCTATGCCGGTCTCCCTCCACGTCCCGGAGCCGTCTATAAATGGTAATGAGATATCGGGAGTGGTTCTGTACGAAGATTCCTTCGGTAACCTGATTACGAACATACCGGCTGAAATAGTTAGGCCCGACTCGACTGTGTATGCCGGCCGGCACGGGATAGACCGCATCTCGGGATCATACGGGGAGGCGGTGAAGGGCGAGCTGCTCGCGATAATCGGGAGCGCCGGGCTTCTTGAGATCTCGGTGAATCAGGGAAGCGCCAAAGACTTTCTCGGTACGAAGCGAGTCTCCGTGAGGGTTGTCACGGATTAAATATTATCTTTATCGGCACATTCTCGGTATGTATTTCGCGGTAAGGTGTAACAAAGACTTTAATCGGTTTATTTACGCTTCCCAGTCGATCCTGTATCTCCGCCCTTTTATAAACAGATCCTTCGCCGACTTGTACGAGAACATATTTTCCCAGAAGTGGTCCTCCGGGTCCCTTATCCCTTCGTCCGCAAGTTCTTTAATGAGCCCCCGGTACTGGTCGTCTTCCGGGAGGTCGGGCAGAAGATCGAAGAGCGTGGCTATATCCGGTCTTACGGATGGGTCTATCTTTTCCCAGCTCACCCACTCCCTGCTCTTTTTCGATATGAAAAGCTTGTCTCCGGTGTTGTTGAGATGGGTCTGATTCAGCGCCCACGCAGGTATATAGTCGGCTTTGTAGTATTCGAATGCGCTTTCGAGAATATCGCTCCACTTGAGCGCTACAATTTTTGCAGTGCCGGAATCCGAATCCGCTAAGTTTATGACTTGTCTTTTGATCACCTATATCTCCCAAAACCCGGGAGGCTGTTTCTCACGCTATATAAATCGTTACGTTTGCGGCGATTGTCCGTGAGGGCCCTGGAGCTAATTTGTAAAATGTATGAAACTATTGAGAGCAAAATCCATGCCAGAACGTGGTTGCTGCATAACCAGCTTCTATTTCTTACTTTTTTCAGCGAATATGTTTAAACTATTTCAAAATTATAACAATTTTCGTCATCAGTTAAGCCAAATCATGGAATTGCCGCGGGTGAGGGTGTTTGATAATAACGCGTCTATGAATACTAACGGGTCCCGGACGTTCCGGGCATGGCGTTCGGGAATTGCCGTAAGGGTAAGCCGCTAATTTGAACCGGGGCTTGTTTATGGAAGCTTGTCTTATGCCCTCTTCCCCGCTATAGACTCGATCCACCTCGCAATCGAGTCTGAAGCGGCGTCGGGGTTTTCCATGCAGTCGTGTTTCGCGGCCTCTATGTATCTTACATCGACTGAGTCGTTGCCCGCTTCCGCCGCAAGCCGCGCCAGTTCCCTGCTCTCCCATTCTTCGAGTATGTCGTCGTTCACGCCCTGAAGAAAAAGTACCGGGACCTTTACCCTTGGGATGACTGTGCAGGTTTTTGCATGGTGTGCTTCCGGGCTCCTCATAAACCACCAGGTCTTGTACGTGTAAATTTCATTGTGGAAAGGGTTGAACGTATCTCCCCACGCCCTGTTGACGAGGAATATCTCGTCCCGGGGGCTTGTGAGCGGATCGGTTCCGAGCAATTCCCTGGCTTTTTCATATACCTCGTCGTAAGACGGCCTGCTGTTCCATTTTTCCCACCGCTGTTTCTGGGAATCCGGGAGAGAATATGCGCAGCCTTCGAGTATGAGACCCTTGACCTCGGGCTCCGGTTTGTTCGCGGCATAGAAAGCGGACAGGTTCGCCCCCAGGCTGAAGCCGAGTATGAATATCTTTGAAAACCCCTCGTTTTTGAGAAACATCACGGCGGCTTCTATGTCGTACTCGGCCGTGTCGAATATCGCCCTGCCGAATATCTGTCCCAGATGGGCCATCCTGGTGTTTATCGAGAAAGAATTTATCCCGCGTTCGATCAGGAGGAGGGGCAGCTGCCGCGGGGTGCCGCGCGCGAGGAAATGGCCCAGGACCCCGTGCACCACGATAACTATGGGTGTCTCGTAAAGGTCTTCCGGTTTCTCGTACTCGCAGGCGACCAGGAGAGAGTGGATGAGGAAACCGTCCTTTGAATTAATGCTTATGAGTTTACGCTGTCTCTGGATCATTTCGGGGAAAACTGCTTGTATCCGAATCTCCTGCCGAGCCACTTTATGATTGCGTTCCCCAGCTCCTCCTCTTTCCCGTCGAAGTCGTGATCCGCGTTCATGTAAAATGCGGATACGTCCTGATTGCCCGCGTTCTGCGCGATCTTTGCGAGGTCATTCGCTTCATCGGGTCCGAGCTCCGCGTCCTGCCTGCCCTGAATGAGCAGGATCGGGATTCTGATCCTTGCTATTTGCCTGTAGCACTTCGAGGACTCCGCCTCCGGACCCGCCAGGTACCACCAGGTCTTGTACGTGTAGAGCTCCGTATGCTCGGGGTTGAGCGTATCCCCTCTTGCCTTGTAAATGATTACCGTACGGTCTTCGGTCGAGGTGAACGGGTCCGGTTTGAGCGTCTCTTTCACCCTCCTGTATATCTCGTCATAAGAAGGGTTGCTTCCCCACCTGTTCCATCTGTTCCGTATCGTGTCGGCGGTTGAGTAGGGCGTGGAAAGGGCGATTATGCCTTTCAGGCTCGGGTATTGAGACGGGTCGTTTCGGAGCGATGCATATCTCATGACGATGCTGCTCCCGAGGCTGTACCCGGACAGGATTATTCTGGTGTAGCCCATGTTTTTCAGATATACGATCGCGGTATCTATCTGGGGGATAGTGTCGTCGATGATCCCGTATCCGAAAAAGAGGCCGAAAGTGGCCATTCTGGTATTTATCGACAGGGAAGAATATCCGGCCTCGGCTAGGACCGGGGGCAGGTAGCGCTGACTTCCGTCGAGGAAGTTCCCGAGGAACCCGTGTATATGTACGATGACCGGCTCTTTCGCCTGACCGCCCGGCCTCGGGAGACTTTTGTAGAAAAGGGCGTCTATCTTGCTGTTCCCGAAAGGTATCGAAAGAAGCTCCTGCTCCACCAATTCTGCATTGTTCATAGTTATCCGGGACATACCCCTAAAAGGTTATTACGGCCTCGTTTGTATCCGTATTCAAATCTATTTTGGCCTTTTTATTGAACGTATCTATTTTCGTTTTCTCGGATATTCGTATGAGCTCCTGGGAGGGGCTCAGAGTGATCTTTTTAATGTTATCCGAGTCGATACGGATGCCATTATCCGCCGTAACCCCCACACGCATTCTGACCGGCTGTGTCACTTCGTAGGGCATGAACTCCGCCCAGAATATTTTATTTTTAAATAATCCGAAAGGGGCCGTGTAGTAGATCCTCTCGGGGTAGTTGTTGCGCTTGAATTTGCCGAACCAGTCGAATACGTTCGGCAGGTCTTCGTCGACCATGAGCCATGTGTGCCCCTCTTTGGGATAAAAATTGAATTTTACGGGGGTTCCTAGCTTCTCCAAGATTTCGTGGAGCACTATAGCGTCGTCCGCGGGAACGGCTTCGTCCCCTCCGCCGTGGGAAACGTATACTGGGGTATTGATAAGGTTGGGCAGCATCTTCTGGGGGAATTCGAGGTTCGCCAAAAACCTCTTGACCTCATCCGTATTCATATGGCTGATTTTGTCTTTATAATACCTCAGCCTGTAGGGCCCGAACACGACAGCGGACGCGGCTATGAGGTCGGGGAAATAGAGGGAAACGAGAAGGGCCTCGAGCCCTCCGTTCGACATGCCGGTGACATAGAGCCTGTCCTCGTCGATCCTGAATCGTTCTTTTACTTCGTTAATAAGCTCCGAGAATATATTCAGCTTGCCTTTTCTTATATAATCCCCGCCGATATCGGGCGAAGGGAGTATGCCGATGTACCCGTATTTCCGGCAGTATCGGTCTATCTCCTGAGACTTGATGTAATTATTAAGGCATATCACTGCGGGAAGCGGCTCGCCGGTATAACCGGGCGGCAGCACGTAAAAGAGATCGAAGTCCCTTTTATACCTCTCGGACGAGAATATGCCGTGCTGGATGCCCCTTCCTTCGAGAGTAAACTTATGCCTCTCAGGGTCGTCCTTCGCGAGCAGGTTCCCTTTTTCACCTATATAAATTATCGAATTGGCGCCGCCTGCGATATCCGGATTCAGGTCCGGGTTATTCGGGTCGGTGATCCAGTTCCCGTCGACCACGTATTTATAGTCGTAAGACCTGTTGGGCGCGAGCTTGAGTATTATGCGCCAGACGTTGTCACGGCCTTTCACGAGTCTCAGCGTACCGTGCTTCCACCCGTTAAAATCCCCCGATAAAAAAATCTCTCCCGCGCCTGGTGAGTAGTAGCTGAACAGGACCCCTTCCTTGACCTGTTCGGGTTTGGCCGCCCATCTGCCTTCATACTGCCTGACTGTCTTTTCATCCCCTGCCATCGTGATACCTCCTCCGAATTGCGGACACTCGGTGTCACTAAGAAATTTTGCCGAATACGGAAAAACGTCAAGCCTCTATGTGTCGGGTCATCATCAGATGCCCCGGCCGGCGGCAATACGCCCGGCATTTAAATTTACGGTATATTTAACCGTGGCATAGCTTTTTAACCGCCGTCGGCATAAACGCTCATGACTGAAAACTTACCTGATTCCCTGAGACAATTCACGGACAAAACCCGCCCTAAAGAGATCCGCTTAATGGCGGCTCGGGGGCTCGTGCCCGCTACGCCTAAAGACCTCACCCTGATCCTCTATTTCCTCACCATGGACGAGGACCGGGACGTAGCGGAGGAAGCCCGTAAAACGCTGCGGGGGGTGCCGCCCGACGTTTTTTCGACCGTGCTTTCGGATGCCGACACCCATCCCGGGCTCCTCGGCTATTTCGCGCGCATGCTGGACGATGAAAGCCGCCTCCAGCAGATTCTGCTGAACAACTCTGCCTCGGACTCTACAGTCGCTTATCTGGCGGAAAAAACCCATTCTCAGGCCCTGATTGAGCTGATAGCCAATAACCACGAACGGGTCGCGCGTTCGGACAGTATCGTGGAAGCCATAAGCAAAAACCCCGCCGTCACGAGGTCGACCCTCGACGGCGTGCTCGAGTTTTTAAAGCTCTATCTCGGCAAAACGTCGGGATTGCCTGTTTTCCCGGAAGAAGAAGTAGAGCCCCTTCCCGGGACTGATATCACGCCGCGGGAAGACTATGTCGCGCTGCTCGATGAAGTGAATGAGTCCTTCCTCGACGCTATAGATCTCGATGCGGAGCTGATCGAAGACTCGGATGACGAGGAAGAGCATGCGCCCGATACCCACAATCCGACTGTCATGGTCAAGATAAGCATGCTGAATGTGGGCCAGAAGATTAAGCTCGCCATACTAGGCAACAGGGAAGCCCGGACCATACTGATAAAAGACTCGAACAGGATAGTATCCAAAGCCGTGCTTAAAAACCCGAGACTTACCGACAGCGAAATCGTGCTCATCTCCCAATCCAAGATCGTCAACGAGGATATACTCCGGGAGATAGCCGAGAGCAGGAAATGGGCGAGGCTCTATCAGGTCAAGCTGGCACTCGTCAATAACCCGAAGACCCCCACACACATGTCTATGAATTTACTAAGGCAGCTGAGGGAGTTCGACCTCAGAAGCCTCAGATGGAACAAGAACCTCCCGGGCGTAATTTCAACCGCAGTAAAGCAGATAATGCAGGAGAGGAGGGAGAAGAAATAACCCCTTCCCCGTATATCATCACCGGCGTCCCGCATGAATAAAGAGGATAAAACGGAAACCTTTATTGTCCCCGCCGAGCTGTCCGGTAAAAGGGCGGACATCGCTCTATCGCATTTTCTAGAGGGACACACAAGGTCCCAGATTAAGAGACTGATAGAGGAGAAGCTTATATTGGTCGGGGGAGAGGCTGTAAAGCCTTCGAGGAAGCTGGAAGGGGGGGAATTGGTGCGGGTCACACTGCCTGCGCCTACGCCGCTCGACGTCATGCCCGAGGACATACCCCTTAATATTCTCTATGAGGATGATTACATCGCCGTCGTGGACAAGCCCCCGGGCATGACAGTGCATCCGGGCGCAGGTGTCGGGAGCGGGACGCTCGTGAATGCGCTCCTCTTCCGGTGCAAGAACCTTTCTGGTATCGGCGGGAAGATCAGGCCCGGCATAGTGCACCGTCTCGACAAGGACACGTCAGGGGTAATGGTTGTCGCAAAGAACGACGTTGCCCATAACTCCCTCGTAAATCAGTTCAAGACGAGGGCCGTCCGGAAGAA
>MFCJ01000099.1 GCA_001775255.1 Candidatus Dadabacteria bacterium RIFCSPHIGHO2_12_FULL_53_21
TCAATTCCGCCCTACTTAGCATGGTGGATTACAGTGAAGCAAGACTAATTACATTATTGCTGATAGGAAAGGGCATCCGAATTGTTTTAGCTTCAAAGGAGCATCCCAGGAACATAAGCATCCGTGTATTCAACCAGGGGCGTCCGAATTCTCGCTTGTTCGAATCCGTTGCTTGCTTGCATTCGTTCCATAAAACATTTTTATACGCGTTAACAATCGATTTTCTTAACGCAAATTCTGTAATGTCGGGGAAAGAAAATATACATCCTTCGACCCTTCGACAAGCTCAGGACAGGCTCCTGCTCAGGACGAACGGGATTGGCTTTGTTGCTGATCTAAGCAGAAGCGGTACGGAAGGCACACAATGTGTGCTCATATACGATTGCCGGGAGGTAATTTCATAAAGAGCTAGATCGCCACGGCTACACAACACATTTATCAATGCGTTCCTCCACGCAGATTCTTGATTGCATTCCGCGGAAGGCGTCCGATTGCTCACTTGCTCGCAATCGTTGTAGCCTCGCGATGACAGAAGAAGAGTTGTCATTGCGAGGGAGCGCAGTGTGCAACCGCGGCAAACTCGTCTTTTCTATTAATCCTTTAATCCCTATGTCCCATAGTTCCCACCTCTCATTAAATATTCCTTGACACCCATACGCCCGAGTTCCATACTTAATAATAACAGGGAGAAAACCATGAAAGATAACGGACGGGTCAAAGAAAATATCGATACGCTCAAGGACGAGGTGCTCAGGCTGAGGCAAGAATTCTCGAACGTTTCCGACAACATACTCGATATCAGCCGCAAGGCTTACAAGACGGGGAACAAGAGGCTCGGGCACGAGGCCAAGAGGCTCCATGCGGAGCTCGGCGAGGGACTCGAGAGCGCGCGCAGGATCGGCGGCAGCGGCATAGACGCCGTCGAGACCAGGATCACGCAGAAACCGCTGCTCAGCGTATTGATCGCTTTCCTCATAGGTGTGCTCGCCGGAAAGCTGATGGACCGCGATTAAAGCCGCAATTATTAAATCGCTTAATTCCGGGAGGTGCGCAGAATGGATATAGCACAGATAGCGAGTTCCCTCCCTCTCGAGCTCAAGATACTCCTCTACGTCGTCATATCCATGCTCCTGGGCGCGGCTGTAGGCCTCGACCGTGAGCTAGCGGACAAGCCCGCGGGTATCCGTACTCACATGCTGGTAGCGGGGTCGGCGACGCTCCTCGTATGTTTAGGCAAAATCATGGTTCCGTCCTTCGGCCTGAGCGACGCCGCTCTCGGCTCGGACCCCCTCAGGATAATAGGCGCGATAATCACTGGCGTGAGCTTCCTCGGGGCCGGTACGATAATTAGAAGTGGAGGAGAGGACAGGGTCAAGGGCCTTACGACAGCGGCGGCGCTGCTCTTCGTCGCATCGGTCGGGATATGCGTGGCCTTATCCAAGCTCTTCCTCGCCGTGGGCGTGACCGTCATCGCTCTCGCGACGCTGAGAGGCGTCGTCTATCTCGAGAAGAAGTTCGGATTCGGGAGGAAGGAATTTTGAAAACCCTGGAAAGACCCTGTGCCGGTTCCTTACGTTTTATAATGCCTCCGAAAACTGAAAAGCGGTTCGTCGTACATTAAAATCCCGTTGTAAGAAAGCTTAATATATGTTAAGGTTTGTGAAGTGTTTGCCTGTTATATTAAACAAAGGGAGTCCTGATAAATGCTTGGTTGGGCTGTTACATTTTTAGTCATAGCGATCGTTGCGGGCGTGCTCGGCTTCGGAGGAATAGCGGGGGCTGCTACGGGGATAGCGAAGATACTCTTCTTCGTTTTTCTCGTTATATTTATAGTATCGCTTATTTTCGGCAGGAAGCCGCGTGTCTGAGAGGACCGGAGACGAGCCTGAGAATCAATCAGTCCCCGTTCTTGCCCTTTTTATTCCCGACGAGAGACGACGGGTAATCGCCCGTTATCAGCCTCACGCCCCTTTTCCTCGTAAAGTAGTTCCACGCCCACTGGAATAGCACGAGTACCTTGCTGTCGAATTCGATGAGATAGCTGATGTGGACGAAGGCCCATATGAGCCACGCCAGCAGGCCGGAAAGCCTTATCCTGCCGAGGTCGGCCACGGCGGCGTTCCTCCCGATAACCGCGAGGCTCCCCTTGTCGACGTACCTGAAGGGCTTCGTCTCCTTTCCCGAGAGCCTGTTCCTGATAAGCTCCGCGACGTACCTGCCTTCCTGCATGGCGACAGCGGCGACTCCGGGGAGAGGCTGCCCGCCCTCGGGCGAGGAATTGGCGAGGTCTCCTATGACGAATATGTCCGGATGCCCGGGTATGCTCAGGTCGGGCGCGACGATGACCCTCCCTCCCGAGTCGAGCTCCGCGCCCGCTCTATTGCAGAGCACCCTGCCTAAGGGCGAGGCCTTCACGCCCGCCGTCCAGAGTATGGTCCTCGACTCTATCTCTTCGCGGACGCCGTCCCTGCTTAGGACCGCGGTGTTCCCCACTATGTCTGTGACCATTGTGTCGAGCCTTATGGTAACGCCCAACCTGCGGAGCGATTCCGCGGCCTTTTCCGAGAGGTCCCGCGGATAGGTCGGGAGCACCTGGCCCCGGCCCTCGACGAGAATTATCTCGGCCTTCCCCGTATCGATGTTCCTGAAATCCTGTTTGAGCGTGGTGCGGGTGAGCTCCCCGATGGTGCCGGCCATTTCCACGCCGGTCGGGCCCGCGCCGATTATGAGGAAAGTCATCCACTCTTTTTGTATTGCTGGGTCGGGTTCGCGTTCGGCGGCCTCGAACGAGAGAAGTATCTTCCTTCTGATCTCAAGCGCGTCTTCGACAGTCTTAAGCCCCGGCGCGGACCTTGCCCACTCCTCGTGACCGAAGTAATGGTGGCTCGACCCCGTGGCGACTATCAGCGTGTCATAAGTGATTATTCCGTCCCTGAGCACGACCGCCTTTTCGTCGGGCACTATGTCCGTCACCTCCGCCTGATAAACGCGGGTGTTCTTGTACCTGCTCAGCACCATGCGGAGGGGGGAGGCTATCTCCCCCGGCGAGAGCCAGCCCGCGGCGACCTGATACAGGAGCGGCTGGAAGAGATGGAAGTTCCTCTTGTCTACGAGCGTTACCCGGATTCCGGAGCGGGAGAGCGCCTTTGAGGCATAGAGCCCCCCGAACCCTCCCCCGAGTATGACTACATGGTGTTCGCGGCCGCTCTCGTTCGTCACGGGCATATATAATTAGTATCCCTGACGGCCCGGGAATTAAGAAATAGAAATCCGCTACGTCCGGAACCTTCCTGATTTACCGTCCGCGCCGGAATACCTCTGGAATAAATGCCGGAAATTTCATAAAATAGATTAGGCCTGTCCAACCGGTGCCCGCCGGACAGGCTCCGGGGAACGCGTAAATCGACAATATCGATAAGGAAGGTTAAAAAAACCGGGGATTTTCCCGGGGACTCTTCATGGACGAAAATTTTCTGATCGGATTCGCGGCGATAATTGTGCTGGGCATAGGGGCTTACTGGGTCTCCTGGCGTCTCAGGATACCCGCGATACTGCTGCTCCTGGCCTCGGGATTCATAGCCGGCCCCGTTACCGGGTTGATAGACCCGGACAGGATATTCGGCGATATACTCCTGCCCGTAGTTTCGGTCTGTGTTGCCGTGATATTGTTCGAGGGCGGCATGAACCTCAAGTTCTCCGAGTTGAGGGAGATAAGGAGGGTGGTCGTAAGCCTCGTAACTATCGGGGTCCTGGTCACTTGGGCAGTCACGGCATTAGCCGCTTATTTCCTCTTCGGTTTCGAGCACCAGATAGCGGTCCTCCTCGGGGCTATCCTCGTAGTGACAGGCCCCACCGTGATTATGCCGCTGCTGCGGAACATAAGGGCGTCCGGGAGGATGGACTCGATAATGAAATGGGAGGGGATAGTGATCGACCCAATCGGGGCGCTGCTGGCGGTTCTCGTGTTCCAGTCGGTCATGGCGGGAGGGATAATAGTGGCGACGGAGCAGGTCGCTTTCAGCGTGCTCAAGACTGTAATCGTGGGAGGCGCAATCGGAGTAGCCGGGGCGCGGGCGCTCATAACGATATTGAGGAAATACTGGGTCCCCGACTATCTCCAGAACCCGGTCACGCTCATGATACTTATCGTCTCTTTCGCGCTCTCGGACTATATACAGCGGGAATCGGGATTTGTCACGGTCACTATAATGGGCATAGTTCTCGCAAACCAGAAGACAGTCAGCGTGAAGCGCATCATGGAATTCAAGGAGACGCTCAGGGTACTCTTCATTTCGAGCCTCTTTATTATTCTGGCTTCGAGGCTCACCTTTAAAGACCTGGATTTTATACTGACATACAAGAGTGCGCTCTTCCTCGGAGTGTTGATTTTTATCGCGAGGCCGCTTTGCGTATTCCTATCCACCCGGGGGAGCGGCTTGCAGCTGAAGGAGAAGCTGTTTCTTTCATGGATGGCGCCCCGCGGCATCGTCGCTGCGTCCGTAGCCTCGGTCTTCGGTCTGAAACTTGTGGGCAGCGGGTTCACGCAGGCGGATCACCTGGTCAGCATCACGTTCCTCGTAATCACCGCGACAGTGCTCGTTTACGGCCTGACCGCGCCCGCCCTCGCAAAGAAGCTCGGCATCGCCAGGCCCGACCCTCAGGGAGTGCTCTTCGTGGGCGCGCACGACTGGGCGAGGGCTATAGCGAAATTCCTCCAGGACGACGGCTTCAAGGTGTCCCTGGTCGATTCCCATTGGGAGAACGTGTCCTCCGCGCGCAGGGACGGACTAAACGCTTATTACAAAAATATCGTTCTCGACAACGTAGCCGAGGACATAGACTGCGAAGGCATAGGCAAGCTCCTCGCGCTCACGTCGAACGACGAAGTGAACTCTCTCGCGGCGCTCAGCTTCGCCGAGACCTTCGGCAGGTCCGAGGTCTATCAGCTCCCGAGACAAACCGGCTGGCATAATCCGCATGAAGAGAATTACGTCTCGGAGCTTTCGGGGAGGTTCTTATTCCGCCCCGAAGCGACCTACGAGAATATCAGCAAGAAGTTCGGTTCCGGGGCCGTGATAAAGAAGACGTATATGACGGCCGAGTTCGACTTCAATGCGTTCAGCGGCCGTTACGGGGATAAAGCCATGCCGCTCTTCCTGATCAAGGAGAACGGGGACCTCCTCGCTTTCGCCAACGATAACCCGCCCGCTCCGCAGCCCGGCCACTGTCTTGTAGCGCTCTTCGCCGAAATCACGGACGTAATCAGCGTGAGCGAGCCGGCGTAGGATAGTGTCCGGTTCGCGGTGTGTTGATGTTTTTATCGTGGTATTCTAAATAATCCAGGAGGGGTACATGGGAACAGCAACCATCGTGTTAAACGATTCGCCTTATGGGATTGAAAAGCTTTGGAACGCCTTGAGGTTAGCGCAAGCGCTTATGGTCTCCGGGGAGAAGATTAATCTTTTTCTTATGGGGGACTCCGTCGTTGCTGCCAAAGCGGGGCAGGAAACGCCGAAAGGATATTACAATGCAGGGGAGATGTTAGCGGATATCGTATCAAAAGGCGGCACGGTCAAAGTATGCGGGACGTGTATCAAGGCAAGGGGCATAAGGACCGAGGAATTGGTGAACGAGGTCCAGGTCGGAAGGATGCTGGAGCTAGCCGGTTGGATCAAAGAAAGCGACAAGGTTTTAACTTTCTAACTGAATTCAGGATCCATCGGTAATTTATAAAGATAGAATTGAGTCGAGAACATTATAAATATAATTTCCGACTGCTATTATAAGGCTTGGAAGCAAACTATTAAACAATGGGCCGGAATATGGGTAAACGTATTGTCATTTTAGGTGGCGGAACTGGGGGGCTGGTTGTCGCCAATCGACTGCGGAGGTCATTGACCAGGGATAACGAAATTATCCTTATCGATAAGGAGAAAAATCACCTTCTCAATCCATCACTGCTATGGTTGATGGTCGGATGGCGTGAAGAAATACAGATCCAGAAGCCGCTTTCTCTCTTGGAAAGAAAAGGGATCAGATTCATTAACGCTCCGGTACTAAAATTAGACTTTGAAACAAAGACGGTACTTACCTCTCAAGGAGATGTCTCATTCGATTATCTTGTTATATCTCTCGGAGCCAGCACTTTCCCGGAGAAGGTTCCCGGCTTTGTAGAGGATGCCTTCGACCTCTACGATTTATCCGGTGTGAAGAATATAAGAAAGGCAATTGGGAACTTTGAAAAGGGCCGGATAGTCATACTGATTACTTCAACACCGTTCAAATGCCCTGCAGCACCTTATGAAGCAGCTTTAATTCTATCAGAATATTTTAATAGAAAACGGAGGGACGTAGATATAGAAGTTGTTACTCCAGAACCGTTACCGATGCCCGTTGCAGGGCCTGAGGTCGGTAATATGGTAGTCTCTCTGCTTCAACGAAGCGGCATCCGCTTCACACCTCAGCATCAAGTGCTCAAAATAGACCCGGAGAACAAAGAAATATCTTTTCAAGACGAGAAAAAGCTCTCCTATGATCTTCTTATCGGTATTCCGCCGCACGGATTGCCCCCTGTTTTAAAAGATTCGCCGGTATTGGGTGAAAGCGGATGGGTGAAGGTCAACCCAAAAACACTCGAAACCGATTTCAGAAATATCTATGCGATTGGCGATGTAACATCGATTCCGCTTCCTCTCGGGAGACCCCTTCCGAAGGCAGGGGTTTTTGCCCATTTCCAAGCCGAAGTGGTGTCACAGCATATAGAGGCTAAAATAAAAAGTTCCTCCTCTACAAAAGAGTTTGACGGCAGAGGGTATTGTTTTATCGAACTAGGAAACGGCAGGGCCGGATACGCCAGTGGGAATTTTTATGCCGATCCCAAACCCATGCTAAAAATGAAAGAACCGTCTGCACTGTGGCACTTGGCAAAAGTTTTATTCGAAAAGTGGTGGCTCTGGAGATGGTTTTAAAATTTGAGAAACGGGATGAAAACATCAAAGTTTTTGATGAACCGGCTCAAGCTAAAGAGTGACCTCTTGAAATTTTGGGAATAAAGATGTGAAGGTCGAAATAAGTAAAGAGGAGTTTGAAGAAAAGAAGCGAGATATTTCATAGTTGGAAGGGACAGGTGATTGGACCTACGGCTGATGTTGAAAAATTCGCCAGGTTTTATGAGAGTGATTTCGGAAAGCTGATTCTGGAGAAAGAAGCGGAATATATTCAGAAAGAGCTTAAAGATTGTGACAAGGTACTTGACGTCGGGTGCGGTATCGGGATTTTTGAGGAACGGCTGTCCGGGCTCGACATTACGGGCCTGGATATATCGGAAGAGATGATAACGGAGGCCGGGGAAAGAAGCGATAAAAAGTTTGTCGTGGGTGACGCTGAAAATCTGGGATTCGATGACGCATCTTTCGACGGCGTGTTATATGTGGCGGCGTTGGAATTCATAGCCGGTTATAAAAAAGCGGTTCGGGAATCGTGGAGAGTGACCAGGCCGGACGGAAAGCTCCTGGCGCTCATGCTAAATCCGTCGTCACGGTATTTCCATGAGCAGTCGGAAGATAAGGATTCGTATTTCAGGAGAGTGCTGCACACGGATGTCGATGAGATCAGAGACTACATTGCGGAATTTTACGAGATTGTAAAGGAAGAATACTTCCTGGGAATTACAGGGAAAGAAGTCTTTGAAACCAGGGACAAAAAATATGCGGGCTTGTACGCGGTCGTCGGGAAAAAGAATCGATAGAGATCAT
>MFCJ01000100.1:0-1134 GCA_001775255.1 Candidatus Dadabacteria bacterium RIFCSPHIGHO2_12_FULL_53_21
TTCACTCGCGTCCCGAACCACACGTTCAAAACGCCCTGTATCGCATCGTCGTTTTCATCGAGCATGCTTATTTCCGTAATCGGCTCCACGGTACTGATTCCGAGGAACGAGTTGAAAGCGCTGGTCACCGGTATCACGATCGAGCCGAGTAATCCGCTATCGCCAAAGACCGACACTCGAACGGTGGTCCCGATGATACACTCGTCCCCTTCCTAGACACATCCCGCGTTCAGGCCGACCGCGTTTATGCCGGGGGCAGTAAAAATAATATCGAAAGAGTCACCGGTACCGCCGATGTTGGCCGCCAATACGTTGGGGGGGTTGTTGTTACCAAAAAAGTTGCCGTTAAAAAGGACAAGGGCATTTGGTAACCCACTCGGCCCTGCGAAGAACGATATATCCGGCAGTATCTGACCGGGCGTGAAGCAATCGTCGTTAGAACTCGAGTTCGCGGGATTCGCGCATACCTCAGGCATGGTGAGAACTTTACCGAGGAAGTCCTGGAATTGTAAATCCGGATTCCTTGCCAGGAACGCCGCCTCGTCCGTCGTAAAATCCACCTGCGCGAGCGCGGGTGACGCTGAAAATAAAATCACTGTGAGAGCAATAAGATACAAACCTCCCCTTAAAGCTCGCCGAATGGTTTTGGAATCCATGCATCCTCCTCAAGAAGCGTAATCTACCCATTTTACCGTATATATATAAATTATTCCAGTTGTTTATATTCGGATAACAGTGCGGTAAGGGGCCGCCCTCCCCCGTATCGTGAATCCCCCCGCTCTCAGGTAAAATGTAGAAAACCAGCCGCTGACTGGAGAACGGTTCCGAGCACGGCTGCAAGCAAGTACTATTTCGAGCAAGGGAGAAATAGGTCTATTCCGGCTGATTATACAAATGCCAATATTCTATGGACAGACCATGGAAATACAAAACCAGCCGGTCGGTCTTCGCAGATTGCAAATCAATCCCGGTCCTTGCGCGGAAGCGGAAGAGACCAAATTACGCAAGAACCGGACGCCGTTGCGGAACCGGTAGATATGCTTCTAATTTAACGGCACAGCCTGCCGAAAGAAAGGAGGAGAGATGAGTGGAGATATGAACGAAGAGACGGATTCCTGCAGGAGAAGAGTCGCG
>MFCJ01000100.1:1140-4762 GCA_001775255.1 Candidatus Dadabacteria bacterium RIFCSPHIGHO2_12_FULL_53_21
TTCGCCGCCGGCGTCGCAGCGGGAGTAATCATCACCCTGATAATACTGTCGCTTACGGGCTCAACCAACAGGTACGCCCTCCATTCGTCGCAGGACGGCTCCGTGGTCCACAAGATAGACACGGATACCGGCAGGGTGTGGTGGAAGAATTCATACGTCGAGATGGACGCGCAGGGACAGCCCGTCACCATATGGTACTGGGAGGAGCTCACCCTCGACAGGCCCGGCGCCTCGAAGCTTGCGAAGGACGTGAAGTCGAGCACAGACGACGCGATGAAAGCCGGGCAGGAAGCGAGGCTCGCCGAAGAGAAGGAGAAGGAATCGATAAAGGGGAAGCGGCTCGGCGAGATTTACAACATCTGCGGCGACGACGCGGCCTGCGTGAAGAAGAAATGCGCCGTCGGGTACAAGGGCGCGAACGACCCCGATTGGACGGCCTACTGCACCGACAGGGTGAAGGCGCACATCTCGGAAGTGATAATCGAGCAGTGCGGCGGTGACGCGGGCTGCATAAAGAGCTACTGCATCAATAAATTTAACAACACGTACCCCGCGGTGAGCGACTGCGTGAGCGAGGTCAACCTCCAGAAGGTCAGGAACGAAAACCTGAAATCGCCCGAGGGCGCGGAGGAGCAGGCGGAGTAGGCGCTTGACCCGTTCTCCGGTAACAGTGTAAAATAGTTGCGACAGGATCGGGGATATCCGTTAGACCCCATCCCTGACCGGGAAGGGGAAGGAGGAGGATGATGCCAAGACTGTTTGCAGCTACCTTAATATTATCGGTACTTGCGGTTTACTCGGCCCACGCCCAGCCGGCCGCGTACATCGGCAGCAACAATAACAACACCGTCTCGATAGTCGACGTGCCCACGAACAGGGTGGTATATATCTTCAATCTGAACAACGGGGCGAGCGTGGACACGTCCGACGTCTCTTCGGACAGCAGGTTCATCTACTACGGCGGGAACGTAGTCACCGCCGTCGATACATCAAACGCCGGTATTGCGGGCGAGGTCGAAATCGGAAACGCGGGCTCGAACGGTATCGCCGTATCGCCCGACGGGACCACGCTCTACGTCACGAGCTCCGTTACGGATACGCTCACCGTGATAAGGACCTCCGACTTCACCGTAACCGATACGATACCCATGGGCCCCGGCCCGGACAACCTGGCCTTCACACCCGACGGGACGAAGGCTTACGTCGCCGACCAGGTCGATAATGCGGTATACGTTATAGACACGGCTTCCGTCGCTGTGTCCGTCGTAATACCCGTACCGGGCGGCTCACTCGTCAGGAACGTCCGCGTCGCGCCCAACGGACAATTCGCTTACGCCTCCTCTACGGGGAGCAACATTGTGACGGTGATAGACACCCAGACGGATACGGTCATAGACACAATAACCGTCGGGGACAGCCCGAGGAATATCTCGTTTACGCCCGACGGCGCGTTCGCTTACGTCCCGAACGGTACGAGCAACGACGTGTCGGTCATAATGACCTCCGACCATACGGTAGTCGATACCATACCGACCGGTCAGGACAACCCGAATGGAGTTGACATCACGCCCGACGGCCGGTTCGTCTACGTAACTGCTATATTCAGCGACGACGTAGCGGTGATAAGGACGTCCGACAACTTAGTGATCGATACGATATCGGGCGGGAAGCTCGACGGCCTGGTCGATAACGGGAGGTTCATCGTGAACGCCCCGGCCCCGGCCAGGGACATACCAACGCTCGGAGAATGGGGCATGGTAGGGATGATAGCAGTAATGGGCATAGCGGCCTTACTCGTGCTCAGAAAGCGTCTCGCTTCCGCGGCCCCGGGCAGATAACGGCTCCGCGATTCATTTCGTGACCGCGGCAATCCCATCTTGTCTTTTTCATCCCCTCCTTTCGTAAAGAACGGTTCTGAGCAAGCGTAAGAATCGGACGCCATGACAACAAAGGCACCTATGTAAATTAACTTGCTGCTGAATGTTAATTAAATCCAAATAGGTTAGGGAGGATCTTTCCTTTCTGTCATTCCCGACACCGATCGGGAATCCATTCATTAATTCTGTCATTGCGAAGGAGCGTTTTTGGCGACTGCGGCAATCTCGTCCTTCTTCCCTCCCGTTCGTCCCGAGTTCAATCGAAGAACCTGCTAAACTCCGGTCGCTGCTTTCCTACGTTTCACCGCAAAATACACGCCCACCATCATCAGCCCCGCCGCCGCCGCTATCATCCCCCACTCCGAAAGAGCAGGAATGGCGTGGCTGCCCGCCGTAAGGCAGGTCACTTCGTCTATGGCCGAGAACAGCTGGCCCTCGTTGTTCACGCTGGCCGCCCTCAGCCTTACGGTCTGACCCGCGAAATCCGTAAGCTCGAATTCTAGCGTCGTATACCCAATCGACTGCGGGTCGCCGGGAAGGGTCTGGAAAAGGTTCTCTATCACGCCCGCCCCTATATCATAGAGAGGCGCGTCCGGGTCCATCAGATCGACCCTGTACTGCTGGTTTTTGTTCGGCGATATATCGAGCCCGTTGCCGATAATGTAGTCGTTGTTCAGGTTCCTGACGTAAACGACCGCGGAGCAGAGCACGTCCCCGGCCCCTCCGGGCACTTCTATGTCCTGGTACAGCAGAAGCGAGCAGGGCTCCAGCTCAATCTCGTCCGTGACGGCGGCGAATCCGCCCGACGGCGGGGGCAAAATCTCAATACCTGTGCTCGGCGTAGCATTACCCGAATAAATGAGCCAGTTGCCTTCGCACTGGGTCAGGTCGTCCGTAGTCCATCCCTCGAAATCCCCCGTCTTAAAATTCCCGTTCACGATCAGATCGTCTGCTCCCGCAACGGGGCCGTAAGACAGGGCCATGAAAGTAAAAAACAAAATAGAAAATAAACCGGTGAGTCTGTTCATGAAATTCTCCTCCTTTAAAAACATACATAAAATTAGATTAAGCGCGCCGAAAGTCAATTACGCCCTCAGCCCGCCCGGCGGTAAAACCGCCCGGCGCCGGTTCTCATTTACACCCGGTTTGTAATATACTATATATATATTATCCCTCCGCGTCCGCCTGACGGACGCGGAGGGCGGACGCAGAACGTATGGATACGAAACCGGCAAGGATGGGGGACCTCCTCCTGACCATAGACGATATCAACGTCGTGCTGAGCGGCAGGATAATCTGTAAATTCCGCCTGAGCCACAGGCTCGAGCCCGAGGGGACCCTGGCCGAGCTCTATGCCGAGCTCGGGGAGGACCGCGTCCTCGAAGTCGTGTGCCGCACCCAGCTCACTCCGAGGCGCATGGAGATCGTCTCCCGCTTCCTCCACATGTACGAGGCCAACATAATCAAGCTCTTCAGGGACAGGGCCCGCGGCATGGACCCCTATTTGTTCAAATCCCCCATGCCCTAGGCGCGGGCACACACACACGTAGTGTGACTCTACGATTCTACCGGACTTCCTCCGCCCGACCTAACATGTCATTGCGAGGCTCCAGAGGAGCCGCGGCAATCTCGCCTTTTTCTTTTTAGCGACATTACAGAATTTGCGGCGGCTAAGCACCCGCAGGCATACGATCTCTAACATTCCCAACTGCCAAATCTCCCGCCTTTATCTTTTTCCCGACATT
>MFCJ01000100.1:4906-7007 GCA_001775255.1 Candidatus Dadabacteria bacterium RIFCSPHIGHO2_12_FULL_53_21
CATTTTAGCGTTAACATGAGATTTTTAGCAAATTATGTACAGTCGGATGATTTTTGCTTCTTTTCATCAAGGAAAAGAAGAAAGAACATTTGCTTTTCTTTATCTTTTCATAAAGCACACTACGTGTGTGCTTCCTTTCATCAAGGAAAAGAAGAGAATAAGATATTGCCTTTGCTCTTTCTTTGCCTTTTCATAAAGCACACTACGTGTGTGCTTCCTTTCATCAAGGAAAAGAAGAGAATAATATATTGCCTTTGCTCTTTCTTTGCCTTTTCATGAATCACACTATGTGTGTCTTTTCATCAAGGAAAAGAAGGAATAATATTTGCCTTATCTTTGTTTTTCCTGTCTTTATCCCCCCCGACATTCACAGCAGACCAGGGACCGGCTTCCGGGCTCGATTCCGGCTATTATCTCGTTGAAAACCGGCCGGCAAGAATATTCGATCGACGGGGGTGAGAGCGGCAGCCGCCGGGAGGCATAAAAAAACCCTCCCCCCTCCTTAACTACTAGTAATGAGGGGTGAGGGTTGAGAAGGGGATATTCAATAATAATTATACCATTTATTTTTCATTCACCAAAGCAGAATTTATGCGGCGGATAAAATTGATGTTTACTGTAAAATGCGTGGTCTAATCGCCCGCAACGTAATGAGATTCTACGACTCCCACGCCCCTTAGGCGGGTTTTTCAGCGGACCGGAACCGGCCCGGACTATATAGCGGCACCCCTGCCGCGGCAGGCTCTGTTCCCCTTCTCGAAACTTCGCCTCAGTCCGCGGCGAGGAAATGCCGTAATGCGCTATTCCCCTTAGCCCTGCTTCATCATGATCTACGTACCCCCCCGCCCGGGCGGATTAAAATCCCGAATTTCCTGATCCCCCCAAAATCCCCCTCCCCTCTCAGGCAGTGTCAGGTAAACTATTTTTCCGCCCATACCCGAATACGAGGAGGAACAGATTTTGAATCAGTCACTAGCGATAATAGCCGCGCTCGCGATAGCGCTCTCGATCACCGCATGCCGGAACGAAGGGAAGGGTCCTGAGCCCGCCCCATCACAACAGGCCGCTGTCGAAACTACGGAGACACCCGCCGTCACAGCCGTGCCCGCCCCCGAGCAGTCAGTGTCTCCCGAACCATCGGCGAGCCCCGGGCCGCAGTCGAAGCCCGAAGAGAAATTCGATTTCAGGGGGACCAGATGGGGGATGTCGAAAGCCGAGGTAAAGAAGGCCGAGCCGCACCCGCCGGGCAACGAGACCGAAGATACACTCAGCTACAGAAGCAGCAGCAGGGATCAGATCACGTATATCACCTACCAGTTCAAGGACGGCAAGCTCAACCGCGCCGGTGTTTTGTATCCGGAGAAGCTGAGCAGCGACAGCCTCTACCTCGAGAACTACGAATACCTTAAACAAGAGGTGATAAAGGCGTACGGCAAGCCCGCGGTCGACGAGGAAACACTGCTCAACCCCGGCGCCGTCATAGAACCGGATAAAAAGGCCGAAGCCGTATGCAGGGGAGACCTCACGCTCGGAGCCCAATGGAATGTTCCCGGGTCGATGGTCTTGCTGATGTTCCGCGGAGACGGCGAAAAGTGCCTCGTGTCCCTCATCTATGCGAGCGAGGCTGCGATACATTCACTCTCGGAGCAGAACGGTTCCGGCAGCAACGGCGTCACCAAATAACCCACACACACGCACATAGTGCGCTTCTACGATTCCAGTGTGGCTCCTCTGCTCCGTCCAACAAACGAAGCCAAACCCGTTCGCCCTGAGCGCATACACAGTGTGCTGTCGAATGGCACAGTTTTTAATTCCTTCCCCCTCCGTGGGGAACTGCTTCGAGCAGGCGAGAAGTAGGACGCCCTGACCCTATAGTCTCTTGGGTAACTGTGACCATGCTCTCCGATTTGTCGAGCATGTGGTCAGGATGGGGGGGGTTACCTCAAACTTTCTGTCATTGCGAGCGTAACGAACGAATGTGAGTGCAGCGTGGCAATCTTGTTGTTGTATTCTGTCATTCCCGCAACGATTGCGAATAATGACTTCGAACAAGTGAGAAGTCAGACGACACAGGCATATTGCAACGAAGCAAATGTATCCG
>MFCJ01000100.1:7040-7684 GCA_001775255.1 Candidatus Dadabacteria bacterium RIFCSPHIGHO2_12_FULL_53_21
GCGCCCGCAGGCATACATTCCCCTCACTCCTCAACCCAACCCGTTCGTCCTGAGCCTGTCGAAGGGCGTATTTTTAGCAAATTATGAGCAGTCTTTTCATAGACCACACTACGTGTGTGATTTTTGCTTCTTTTCATCAAGGAAAAGAAGAAATAAAAATGTTTCTTCATTGTCATTCCCGAGTGTCTTTATCGGGAATCCATTTGTAGTCATCCTGAACCATGTCCCGGACTTGATCCGGGATCAATTCAGGATCTCATTTTTTACCCGTTCAATCCTTCGACAAGCTCAGGACGAACGGGTGGCTTCCAGTAAGCCCCGCTTGCAATGGTAAAATAAATATATGTGCGGAAGGTTCGTGCGCAAGGAAGAAAAGTTACTCCTCGAAAGCAGGTTCGGCTGCGACGCCTCAGGAGGCGTCCTTCTCGCGCCCGAGTACAACATCGCCCCTTCTCAGGACTGCCCCGTCGTCACCGTCGAGGGCGACAGGCGCGTGCTCGGCCTCATGCGATGGGGGCTCGTGCCGGCGTGGTCGGGCGACGTGAAGATCGGATACAGGATGATAAACGCGCGCTCAGAGACGGTCGCGGAGAAACAGAGCTTCAAAACACTCCTCAAAAAATCCCGCTGCCTGGTCCCGGCCT
>MFCJ01000101.1:0-448 GCA_001775255.1 Candidatus Dadabacteria bacterium RIFCSPHIGHO2_12_FULL_53_21
CCTCCACAGACTCCGCGGCCATGAAAACGCTGTAAAAACCTACGCCGAACTGGCCTATGAGGTTCTCGCTCACCCCGCCCGATTCCTCGACCGCTTTGAGGAACGCTTTTGAGCCCGAATGGGCTATAGTGCCGAGGTTCTCCACAAGCTCTTCCTCCGTCATCCCCACACCGTGGTCCTCGATAGTAACGGTATTTTCCTTGTCATCCGTCCGGATATTTATTTCCAAAGGAAGATTCTCGTCGTATATATCCTTTTCGGTGAGCTGAAGGTATCTGAGTTTTTCAAGTGCGTCAGAGGCATTCGAAACGAGCTCCCGTATAAATACCTGTTTGTCTGTATAAAGGGAGTGTATAACGATGTCCAGGACCTGCTTTACCTCCGCCTGGAATTCGTGCTTTTTCGGCGACTGGTCAGCCATTTTCGGAATTTTCCTCCAGTTGATTAA
>MFCJ01000101.1:458-1796 GCA_001775255.1 Candidatus Dadabacteria bacterium RIFCSPHIGHO2_12_FULL_53_21
ACTTCGCGATTGTTTCGATAGAAAAAATATGCATCAATCCCGAGATTTCAAGAGATTTAACACATCAACCGCAAGGGCAGCTCTCATCCGCTGCGCCCGGGGCCGGGGTTAGATAAAGAGACTACGACACCAATGAAACTTCCCCGGTCACGAGGTCGTAGTTCCCGCCTACGACTCTGACCTTCCCTTCCTTGACCATAGGTGCGATAACCGGATCGCTACCGCTTATCCTGCTTACGCCGAGCCTGACATTGTCGAGGATGGCATTCTGGAGCAGGTCGCCCGGCTCACTTTTTGCCCTTTCAACAGAGGGCTTGATAGCTTGAACTATGGTTCCTATTGAGCCCGGAAAGGCGGTGCCGGTTTTAACAGCCTTGATGGCTCCTTCCACTGCTCCGCACCTGCTGTGCCCGAGTACCATTATAAGATTTACCCCGAGGACTATGATGCCGTACTCTATGCTCCCGAGGATGCCGTAGTTTTGAGGAGTGACTATATTCCCCGCGACCCTTACTACGAACAGGTCACCTATCCACTGGTCGAATATGATCTCGGGCGATACCCTCGAGTCCGCGCACGCAAGGATAACAGCGAACGGGTTCTGCCCCTCTACAACCTCCAATCGGAGCTCGGACGTTCTTTGCATGCAGCTCTCTTTCATAGAGTTTATGAACCGCTTATTCCCCGCCATAAGCTCCCTGAGCGCTTCATCGCTTGTCATGGGCGATGTGACATCGGCCGCCCTGGCTTCAGGAGCAACAAATAAATTCCTTCCCGATTTCAGGAACTCCAGCCCCATTAAACCCGCCCCGCTCACCTGAATGAACCTCCGTCTCGACAAAGCAGAGTCATTATTCATGTTGTAATCCCTCCATTGTGCTTCTTTTTACGGACCCTCGGCAACTGCCGCCGTATCGTCAATTCTAATTCATATTCATAATATTGTATAATGTCCTCTCGATTGATTTCCCGGACGACACTATGAAAAAAGCAAAAAGCCTCTCTCAGTTCGTATGCCAGAATTGCGGGAACAACTCCACCAGGTGGCTCGGCAAGTGCCCCGAATGCGGGAGCTGGAACTCATACGTCGAGGAAAAGGTAGAAAGGCAGAAAAAGACCGCGAAAAGGGCTAATGTTTCAGAGCCTGTCGCCATAACGGATATCGGCAGCGGGAGCGAGGAAAGGATACCGACGGGGAATAAGGAGCTCGACAGGGTGCTCGGGGGCGGGTTCGTCCCGGGCTCGGTCGTACTCGTGGGAGGGGACCCGGGGATAGGAAAATCCACACTCGCGCTCCAGATGTTAAACGACATCGGGAGGCAGAAGGAAAAACGCGGC
>MFCJ01000101.1:1847-21145 GCA_001775255.1 Candidatus Dadabacteria bacterium RIFCSPHIGHO2_12_FULL_53_21
GATCGCGGTGATCGATTCCATACAGACTATGTTTACGGAGGATTTCGGGTCGGCCCCGGGGAGCGTGGGTCAGATAAGGGAATGCACGGCCAAGCTCATGCAGTACGCGAAGTCGAGAGGCACGGCGATATTCCTCATAGGACACGTGACCAAGGAGGGGACCATAGCGGGACCAAAGGTACTGGAGCACCTGGTCGACACGGTTCTCTATTTCGAAGGGGGGAAGGACCACCCCTACAGGATTCTGAGGGCGTTCAAGAACAGGTTCGGCTCAACCAATGAAATCGGGGTGTTCGAGATGCTCGACAGCGGGCTCAAGGAGGTAAAGAACCCGTCAGAGATATTCCTTTCCGAACGGCCCGTGAACGCATCGGGCTCAGTCGTAACCCCGAGCATAGAAGGGACGAGACCGATACTGGTCGAGATACAGGCCCTCGTCTCCCCATGCGGCTTCGGCGTACCGAGGAGGACGACGATAGGGCTCGACAACAACAGGGTCTCGCTCCTTCTCGCAGTCCTCGAGAAGAGGGCGGGGCTCCAGATACTGGGCCAGGACGTATTCATGAACGTCGCGGGAGGGGTTAAGATAGAAGAGCCGGCGATAGACCTCGCGATTTCCATCGCTCTCGTATCGAGCTTCCTCAATAGACCGGTTGCGCCTGACACCGTCGTTTTTGGCGAGGTAGGGCTCGCGGGGGAGATAAGGGGGGTGTCGCAGGCGGACCTGAGGCTCAACGAAGCGATGAAGCTGGGCTTTACCAGGTGCGTGCTCCCCAGGATCAACCTTGACAGATTGAAGTCCGGGGATAATTCTATTGCCCTTATCGGCGTCGATTCCGTTGAAAAGGCTATAGAAGCATTCTTCTGATCCGGGGCCGAATATCCTGTCCGGGAAAGGCTGCAAATGACGAATGATATGAAGACAGCGCCAATCGGCGTATTCGATTCGGGCATCGGGGGGCTCACAGTCGTAAGGGAGATAATCAGCAGGCTCCCCAGGGAGAATATTATCTACCTCGGCGACACGGCGAGGGTCCCCTACGGGACGAAATCGAGCCGGACAGTAATTGCATACTCCCATCACAATGCCCGGTTCCTTGTATCGAAGGGGATAAAAATGCTCGTCGTCGCCTGCAACACCTCCTCCGCAGTATCGCTCCCCAGCCTGAGCCGCGAGCTGGAGATACCTGTAATCGGTGTGATAGGGCCCGGCGCAAAAAAAGCCGGAGAGGTCACCAAATCGAAGAGGGTGGGAGTCATAGGCACGCCGTCGACGATTAAGAGCAGCGCGTATAAGAAGGCGCTCGAAGCCATATCCCCCGACATAGAGGTATTTTCGAGGGCATGCCCTCTCTTCGTTCCCCTGGCTGAAGAGGGGTGGACGGAGGGTGAGATATCCGAGCTAATCGCGAAGGAGTACCTCGCGCCGTTTAAGGGATACGATATAGACGTGCTCGTTCTCGGATGCACTCATTACCCCCTCCTTAAACCAACTATCCAGAAGGTAATGGGCGGAGGGATAACGCTCGTTGATTCAGCCGAAGAGACGGCGAAGGAAATCGAAAGGGTGCTCATTGAGAGAGGCCTTCTTAATAACGGCTCCGGAGCGCCCTCAAGGGCATACTACCTCACGGACGTGTCCGATACGTTCGTCTCCGTCGCCGGAAGGTTCCTCGGGGAAAAGATAGAAAATATAGAAATGGTTGATATAACGGGGACGGCACTTTAACCGCCCCCGGACCTGGAATCTAGCTTTGGGATACCAGCGCCCTGACCTTCTCCGTGAAAGGCGGAAGCACGTCAAACAGGTCGCCTACAATACCGTAATCGCACTTCTGGAAAATAGGGGCTTCGGGGTCTTTATTTATCGCGACAATAACCTTCGAGGAACCCATCCCCGCGAAGTGCTGTACCGAGCCCGAGATCGCGATCGCTATATAGAGACTAGGCGATACGGCCTTCCCAGTCTGGCCGACCTGCATATCGTACGGACAATAGCCCGCGTCCACGGCTGCGCGCGTGGCGCCGGCGGCCGCCCCGAGCATATCCGCGAGCTGATAGATATATTTGAAGTTTTCCTCACTCCCGAGCCCCCTCCCGCCTGAAACCACCCTCTCTGCTTCCGTGAGCTCAGGCCTGTCCGACCCTTTCGTCTTTATCTCTATCACCTTCGATTTTATATCCCCGGGATTAATTGTCACAGCGCCGTCTACTACCTCGGGAGTCTTCGGGTCCTCCGCGGCTTTAAACGAGTTCGGTCTGACCGTGGTCATCATCGGGTGATGGTCGAGAAAGACCTGGGTCGGTATTGCCTTGCTCGAATGGGAAAAGCGTTTTATCCTTAATTTCTTATCGTCGGTTAAATCGATCTCTATCGCGTCCATAGTAACGCCCGCCCCGACGCGGGCGGCGACTGCCGGGAAATAGTCCTGGCCGAAAACCGTGTTCCCCGCTATTACCACGGCGGGACTATATTTCTTTATCAATTCGCTGAGAGCGATCGTATAACCCTCGGTGTTAAAGTTCTTTAAGAGCTCGTTATCGACGACGTATACCTTCCCGGCCCCGTACTTGCCTAATTCAGCGGCGTGTCCCGACACCCCCGACCCTATCAGCACCCCGCAGAGCTCTCCCCCGAGCTTTCCCGCGATCTTCTTCCTCGCTTCGGATAACGCCTCAAAGGTCACCTGCCTTACGCTGCCGTCGATTTTCAGATCCGCTACAACCCAGACTTCGTTACTCATATTATTCCTCCTCGAATGTCTATGAACTTGGGTGCTATATAACCTTGGCCTCTTCCCTGAGGAGCTTTATTAACTCTTCGGCCGCTTTTTCGACCTCGGCCCCTTTTACCATCGGCCCGTCCTGCCCCTTTATTATCCGGAGCCTCCGCTCGATCTGAGGGACCTTGATTTCTACCGTCTTGACGCGAGTGAGGCCGTCCAAGTTGATGTCCGAGACCTTCACTTCGGTGAGCGGTTTCTTCTTGGCTTTCATGATTCCAGGCAGCGAGGCGTACCTGGGATCGTTCATGGCGTCAGGGCATGTGATAAGACAGGGGAGCGGGACCTCGACGACCATATGCCCTCCGTCTATTTCCTTCTGGCACACGGCTTTATTAGCCGTCGGGTTTATCTCTATCACCTTACTTACGAGAGAAACATGGGGAATCCCGAGCTCCTCGGCTATCTGGACGCCGACCTGACCCGACTCTTCGTCGATTATCTTCATGCCGGTAAATACTATATCGAAGCCGCCCAGCTTCCTGATCTCGCCCGCGATGATCTTCCCCATTGCGAACGAATCCATATCGGGGGACCCTTCGTCTAAAATATGGAGAGCGCTGTCGGCCCCCATTGCGAGCGCCTGCCTGATGGTTTCGACCACTCTCGCAGGGCCCATGGAGACTACAACGACCTCGCCCCCGTGCTTTTCCTTAGTCTGGATCGCTTCCTCGACGGCGAATTCGTCGTATGGGTTCATGATCCATTTCATGCCTTCGGTATCGATCGAGTTGCCGGCTGCGGAGACCTTTATCTTCGCCTCCGTATCCTGTGTCTGGCTTATTATTACGAGAATCTTCACCTTTAGCCCACCTCCGACTTATTATAGATTTTCTAACCCGGTCCAGCTCAATTATCCGCGGAAATATAATTCATGGGGTTTCTTGAAACCAACTTAGTTTAGCACCCCTCTAGCTCTTTTCAACCCGGGCCGGATATGCAAAATAACTAATGAATTTAACGGAATAAAGTATTATTTTATCCGGTAGTTAAAAGCTGTGTAATTATAAATATTGACCATTCCTTGTCAAGACGGTAAAACCGTCTAGGATAAAGCTTGTATGCTCTATTTCCATTCGGCGGAACGCCCCTCCGGGAGAATTCCCGGCACCGGGTCCCGTATAAACAAACAATAATGAACCGAACTGCGATAAATATACTGCTCCTCGTTTTCGTAATAGTCACATGGGGGTACTCGTGGGTGCTTATGAAGATGGGCCTCGGCTATATGGAGCCCCTCACCCTCGCCGTATGGAGGTGCGGAATCGCGGCGGTGATATTGCTGATATACGTGAAATCGAGGTCGATTAAACTGCCCCATCCGCGCAGGTGGCCCGATTTTATGGCCGTCGGGTTATTCCAGACCACGCTCCTCTTCGGATTCATGCTCCTGGGGATGAAGCGCATCACGGCGGGAAAGACTTCCGTGCTCCTCTATACCATGCCCGTCTGGACGATACTCCTCGTCCATTTCTACCTCAAGGAAAAGATAAACACGCGGCAGTGGGCCGGCGTTTTACTGGGCTCGGCAGGGATTTTGTCGATCCTCGGCTGGGACATAATCTCAAAACAGAATCTCTATATATTCCTCGGGGAGATACTCATTATCATCGCGGCCATATCGTGGGCGGTATCGAATATCTGGGTAAAGAAAAGGATGGCGGGCGAGGATATTTACAGGTTGAGCGCGCTACAGCTCTCGTTCGGCACAATCGGCCTTCTCATCATAGCCATACCCACCCACGGCGTATTGAACGTCGAATGGACGTTGAACTCGGTATACATACTGCTCTTTACAGGGCTCATCGCCTCGGCCGTCGACTTCACCATATGGTTCTATCTCATAAAGAAGCTGGATATCAACATCACAACCTTTTCCTCCATGCTCGTACCGGTTTTCGGCCTCTTCTTCGACTGGCTCATACTGGGGAACGGGCTCGACTGGGGGACGGTAACGGGAGGTGCGCTTATCCTGGCGGGTATTTATATGGTATCAAGGAAATGATTCATGCCCGGAAGACCGTTTTTTGCAGGTTCATTTTAAAAGACCGTTGAGGTATAATAGTGTCAAAGCCAGACGGCGTGTATTTTCAAATGACAGATTTATGATAACAAGAACCGACTGCACCTCTTCCCCGAGAAAGTCACGATATGCGTCATAAGATTCTGATCACTTCCGGAATTTTAATCACCCTGATTGTAATCATCACATTAGCCGCCTACTCCTTTACCCAGACGGGGTATTTCAGGAGACTCGTTAAAAGCACCGCAGAACGAATCGTCAGCTCGTCAACCGGGCAGTCCTTTAAAATCGGCGAAGTAGAGGGCAATTTCTTTTACAACATAAAGCTGAAAGACGTTACATTCGATGTCGGGAACGAAAGCTTCGTTTCCGTAAAAGAACTATCCGTCACATACTCCATCCCCCAGATGCTCAACACCGCGGTGCTCTTTAGCAAAGTGGTTCCCGTCGACAGGCTGGCTGTAAACGGGGCGCAGGTTCGGCTCATCAAATACAGTGACGGCACGTGGAACTTCGGCAAAATCGGCGGGAGCGAAAAAGTGAAGGAGAAGGATAAAGAGAAAAAGGGCCCGCCCGAGTGGAGCATCATAGTTTCCGATCTCCTGCTCAAGGACGGCGAGCTCACCCTGGACGACAGAGAGGAGAACAGGGTCTCGAAGTACGGCATTGACGATACGGAACTTTCTGCGAAGCTCATTAATATCATAGAGGAGATACACGTCGACCTCAAAAACGCCGACCTCGATGCGCCGTCACTGGGATTGAACGTCAAGAACCTGAGAGCCAAGGCGCTCTACACGGGCGACAAGGCCGAGGTTAGAGACCTGGAGGTCATACTGAACGGGGCCGAGATCAAGCTCGACGGCGAGGCGGGCGACCTGAAAGGAGACCCGAAAATCTCCTACTCGGTGTCGGTCCGGAACTACAGTCTCGAGAACGTCGGCACTTTCAACCTGGATTCCGAGGGAGATGGCGTGTTCAAAGACCCGAAAAACATCGATGCCCGGATAAATATAAAAATCCCCGAATCGGAAGTATTCGGGAAGAAACTCTCAGGCTCGCTCGATAAAATCTCCATCTCCGGCACAGGGGTGGATTTGGGCGAGGGGGATATAAAATCCGACCTCGGCGGGCTCGTTCTAAGCGGGAAAGGAGACCTCGCCCGATTAATTACCGGGGAGGGAAAAAACAGCTTCGACCTAAAGGTCTCTCTCAAAGACGTGAAGACGACCGAGATATTTTCACTCATCGAAGAGAAAACGGAGAAAAAGACAGAGGCGGTCAATACGAAGCTGGGGGCGATACTCAACGCCGACCTCCGTGCGGAGGGAAGCTGGGCCGAATTCGGGGATATGACCGTCAACGCGAAGATCGAGCGCCTCGACATAAAGGGGAAGCAGGCGGGCGATTTAAAATTGACCGGGACCGCGGGCTATTCGCCCTCCGGAGTAAGGGTGGACGTCAAAACCGTTTTTAAGAACGTCGACCTCGGGACGATCCTGAGTAAAAAGAATCTCCGCAGCAGGATAAATTCCGAACTGGCGGTAAAAGGGCTAATCCCCCTCGAAGGGGACGTGCTGCAAAAATTGAACGCGTCCGTCAAGGGGCATATAGGACCGTCCGGCATATTTAACTTAAATTTAAAAAAAGGGAACGTCGAAGCATCGTACGACAAAGAGAAACTGACCGTGAGGGCGTTGTCACTCGACGGGGACTCGTTCAGTCTAAGCGTAAAGGACGGCAGCGCAAGCAGGAAGGGGGTGAGCCTCGGTTACGACCTCGAGGTCGGGGACCTGGGCCTCGTCTCCAGATTCGCCCCGGGTACGGAGCTCGCCGGAACGCTCAAGGCCGCGGGGAGGGTCGAAGGGGACATCAGGAACCCGAATATAACAATCGACGCCGAGGCAGGGGATTTCAAAATCGACGATGTATTCGCCGCGGAGTCCATAAAAATAAAAGGAGACGGCTCGATAGACCTGGATAACCCCGACCTGCGCGCGGAGGTCAGCACCGGGAACGCCAAACTCAAGGACAGGAATATAGAGAGCATCGAGATCGAGGCCGAAAGCGAAGGAAATGGAATCGACGTAAACGCGGTGATTAAGGAGAACGACCGGTTCGAGTACGAGATCGCTACGACGCTCAGGGACCTCGGGAAGAGTGAGAAACACATAGAAATCAGCAAGATCAGGCTTGAGATGGAAGACACCGAGCTTGTGAACAGGGACAATATTCTTCTGACCGTTTCACCCGGCAAGCTGATAGTGGATTCATTCAACCTCTACTATAAAGATTCTTCGGCGCTTGCGGACGCCAGTATCTATTACGACGGCAACGTCGACGGGCGGGTAAGGCTCAGCAACCTCAGCCTGAACGACATCGTTAAGGCGATAAACCCGAAAGCCGATGTGGAGGGGACCCTGTCCGCGGATGCGGATGTGAGGGGAACGATGGCCCGGCCTCAGTTCAGCGCGAAGCTCGACACGAGCAACCTCGCCTATAAGGATTTCAAAGACGATATATCACTCGACCTCAACTACCTCGACCGTAATCTAAACCTGAAGTTCCTCGTTACGGGCGACTCGGCCGTGATATTGCAGGCCGACGGGAACGCGGACGCGGACCTGGATCTCAACAATTTCGGAGAGAACATAAAGAAAGCGAGTTTCAATCTAACGATTAGCTCGAGCGGGGTTGACCTGAGCCCGTTAACGAGCTTAAGCAGCGAGATCGACAAATCGTCGGGACTGCTCATACTCGACGTAAAAGCCTCGGGCACCCTCGACAACCCGTCCGCTACCGGACAAATAGCGCTTAAGGACGCGGCGTTCAAGATTAAGTCCCTGAGGAACGAGTTCAATGTCTCAAACGCGCTGATCGAGCTCGAGGGACAGAAAGGGTTCCTCAGGCAGACCGAAATCATATCAGGCAAAGGGAAAGGGACGTTCGAAGGGCAGATCGACGTGCCTACACTGACCTATGATCTGCAGGGGAACTTGCAGAACTTCCTCGTGAGACCGAAGGGAATCACGGCCTATCTAACCGGAAATCTGAGTCTCAAGGGCGAGGGAGAAAAGATAGAGGTCGGAGGAAAGGTAACGGTCGCCAAGGCCAGGATCACTATCCCCGAGAAGCAGGAAAAAGAGATTGAGGAGATTAAATTCGTAGACGACGATAATGACGAGTTCGTCGTAGGCAAAGGCGCGCGGACGGATTACTTTAAAGAGAGCGTCGCGCTGAATCTCGCAATCAGGATGCGAAAAAACAACTGGGTTAAGGGAAGGGGCGCGAACATCGAGCTTAAGGGGGACCTCGACATCGATAAGGCATTCGGTCATGACGTTAGAATCGCGGGCACAATCAACACCGTCAGGGGTACTTACGAAACGCTGGGCAAGCTCTTCAGGATTCAGGAAGGGAACGTCAGCTTTTCCGGCACGGAGAAAATCAACCCGTTCCTCGACGTAACAGCGCTTTACCGCGTCTCCGGCGTCGAGATTTACGTGAATATAAGCGGGACAGCAGAAAAGCCGGTGTTAAAGCTATCGAGCGACCCGGTGATGTCGGAAACCGATATGATATCTTATATCGTGTTCGGCGCGCCTTCCGACCAGATCGGCTCCGGGGACAGGGCGTCTATTCAGGGAGTAGCCACCGGTGTGGCGGGAGGGATAGCCGCTGCACAGCTCGAGAAGCTCCTCGGAAGCAAGCTGTCGCTCGACGTCATAAGCGTCGGGGGGGGTACCGGCGGAGCACAGGTCGAATTGGGGAAATATCTCACGCAGGACCTTTACATAGGTTTCGAGAGGGAGACCACGCAGTCTCTATTCGATTCGACCACCATTACAGAGAACAGGGTGCTGCTCGAATACACGATCTTTAAAAACGTCACAATCAACGGAGATGTCGGTGGGGAAAACCCCGGCGCCGACGTGTTCTATAACTTTAATTATTAATCCCAAGCAGATTATTTATTGTAGATTCTGATTTGATGCGGCCTCACCCGCGGGAACAGGTACGGGGGACGCATGGTGGATCACGAGACGCCAGGAAGAGCCTGAGAGCTCGAACACGTTCGTCGACTGTGCGTAACCGAACCGGGTTTGATCCCCCGCCCTTTGGCTTATCTTCTCTATACAGATTACCCACGCCAGCTCTCCCGCGACATAAGCCTTGACGTCAGAAATTTCGATACGCGCGGGCGGACCTGCCTGAAATATATTCTTCCAGCTCTCTTTGATTGCTTCCCATCCGTAGAGCATCGGCCAGCCGGGATGAACGCACTTGGCACTCGACTCGTTAAGCCACACTTCCTGCATCGAATCCGGATCCCCGTCGCGAAGCGCCTGATAGAATCTCAAATTCGCTTTTAACACCCCTTCCTTGCGGATTACTCCCATGAGTCTCTCCCGTGTGATCCGGTTTCTACATCCGGCATTCCGTATCCTAGCCTACCTATTTAACGACCCTTGAACCACAGCGAGCCTTTCAGCCCTGTACATCCATGAGAAGTGCATCTATTTCCTCAAGCACCATCGGGTCATTCTCTAGCTTGATGTGGTCGAGCAGGGTATCCTTCGATCCCTCGCCTTCGAGTTTCCAGAGCGCCCAGGCCGCGTGGGCCCGTACGAGCGGCTCCCCGTCAGAAAGGTATTCTTCGATCGCGGGAATGAGGCTCGTATCCCCCGAATTGCCCATAGCGACGAGGACGTTACGCAATAACCCCTTTCTTTTGGTCCTCCTGACAGGACTCCCTTTGAACCGCGCGCTGAACTCATCGGGACCGAGCCCGGAGAACGAACGGAGCCCGGGGTTGTAGAGCCCTTCCCTCGGCTGAAAGCCCGGCTCGGCTGTCTTTTCCGCTTTTCTATTCCAGGGACAGACGTCCTGGCATATGTCGCAGCCGAATATATTATTGTCAATCCCGTCCCTTAATTCTTTCGGTATGCCGTCTTTTAACTCTATTGTCAGATAGGAGATACAGAGCCTCGAATCGAGCACGTAGGGCTCCGTGATAGCGCCTGTCGGACAGGCATCTATACACCGGGTGCACGTACCGCACCTGTCGGGGGCCGGGCTGTCGTAGTCGAGCTCCATGCTGGTGATAATCTCGCCGAGAAAAATCCAGGAACCGATTCTCTGATTAATAAGACATGTGTTCTTCCCGGTCCAGCCGATGCCTCCGTACTTTCCGTAGACCCTTTCGAGGACTGGTCCGGTATCGACGTAACGGCGGCAGCTAGCTCCCTCAGGGGCTTCCCCGGAGATGAAGTCCTCGAGCGCCCTGAGCCTATCGTCCATGACCGCGTGGTAGTCCTCCCCCCACGCATAACGCGCGATCCATCCCCTGCTCCCGTCACCCGCCTCAGTCGAATAGGGGAAACCCGTATTGTAATTGAGTCCGCACGTAATCACGGATTTCGCGCCGGGGACTATTTGGCCCGGGTCCTCTCTCTTCTCGGGGTTTCTCTCCATATATTTCATCTCCCCCGCGTACCCCCTCGACAGCCACTCTTTATAGAACTGGCTTTCAGGGAAGCTCCCGGCAGGAGATATCCCGACCAGATCGAACCCGATCTCGTACGCCTTCGACTTTACGGAGTCAGTGATCTCCTTGATCCCCATGGGATCTAATTTTATCACATAAGTCATGCCGGAAGGGAATTCGAAGAATGCTGCGAAACGGTATTGCGGCTACTCGGACCAGCCGCCGGGATATTTTTTAGCTACCAGTATCAAAGCCGCGATCTCGCTCACCACCCCGCTGCCCGCAGAATAGGCCGCGAAATATGATTCCGCTTTAACCTCGAGCGGGGCGTCCTGTGTGACCGCAGTGAAGATAACCCTTTTCATTACCGGGATGTCCGCATGGTCCCTGCATATGAACGCAACTTGATCGTCAGAGACCGCGTAATCGTCTTTTATCCCGGAATAGAACCGGGAATTTTCAGAAATCCCCTGGTGGAGGGTTATTCCAAGCCGCTCCGCCGCTGACGAAATGAGCCCGTCCCCGGATTTTGAAAACGCTACGAATTCCACGTCATTACCCTTGAGCGCCCGGACATGTAAGCCGTTCGGGCCGTGTGCCCCGTGTACCAGCGCGCCGTCCGATATAAAGCCGTCCGCATTGACCAGTATGAGCTTTATGCCGGCGAGCTTTTTTACAAGGTCCGTCCTAAGTTTTTGAAACATGCTCTCCTGACCCGTTTAATAATAACACGCCCTCAATTTTATGTTATCGGCTTCATAATACAAGTGGTGAGGGCGAGACCCCCTATGTATAATCATTAGATCGATGATCCCTCTCCGAGATACGACCAAATCCCCCGGATTCCCATATGTGAATATTATACTCATAGTAGTCAATGTCCTGATATTTCTATACGGGTATTCAATCGGCGAATATGTGAACGTTTTTATATTCCGTTACGGACTCATACCGGCCAATGTATTTTCAGCTTCTCCCGATACGGATCTCACCGACCGTATCTACCCTTTCCTGACCTCGATGTTCCTTCACGGCGGGTGGCTCCACCTGATCGGCAACATGCTCTTCCTCTACATATTCGGGGACAACGTCGAAGGCAGGATGGGGCATTTCAGGTACCTGGTTTTTTATATCGTATGCGGCCTCGCAGCGGCGCTGTTTCAATTCGTCACGAATATACATTCGATAATACCGATGGTCGGGGCGAGCGGGGCGATCTCGGGCGTGCTCGGGGCCTATATGACATTCTATCCCAGGTCAAAAATCCTGACGCTCGTGCCAATTTTCTTCTTCGTACAATTCATACACATCCCCGCCGCGGTATTCATATTCGTATGGTTCCTGATTCAATTCCTGAGCGGGCTCGGCACTCTAAACGTTCCGAAGGAAACGGGAGGAGTCGCGTTCTGGGCCCACATAGGGGGCTTCGTCGCGGGCCTCATCCTTGCGCGCTTCTTCGACCGGAGGCCTTATGCCCGGGAGGCGCGGACAGGGAGGTATCTTCATTAAATCAAAACGGTCATTTAATTTTCCTTCAACTAATACATATTATATAATGAGACGAATACCAAATCGCACGCTACAGGGAAATGGCTATGCCCGGGACAAAAGGACGTAAGAGGAATACACTCGCAATTCTCGTAGGGGGCGGGCCTGCGCCGGGTATAAACGGCGTCATAAGCGCGTCGACGATAGAAGCCGTTAACAGGGGCATCGATGTGATAGGGATCAGGGAAGGGTTCAGATGGCTGGCAGAAGGCGATACGAGCCATATCGAGAAGCTGACCATACAGGACACGTCGCGCATACACAACACAGGCGGCTCAATAATAGGCATATCGAGGGCTAACCCCACGTCGAGCACGGAAAGGATGAAGAACACGATCCGCAGTCTCGCGATGCTCGGCGTGAGATACCTCATAACGATAGGCGGAGACGGGACGATGTTCCTCGCAAGCGAGGTAGAAAAAGCCGGCAGGGGCAGGATAAAGGTGGCGCACGTCCCGAAGACGATAGACAACAACATCCCGCTGCCGGGCTACATACCGACATTCGGGTTCGAGACAGCCCGGCACATAGGCACCGAGCTCGTCCATTACCTCATGGAGGACGCAAAGACGACGAACAGGTGGTTCTTCGTAGTTACGATGGGGAGAAAGACGGGGCACCTCGCTCTCGGAATAGGTAAAGCAGCAGGGGCCACTATCACATTGATTCCCGAGCAGTTCGGCAAAGGCAAAATATCTCTCAGGAATATCACCGCAATCCTCGAAGGCTCCATAATTAAACGCCTCGCCTCCGGAAGGGAGGACGGGGTGGCCATACTCGCGGAGGGACTCACCGAGAAGCTCGACGAGGAGGAGCTTAAGAACCTGAAAGACCTGAGCAGGGACGAGCTCGGACGCATAAGGCTCTCCGAGGTCGATCTCGGCGAGCTGCTGAAGCATGAAACTATGAAGTCACTCGCTGAAAAAGGTATCAACACGAGAGTGATAGAAAAGACGATCGGTTATGAGCTCAGGTCGGCACCGCCCATACCCTTTGATGCAAAATACACGCGCGACCTGGGGTACAGCGCCGTGAAATATCTGCTCAGCGGCGGCTCGGGAGCGGTAGTATCGATACAGACCGGAAGAATGATCCCGATTTATTTCGATGAAATCATAGACCCGGTACTGAATCAGCCCAGGATAAGGTATGTAGACATCAACACCGAATCATATGAAGTTGCCCAGAAATATATGATCAAGCTCAGTCAGGATGACCTCACCGACAAGAAGAAATTGAGGGCGCTCGCTAAAACCGCGAACATGAAGCCCGGAGATTTTAAAAGATATTTTTCAGGCGCGGTATGAGAGCCGGATCGTCTATATAAAATCTTTACGTTAAGATTCAGGAACCCGGCGGCGGGTTAGAAATTTATTATAGAACAAATTTAAACTCGGTATTATATATCGTGATGTATGGCTTTTTTTAAGAAAAATACTTAACTTTGCATCTCAGTCCATTGACATTCAAATCAAATTATGATAAAAAAAAGCCAATGTTTTATAAGTACTTACTGCCTATAGCGGGCACTACACTTCTTATTCTAGTCGGCTGCGGAGCCAAGTCCCCCACTAGCAGCACGTCAGGTCCTGCCATTTCGGGTATCCGTCTCGAGGATACCGAAATCGACTCCGAGATCAAGATAGTCGACGAGGATACGGGAGACGAGACCGTCGAAGACGCAAGGTCGAGCTTCTTCATTCTCAATCCTCAGGTGCAGGGCTGGAGAACCTACTATTACATTGAGAACATATTCGATCAGTTCCCCGACGTGGCCCCCGATACGGAAAAAGAAATACCGGTCGTTCTGAACGACAGGGTCATCCACTACATGGTCTATTTTCAGAACGAAGGGCGCAGGTCTTTCAGCATATGGCTCGAGCGCTCGGGCAAATATATCCCCCTGATGAAGGAAATCCTTTCGCAGAGGGGTATGCCTACCGACCTCGTATATCTCGCTATGATCGAAAGCGGATTCAGCGTCAAAGCGGAATCCCACAAAGCCGCAGTCGGCCCCTGGCAGTTCATAAAGCCTACCGCCACTCGCTACGGGCTCAGGGTCGACGTCTGGGTGGACGAGAGAATGGACCCGAAGAAGTCCACAGTGGCCGCCGCGGATTATCTGAGCGACCTGTACGCCATGTTTCAGTCCTGGGAGCTCGCCGCCGCCGGCTATAACTGCGGGGAAGACCGGGTCCAGGCCGCCATAGACAAATATCAGATCAACGACTTCTGGCAGATATCGGAGTACACCCTTCCGACCGAAACAAAGAATTACGTCCCCAAGCTCATGGCCGCTCTCATAATCGCCCGGAACCCCGAAAAATACGGCTTCGTCGGAATCGACTACCATGAACCCGCGTTCTATGAGACAGTCATGGTTCCCCCTCAAAAGAGTCTCAACGATATTGCGAGAGTGATAGGCGTAAGCCATTACACGCTCGTCGATCTGAACCCGGCTATACTGCTAAATGCGACCCCTCCCGGAGGGCCTTACCAGATTAATGTCCCTCAGGGTTACGCAACCGTCACTTCTCAGAAAAGCAAGGAGCTTTATGCACTCAAAGACATAAACCCGATGATTGCACAGAGGAGCGTCGGAGGCACGCACAGGGTAAAACGCGGCGAGACCCTCGGCAGGATAGCCTCACGATACGGAGTCAGCGTGTCGAGCATAAAAAGGGCAAACGGCATGAGAAGCTCGACGATCAGATCGGGACAGGTGCTCACTATACCGGGCCTCTCGGGCCCTTCGAGTTCGTACGCTTCGGAGGACAGCGGTTCGGCGACGGTTAAGTACAGGGTAAGGCGCGGCGATACGCTGGGGGCTATAGCAGCCCGGCACAGGGTAAGCATCGCTTCAATAAAAGACGCCAACAGCATGAGGAGCTCCATGATAAGGTCGGGACAGGTGCTCACAATCCCCGGATCTACAGGCCGGTACTACGATACGGAAGTCGAGACGGTCAGTGCCACCAAAGTAGCCAGGCACAGGGTGCAGCCGGGCGAGACACTGGGCGGCATAGCGGCGAAATATAACGTCAGCATAACGACTATAAAGCGGGCGAACGGTATTAAGGGCTCGACAATTATGTCGGGGCAGGAGCTGGACATACCCTACATAGCGAACGGAAGCACTTATGTGGCGAGCTCCGAAGTTGCGTACACGGATACTTCGGCAGCATCTGTAACGTCAGCAACGTCGGCCAGGGCGACATCGCAGGCTTCCGCCACGCGCGCGTCCACGCGATACACAGTCAAATCGGGAGACACGCTGGGAAAGATAGCAGCCAGGCACGGCGTATCGGCCGCATCCGTACAGAGCGCAAATAACATGAGAGGCACCGTCGTAAAACGCGGAGAGGTATTAACCATACCCGGAACCTCCTCGACGGCCGTTTCGAGCGCCGAGGTCCCGGAGACAACGAGTTATAGCGGCGCCGGAAGCAGATACACAGTCGCGCGCGGGGACAGTTTAGGCAGCATATCACGGAAGTTCGGCGTATCGGTCGCATCCATACAGAGCGCCAACAATCTGAACGGCTCCGTTATCAAGTACGGGCAGGTGCTGACTATCCCCGGAACTTCGAGCGCGTCTTACGAGAGCCCGGCTACGGAGACTGTAAGCTCCGGCACGAGCAGGTACAGAGTGCAGCCCGGCGACACGCTGGGCAGCATAGCGACAAAGCACGGCGTCGGTGTGACCTCTCTGATGAGCGCCAACAATCTGAGCGGCTCCACCATCAGGTCGGGACAGGTGCTCGTAATACCGAACGGCACATACGCCTCGGCGAGATCAACGGCGAGCAGCAGCGACGTAATCAGCTACAGGGTCAAGAAAGGCGATACGCTCTGGGATATCGCGAGCAGGCATAACGTATCGGTGGCGAGCATTCAGAAATGGAATAACCTGAGATCGGCGGAACTGACTCCGGGTGTCAGCCTGACTATCTACAAATAGAACCATCAAGCATCCCCTAACAGCGGTATCCACACTTCCCCCAGGCATATCAGTAAATGAAAAACGAACTTCGCGAAAAGCTAAGGATGTCCTATCAAGCAAAGAGAGGGATTATCAGGGCGAGGCTCGAGGAGTTCCGGGAAGTTTACAGACAGGGGGATGACGGAAGGATATTCGAGGAGCTCGCGTTCTGTATCTGCACGGCGGGGGCGAGCGCCAGGATGGGACTCAGATCGATCGAGGCGCTGAGGGACATACTTCTCGAGGGGAGTCTCAGGAAATTCAAGAGTAGACTAAAAGGTATCCACAGGTTCCCCAACTACAGACCGGATTACATAATTCATACGAGGGAGTATCTCAGGCGCGAGTACGGGCTCAGGCTGAGGGACCTGATCGAGTCGTTCCCGGACCCGCACGAGAGGAGGGACTTCTTCGCGAGGAACAGGGACATAAAGGGGATCGGGTACAAGGAGTCGAGCCACTTTCTGAGGAACATAGGTTATCAGGGTTACGCAATTCTCGACAAGCACATACTCAATACGTTATACGAGCTCGGGGTGATCGAGAGCCCGAAGCCGCCCGGTACGAGGGACAGGTATATCGCTGTAGAAAACAGCCTCAGGCAATTTGCGGATGATTTAGGTATCCCCATGGACGACCTAGACCTCCTGTTATGGAGCGAGAAGACGGGGGAGATTTTGAAGTAGGGGGGAGAGAGTTGGCGCACTTCGACAGGCTCAGTGCGAACGGGTAAAAAAAAGAGATTCTGAAACGAGCCTGCTCTGAACTAGTTTCAGGGTTCAGGGTGACGAAAATATTAAGGTACCCCCTCACCCTACCCCTCTCCCACGCTGGGGAGAGGGAAATAACGAAGGCGTCCTTCGACTGCACCCTAAGTGTGCGCCTCGGGACCATTAATGTAACGGGGTCAGCCGCCGGTGCGGAATTCGGGATAGAGCATCATGCCGCCGTCCACATAAAGCACGTCGCCCGTAATATAATCCGAGTCGTCGGAAGCGAGCCAGACGACCGCTCTTGCGACGTCTTCCACCTCCCCTATCCTTCCGTACGGAATCAGATCGAGTAGCCCCTTCAAACCTTCAGACGTGTCCCAGACAGATTTGTTTATTTCGGTCTTTATCGCCCCCGGAGAAACGGCGTTTACCCTTATCTTGAGAGGGGCGAGCTCCTGCGCGATCGTTTTCATGAACATCTTGACCCCGCCCTTTGCGGCTGCGTAGTTCGCATGACCCGCCCAGGGGATCGTATCGTGAACGGACGATATGCAGATTATTTTCCCGAGTGCGGAAGAGAGTTCCGGGACCATCCCCCTCCTCATGAATTCCCTTACGGCTTCCCTCGAACAAAGGAACTGCCCCGTGAGATCGACCGATATCGCTTCGTTCCACTGCTCGATCGTCATTTCATGAAACGGGGCGTCTTTCTGTACCCCCGCGTTGTTGACGAGGATATCGATGCTCCCGTAGTGTTTTATCATCTGCAGGAACATCTCATGCACCTCGTATTCGCTGCCGACGTCCGCCTGGAGCGCAATCGCGTCCCCGCCTCGGCCGCGTATCTCGTCCACGACCGCGTTCGCCTTATCGCCCCCCGCCCTGAAATTCACTGCGACCGAAGCCCCGGCTTCCGCCAATGCCGCGGCAATCGCCTTGCCTATGCCCGAGCTCGCTCCCGTGACGAGGGCGCGCTGGCCTTTAAGAATGCCGTCTTTTCCATCTCCCATTTGCATAACCTCTGATAACGGTATGGTGCGGTGTTAACGCCCGCCCTCCGAGTATTATCTTGAGAAGTGAGAAATGCGGATAAATATCATATGAAGGCTGTGTTAATGCGAGGGCACGCTTCTGATTCGGGAATGACAAAAACGAGATGCTGAATATTTTGGGTTCTTCAAGGAACGACCGTGGAATAATAGCATTATTGCATTCCGCCTATGGCGCCCGGTTCTTGCACTTGTTCAGAACCGTAGTTCAGCATGACTGATTTTTTTTAAGGTACACCCTCATCCTTACCTTCCCCCGTCAAAGGGGGAATGGATTAAAAAATGACGTCCTTCGACAGGCTCAGGACGAACGGGGAAGGTTTCATTACCGGTTTATGCAGAAGAGGTACAGTAGGATCGTTTACGGGCGCAGGTTCTGCGCATTAAGCCGGCTTGTTCGGTCCGCGCTCCCTCAGGTCCTCGATTATCACGTAGAATACGGGAACGATTATGAGACTGAGGAGTGTCGAAACTATCATACCGCCGAATACCGCCGTCCCTAATGAATGTCTGCTGTTCGCGCCCGCCCCCGAAGCGACTACGAGCGGGAACACACCTAGAATGAACGCGAACGCAGTCATCAGGATAGGCCTGAGTCTAATGAGGGCAGCGGTCATTGCCGCTTCCTGAACCGGCATGCCCTCCTCGCGGCGCTGCTTCGCGAACTCGACGATCAGGATCGCGTTCTTGCTCGCGAGGCCTATAAGCATGACGAGCCCGATCTGGCAGTAGATATCATCCGACAGGCCGCGCATCCATTGGGCCGTCATAGCGCCCAGGAGCGCGAGCGGGACCGCGAGCATGACCATGAACGGCATTGCCCAGCTCTCGTAGAGCGCCGCGAGGAATAGGAACACGAATACGAGGGAGAGGCCGAATATGAGGGGAGCCAGGTTCCCCGCCTTTATCTCCTGATACGAGATACCGGACCACTCGAACCCCATGCCTTCCGGCATATACTGATCCGAGAGCTCCACCATGGTATCCATGGCCTGACCCGAGCTGTAGCCCGGGGCGTTATCGCCGTCGATCTCGGCTGAGCGGTAAAGGTTATAGTGCGTGATGGTCTCGGGACCCACGATCTTACTCACATCTATCAGTGTATCGAGCGGGACGAGGTCCCCCCTGTCTGTGCGCACATAGAGACGGGATATGTCGTCCATAGTATTGCGGTACTGTGCATCAGCCTGTATGAAGACCTTGTAGACCTGACCGTAGAGGTTGAAGTCGTTTACGTAAAGGGAGCCGAGATATCCCTGCAGGGTCTGGAATACCTCCGAAATCGATACCCCCTGCGTTTTAGTTTTTGTACGGTCGAGCTCTATATAGAGGCCGGGTGTGTTCACCGAAAAATAGGCGAAGAGACCCACGAGCTCGGGCCGCTTCTGACCCGCTCCGATTATCTCTCCCATAACCTTCTGGAGGGTATCGAGACCGAGGTTGGTCCTGTCCTCGAGCTCGAATTGAAAACCGCCTGTAGAGCTCAGGCCCTGTATGGCGGGGGCGTTGAACGCGACCGCCTGGGCGCCCTGGATCCCGGCAAACTTCTTCCGCACGCTTGCCAGAATAGAATCGATCTGTGTTCCCTTGGATTTCCTCTCGCTCCAGGGCGCGAGCACCGGGAACATGGCCCCCGAGTTCGAGTCGGAGCTCGAGGTTAGAAAATTAAGACCCGATATTGATACCACGTGCGCGACGCCAGGCGTATTTAT
>MFCJ01000102.1 GCA_001775255.1 Candidatus Dadabacteria bacterium RIFCSPHIGHO2_12_FULL_53_21
AATTTTATTCCCTATTGTGTGGCTTCGTCCGGTTTCTCGTCGCCCGGCAGTTCGCCCGGGGTAGCTTCGTCAGCAGCACCGGTAGCAGCTCCCGAACCGTCGGTCGCTTCATCCGGCATGTCGCCGCCTGGCGTTTCGCCCATGGTGGCCTTGTCAACAGCATCGGTAGCAGCTCCCGAACCGTCGGTCGCTTCGTCCGGCATATCACCGCCCGGCGCTTCGCCTGCCGGATCGTCCTGGGCTATTGAGGACGTACTGCCGAAAAAGGAATTTCCACCGAAGGAAAGTCCCATCACTAATAACATCGCAAACAAAATAGCAATCACTCTCATGTCTTCAAAACCTCCTGATTTTTTTTGCCGGCCGGATTTCCCCGGCCAGCTTTACTAATTATAGTGCAATAACCGTACCAATAAAACATGAACTTAAAGATCTAGTTTTAACGGCATGTTGCATCTTATAGTTTATATTAGGGGCATAAATATAGCTTGCGGATGCGTTAAAAACCACAACAAATTGTGTAAAATGACACATTTTGTTTCGACTCGTGGTCCAACATGGCTGGAATTATGCGCGGAAATTTTTGAGGGATTCCCTCATTCTCGAAACGGAAAGCTTCCGGAGGGCTTTCTTCTCGATCTGTCTTATCCTCTCTCTCGTGAGCTTGAACTTCCTGCCTATATCGTCGAGTGTCACGACATCGCTCCTGTCTATCCCGAAACGCATCCGCAGCACCTCCTCTTCTTTCACGCTCAGCATCGAAAGGGAGTTCCGTATAACCTCTTTTAATTCGTAATCCACGACCATGTGATCGGGAGAAGCCGATTCCTCGTCCTCTATAAAATCGTAAAGCGTCCTCTTCTCCCCGTCCACCGGGGTGTCGAGACTCACCGACTCGTTTGTGATTTTCAATATACGGCTCACGTATTTGAGCGGCACCCCGGACCGCTCCGAAATCTCTTCAGCGGTCGGGTTCTTGCCGGATTCTTTTAGTAGTACCGATTTCGTGCGGTATACCCGGCTCGTTACCTCGAGCAGATACACGGGGACACGCACCGCCCCCCTGTGGACGAGGATCGCTCTCGTTATGGCCTGGTATATCCACCAGGAGGCATATGTGGAAAACCTGAACCCTCTCGAATGGTCGTATCTTTCTATCGCCTTCATGAGGCCTATGTTCCCCTCCTGGATGAGGTCGAGAAAGGGAAGGCCATGGTTGACGTACCGCTTGGCAATGCTTATAACCAATCTGAGGTTGGCGCTCGCGAACCTCTTCTTCAACTTCTCCGCCTGGTGAGAGTAGGCTCTGAGGGAGGCATTGAGCCTGTTCCTGTTCATTTTGTGGTTAAGATGACCGTTGGTTTTTCTTCCGTTGGCGCCGCTTGAGGTTTCCAGATAAGAAGTGATTTGTTCAATCTTGAATTCGCATTTTTTTATCTTCGCCGGTATCTCTACCTCTTCCTTGATGGTGAGGAGGGGTTCTTTCGATATATCCCTGAAGTAATCGTTCAATATTCTGAACTCGTCGTCCTGTCTATCGTAGATATCCGTCCTTTTCGGCAACCCTGCCGCGGCTCCGTTGTAAACGTCCCCCGGCTCTTCGACGGCGAACAGATCGTCGTCCGTGAAATTCTCGTCTTCCGCTATTTCTTCGAAATGTTCAGGGTAGCTTTGAGTTTCTATTTCCGGTGCATTTATTTCGTCATATTTCATCGTTGCCTTCCTCTCTTGAATTTTTTGCGGCTTTAGATCGACTATCGGTAGAAAGCGAATGAAAGCCGTGAATCTGCTTTTGGCTCTCACGTCCTTTGCCCTCTTCTCTACTATGATTATGTGAGCAATATCTGTGCCATATTACTCATCTTTATGTTTTATTTGTGATATAGACGGCTTATACGATTTGAAATTTTAAATCAGGCTGAATACCCGTTTCAGTGTGTAAAATTACACTGTTTGAGGTGTACGAAATTCACCCAATAAATATGACGCCGGAATGCGCTGCGGAGCCATGTCGGGACATGGGTTCATCTCCTGCCCTCCCGGGAGAACGTATACCGGTTATTTTCTCTCTTTGTATCTGCATGTTTCGTCTGCGGACCGTAATGATTACATTCCTCTCTTCATAAAATATGTCTCCGGAGATCCGTTTATACGATCCGAACTTGAATTCTCTCTATAAGTACCTGTAAAATCTTATTAATGTCGAATGACCTAAATGAAATACTCGACGCGCTCGAGAAGCCGCTCAGATTTGCGTCGAGAAACAACTTTTCGAACCTGGATAAGGTGAAAGCCCTCGACCAGCTTGTCGGGGATCTCACGCTAAAGGCGCTCTCCCTCCCGCTCTCAGCCGTGCAGATGAGGGAATTCGAATCACTTCGGGATTTCTTCTCCGCATACGACGGCCTCGGCCAGGGGGAGAGAAAAGATATTATCAGGAAGTCGCTCACCATAATCGGCGGGCTTAAAAATAAAAACAGCTCGAATGTATCCGTCAAACCGGCCGGGGATACGACCCCATCGTCAGTGAAAAATCCGGAAGACGAGGGGGCTTCAATCCGGGATACCGGCGCGGGCCCGGCTCCGGACAGAAGGGAGCCGGATCAGGTTCCGATTCAATATATCAAAGGGGTCGGACCCAGGATTGCGGAGATACTGAAGAAAAAAGAAATAGAGACCGTGGAGGACGCGCTCTATTACTTCCCGAGGACATACGAGGACAGGAGGACAATAAAGAGCATATCGAAAATAAGGCCCGGCAATAGGGAAACCATAATCGGGAAGATAATTCTCGCAGGAAAGGTCCGCACAAAACGGAGGAGCCTCTATCAGATGGCGGTTTCAGACGGCACGGGGACCCTGAATCTGATATGGTTCCAGTTCAACGAGAAATACCTGAGGAACGCATATAAACAAGGGGCTTCCGTGATCCTGACAGGCGACGTGGGCGTGGGATACAGGGACGCCCTCCAGATAGTCCACCCGAGGCCCGAGGATATAGAGGTCATTGAAGAAGGGGAAGATCTCGACGAGGGCAACGTGCACTTTAACCGCATCGTGCCTATATACCCCCTCACCGAGGGTTTGAAGCAGAGGCGCATAAGGAGGATCATGAAGTCCGTCGTGGACGGGTATTCGGGTTCCCTTAAGTCGGTTATCCCTTCCGCTCTTAGAAAAGAGAGGGGGGTCATGGATCTCGGCGCGGCCGTATCGAGGGTCCACTTTCCGACGAACGACGAAATTATGGTTGAGCTATCGGACAAGGACTCCGTCTACGGATCACCTCCCCACAAAACCCTCTCCTATAATGAGTTCTTTCTGATGGAGCTCGGACTCGCGCTCAAGAAGCGTGACATAGCGGGACTCGACGGCATATCCCTCTCACCGACCGGAGAATTGACCGGGAGACTCATCGCGGGGCTGCCGTTCAGGCTCACGTCCGCTCAGGAGCGCGTGCTCGCGGAGATCGAGCTTGACATGCGCTCGGGAAGGCCCATGAACAGGCTGCTGCAGGGGGACGTGGGAAGCGGCAAGACCATTGTCTCGCTCCTTTCCATGCTGAAAGCGGTCGAGAGCGGCTATCAGGCGGTCCTTATGGCCCCTACGGAGATACTCGCGGAACAGCACCTTTCCTCGGTCATGAACTACGTAAAAGGCATGGGCCTCCGTGTCGTGTTTCTCAAGAGCGCGCTCGGGAGGGGTGAGAAGAATGCGTATTACAAGGCGATCGCTTCGGGAGAGGCTCAGATAGCCGTCGGGACACACGCCCTCCTTCAGGAGAAGGTGGACTTCGGGAACCTGGGGTTCGTGGTCATAGACGAGCAGCACAGGTTCGGCGTGATGCAGAGGGCGAGTCTCATGGGGAAGGGCAGAAACCCGGATGTGCTCGTCATGACCGCGACACCTATACCCAGGACCCTCGCCCTTACGGTCTACGGCGACCTCGACGTCTCGTTGCTCGACGAGCTCCCTCCCGGGAGGAAGGAAATCAGGACCAAGGTCTATTACGACCAGAAGGGCTCCCGCGAGCGCGCATATGAGGCCGTCAGAAAGGAGCTCGAAAAGGGCAGGCAGGCGTATATCGTTTACCCGATGATTGAGGAATCGGAGAACCCGGATTTCAAGGACCTCAAGTACGCGACTCAGATGGCCGAGGAGCTTAAGAACGACATATTCCCCGAATTCAGGGTAGGGCTTCTCCACGGTAGAATGAAAGCCGGGGAGAAAGATGCAGTGATGAAGAGGTTCATTTCCCATCACATAGATATACTCGTCGCGACGACAGTGATAGAAGTGGGCGTCGATGTGCCGAACGCGACCGTGATGGTCGTGGAAAACGCCGAGAGGTTCGGTCTTACACAACTCCATCAGCTGAGGGGCAGGGTGGGCAGGGGAGGACATGATTCGTTTTGCATTCTGATTTCGAGCTTCAAGAGGTCTGAGGATGCGGAGAAGAGGCTCTCGATAATGGAGGAGACTACGGACGGCTTCAGGATAGCCGAGGCCGATCTCACGATAAGGGGTCCGGGGGATTTTCTGGGAACGAAGCAGTCCGGCCTGCCGCAGTTCAGGTTCGCCGACCTCATGAGAGACGCGAGGATACTTGGGGAAGCCAGGGAGGACGCTTTCCGAATCGTGAAGGAAGACCCTCGTCTTGAGAATAATCCCGGGTTAATGAAAGAGGTTTTGAAACGCTACGGGGCAGTATTCGAACTCGGGGGAATTTCTTAGCAGTATTTGTTTCGATATTTCCCGGCCGGCTTCCCGGTAATGCTTACCCTTCGAGGAGGAGCGATTCCGGGTCCTCGATCAATTCCTTGATCCTCACCAGGAACTGTACGGCTTCGCGACCGTCCACTATACGGTGGTCATAGCTGAGCGCGACGTACATCATCGGCCTTATTACCACCGATCCGCTCACCGCGACCGCCCTGTCTTCGATCTTGTGAAGCCCGAGGATTCCCGACTGCGGGGGGTTCAGTATTGGTGTGCTCATAAGCGAGCCGAAAACCCCGCCGTTCGTTATGGTAAAAGTGCCGCCCATTATCTCTTCGAGCGTGAGCGTATTGTCCTCCGCCCTCTGCGCGAGGTCCTTGATCGCCTTCTCGATGACCGCGAACGACATGCTGTCCGCATTTCTCAGGACCGGGACTACGAGCCCTTCTGTCGCCCCTATCGCTACACCTATATCGTAATAGTGCTTGATTATCATGTCGTCGCCGTCGATCTCGGCGTTTACCTGCGGGAATTCCTTAAGCGCCCCTATGGCGGCTTTGACAAAGAAAGAATTCAGTCCCAGGCTGACCCCGAATTTTTCCTTGAATGACTCTTTCCTACGTCTGCGGAGCTCCATGACCGCGCCCATGTCGATCTCGTTGAAGGTCGTGAGCATGGCCGTCGACTGGGTAGCTTCGAGCATCCGCCGGGCTATAGTGCGTCTCCTCCGGGACATCTTGATACGCTCCTCCCTTGCGTCCCTCGAAATACGGAGCACGGTCGCCTCTTTCGCCTCGACCAGAGCAGGGGATTTGCCCCTTGCCGGCTCGGCCTTGGAAACCTTTGCCTGAGCGGCTTCTTCCGCCTTCTTCTCTATATGGATTTCGACGTCTTCCTTTGTTATCCGGCTGCTCGGTCCCGTACCCTCCACCTTGCCGAGATCGACCTGTTTTTCTTCCGCGATCCGTCTCGCGACAGGGGTAACTTTCTCGGCGGGGCCGGTTTCGGGCATCTTTGTGATTTCTTCTTTTACCTGAGCGGCCGCCTTCGGGGCTTCCTTCGGCCTGGGCGCTTCACCGGCTTTCCCTTCCTCGATCACGCCGAGCACTTCCCCGACCTCGACATCATCTCCGTCCCTTTTAAGAATGCTGCTCAGCGTCCCTTCCTTCTCAGACGCGATCTCGAAGTTCGCTTTTTCGGTTTCGAGCTCGACCAGCGCCTCCCCTATTTTCACGGGGTCTCCTTCGGACTTGAACCATCTCACGATAGTCGCTTCCACGACGGATTCCCCCAATTCGGGTACGGTGATGTTTATAGGCATATTATTTCTCCGGTATTTAGACGTTTTTTACCCACGTAATTCCCAGTTCGTCGATGTTGGGAAGCTGCTTTCCGATCATGAACACCTGCTTGATAAGCGCTTCCTGGTTTACTTTATGCATGGAAGCCGTCCCTTCCGCAGGACTCGAGTTCCTGCGCCGCCCTATGAAATGCAGTGGGACGCTTCCCTTGATGAATTTCCTTAAGAACGGGTATATGAACATCCAGGCCCCCATGTTCTCGGGCTCTTCCTGGAGCCATACGACTTCCTTCAACTTTGGATACCTGCTCAGCGCCTTCTGGATCAGGGTCGTCGGGACCGGGTATAACTGCTCGAGCCTGGCGATCGCGATGTCTTTCGCATGTTGCTTTCTGAGCTCGCTTGCGATCAGGTCTATGTAGACTTTTCCGCTGCAGAGTATGAGCCTCTTCACGGACTTCGCCTGTCTGTCGCTCATTTCGTCGTCGATGAAGGGCCGCCACGTGCCTTCCGACAGGTCCCTCAGAGAAGAAAAAATAAGCGGATTGCGCAAAAGGCTCTTGGGCGTCATCACGATTAACGGCAGCGGGTCGATCTCCAGAACGCCTGCCTGTCTCCTAAGCAGATGGAAATACTGCGCGGAGGTTGTGCAGTTGGCGATACGCATGTTAACTTCAGCCGCCGAATCGAGAAACCTGCCCATTCGTCCGCTCGAGTGATCGGGTCCCTGGCCCTCGTATGCGTGAGGAAGCAGCAGGACAAGCGAAGGGGTCTGCCCCCACTTGGCCCTGGCCGAGACGACATACTCATCTATAATCGTCTGGGCGCCGTTAATGAAATCACCGTACTGAGCTTCCCATATGACCAGCCTGTCGGGCGCCTGTATGTTATATCCGTATTCGAACCCTATGCATGCGTTTTCGGTAAGGGGGCTGTTCAATATCTCGAAAGCCGCTTTTGACTGCGGTATGTGTTGGAGCGGCGCATAGGTTTGCCCCGTATTGAAATCGTGCAGCACAGCGTGCCTGTGGCTGAACGTGCCGCGCTCGGAGTCCTGCCCCGTGAATCGTATCGATGTGCCGTCGGCCAGTATCGACGCGAACGCCAGTTCTTCCGCCATGGCCCAGTCTACTGTCTTTTCGTCGATATTTGCGAGTGCGATTTCCCTGCGCTCCCTTCCGCGCCTGAGTTTCGGGTTTATCGTGAACCCTTCAGGGAATTTCAGCAGGGAAGCGTTCATTTCCCTGAGCGTCTCCGCGGGAACCGAAGTGATCGTTTTCTGAGCCGCCCCTGCGGGAGGTATCACGGAAAGGGCCTCTTCGGGTATGTCCTGCGGGGTGAGGGATTCGAAATCGCTGTGGAGTATCTCGTTATATTTGTTTACTATTTCGTCGGCTTCGTCCTTGTCTATCATATTCCGCTCTGCGAGTGTCTCCGCCCAGATTTCCCTGACGGTAGGGTGGTCGTCTATGACCTTGTACATTTCCGGCTGCGTGAATGCGGGCTCGTCGGCTTCGTTGTGTCCGTGCCGCCTGTATCCCACCAGATCTATCAGGAAATCCTTCCCGAACTTGTTCAGGTATGCGAACGCGAGGCGGGCGCATTCGACGCACGCTTCGGGGTCGTCCGCGTTCACGTGGACGATCGGTATCTCGAAGCCCTTGGCTAGGTCGCTCGCGTAGAGCGTGCTGCGGCTCTCGTTCGGCAGCGCCGTGTATCCGAGCTGGTTGTTCGTTATTACGTGGATCGTACCGCCCGTGGTGTAACCCGGGAGCCTGCACATGTTGAGCGTCTCGGCCACTATCCCCTGGCCGGGAAAAGCCGCGTCCCCGTGTACGATAATCGGAAAAGACACGTCCGGATCGAACTTCGGCTCTCCGCTCCCGTTGACGGATGTTCCGGCCGCCCGCGCCATTCCCTCTACTACCGGATTCACCGACTCCAGGTGACTCGGATTCGGCGACAGGGAAATCTGCATTTCAATTTCCCTTCCGTTTTTTATAGCGTGGCGAGCCCCTTCGTGGTATTTCACATCGCCGGTCCAGCCCATGTAGTCCCTGAAATCCTTCTCGAGAATCGGGTCTTTGAATTTAATCAGTGAACCTTTGTAGCTCTTGGTCATGACATGGTGCATGACGTTCAGGCGGCCCCTGTGTGCCATACCCATGAAGATGTGGCGTATGCCGGTCTCGGCCGCTATGCCGACGATCTCGTTCAGAATCGGGATGAGCATATCCACGCCTTCTATCGAGAAGCGGAACTTGCCGGGGAATATCCGGTGGAGGAACTTTTCAAGCACCTCGACCTTGGTAAGGTTTTCGAGCAGGAGTTTTTCGTTGATCGGGTCTACGGGCGGTCTGAATCTGCCTGTTTCCGCCGCTTCCCTCAGCCATTTTCTCTCTTCGAGCGAGTTGATGTGATAATAATCGTAACCGACCTTGGAGGAATAGATTTTACGGAGCTCCCCGATCGCGTCATAAGCGTTGTCCGTCTTGTCCGAGATCGGCCTGCCGATCAGGCTCGACGGGAGCTCGGCCAGGTCTTCCGGGGTCAATCCGTGGGTCGCGAGTTCGAGGGAAGGGTCTCCCGGCGGAGGGCTGCCCAGAGGGTCTATATCGGCATCCAGATGGCCGAAGGCCCTGATCGCCTGGGCGAGGTTCGCCGTTGCGACGATTTTATCTATATCATGCTGGGTTATCTCAGCGGGTTTCTCTTCATACATCTCGGGACGCATCTTATCGAATATCGCTCTCGTGGAGGAGTCGACCGAGTCCGGGTCCCTGAGGTAACGCTCATAAAGTTCAAGCACATAACCTGAGTTAGGTCCGTGAAAAATATGTGAAATATCCATTTATTCTTGCCCTTTTGATTAGATTCTTCAGTTTTCTGATCGGGTTGGTATTAAAGTATCAATTAATGGATAGTATATTAACACAGCTATATTATTGTGCAATCTCCGGGCGTCTAATTATTTGTCATTACAGAGTATTTCTTTTCTCTTCGGGATCAGGGAAGTACAGGGCAAAAAGATATATACGCCCGCCGCATCGAGTAAAACTGCTGCTTCTCGGGATTTGAGCCCCGGCAGCGAAACGTGCCCGGGGTCAGGCGTGCTAACCCATATAAGAATCAATGAACTTTTCGTACTGCTCTCTGTGTCCGTCGCGTCCTACTTTATGCTGTGCAGGCGGAAGCTCGGTCTTGTTCAGGATCAGCGATTCGAGCGAAGCGTGCTCCCCTTTGAATATTCGCCCTATAGGTATCCGTCCCTGTTCCCTCAGCTGGAGAGACCTCTGAAACGCCATGCCGCGGTCGGTCGGGTCGTACCCTTCCTCTTCGTCGATGTTGTAAACACTTGCGCGCCATTCCCTGTGAGTATCGTAATAGGTCACGCAGGGCGAGAGAACTTCGAGGAAAGCGAATCCCTTTTTCGATTCGGTGTGATCGAGGGCGGCCTCCATAAGCCTTTCGAGCTGTTCCGGGTTTCCACTGAATCCGCGGGCGAGGAATGTGGCCGAAGGGAAGCTCAGGCCCATGAGTATCGAATCCAGGCCGGATTCCGCGTTGTCACGGTAGCCCGTGGGGCTCGTGGGCGATATCTGTCCCTTCGTCAGGCCGTAATTGTTGTTGTTCATCACGATGTACATGATGCTCGGGTTGCTTTTGAATGTATGTACCAGGTGGCCTGCTCCTATGGCATATCCGTCGCCGTCCCCTCCCGCCGCTATCACTGTAAGGTCGGGGTTGGCCAGCTTCGCTCCTATGGCCGCCGGCAATACCCTTCCGTGGAGCGCATGGTACCCGTAGCAGGGCAGGTTATTCTGTATGGTCCCGGAGCACCCTATTCCTGCGAGAAGCATAAGCTTGTGAGGAGGTATACCCATCTTGTGAAGTGATTTCTCGAGGACGCCCTGAACGGCGAAGTCTCCGCACCCGGCGCACCATATGGGTCTTGCCGGAGCGAATGTCTTTATGTGGGTTTGCATCGTCATTGAAGCTTTGCCTCCTTTTTCCCCTTCTTTATTTTACTGCCGCTTTCTGCTTCGAGTACGCTCTTTACGAGCTCGGCCGGTCTGTATGGAATCCCGTTGTATCGCAATATGTTAATAATTTTCCCGGGGTCCGCTCCCTGATGGATGAGTATATGCGCCAGCTGGGCCTGCGCGTTGAGCTCGACTACGTATACCCTGCTGCATTTTTCGATAAAGGCGAGTATGTCTTCGAGCACCGGCCATATGGTCCTCGGCTGCAAATACTGTGTCTCGATGCCTTCTTTCTTTAAATCTTCCATGGCTTCCAGTATGACCCCGAATAGTGAGCCGATCCCTATGAATCCGATCTTCGCGCCAGGGTCGCCGAAATGACGCCCCCTCGGCAATTCTTTCTTCGCGACCTCGATCTTGCCCATCCTCTTGTTCATCATTTTCACCCGGTTGACCGGGTCTGTGGAGACGAGCCCCCATTCGTTATGCTCGTTCCCTGTAACGAGAGACAAACCTCCGGGCGTACCTGGGGCGGCAAACGCCGAAATGTTGTCATCCGTGAATTCATATCTCTTGTAGACCCCGCGCTTTTCGATGTCGCTCGCTTCGACACGCTTACCCGGCACAGCGCTCACCCCGTCTAGATTGAACGGTTCGACGGTCGCGATATTCTGAGACAGCGCCTGGTCCATAGCCAGGAAGACCGGGCACTGGTATTTGTCCGCCAGGTTCGTGGCTTCGACCGTGAGGTAAAAACAGTCATCGGGGTGTCCCGGTGTAAGCACTATACGCGGGAAGTCCCCGTGTCCTCCGAACACCATCAGATTGAGGTCGCTCTGTTCGGGCTTTGTCGGCATGCCGGTGCTCGGTCCCGAACGCTGGCAGTCAACGATTACGAGAGGAATTTCCCCCGACCCGCAGTGGCCGACGCCTTCCTGCATGAGTGAGAATCCGGGCCCCGAGGTCGCAACCATCGCCCTCGTTCCTGTAAGCGCAGCTCCTATTGCCATGTTTATGCCGGCGAGCTCATCCTCGGTCTGTCTCGCTACGCCCCCGCACCGCGGGAGCCATTTCTGAAGAGTCTCCAGCACCTCCGATGAAGGCGTTATGGGATAACCGCAGAAAAACCTGCCGCCCGCGACCATGAATCCGAAAGCGACAGATTCGTTGCCCGTGATTAATAAGCGTTTTTCAGGTGCGGTCTTTTTAATCTTATATAGTCCTTCTTCTTCATGTATCCCCATCTCGTCCGCGAGATGGAATCCCAGGCCGAGCGCCTCGAGGTTATATTCGAGAATGACCTGCCCCATCCTCTGGAAGTGTTTTATAAACGTCTCACGCAGTGTCTCGTCCTCCAGGCCAAGGAGCCTCCCCACGACCCCGAAGGCGATGCTGTTCTTATAGAGCTCCCTCCTCATCGTGCGCATGGCGATCCTGTTGAAGGGCGCGGAATAGACCTTAGTCCCCTCGGGGAGCACGGAAGGTATCGGGCCGCCCGAATCATCGTATACCACTACGCTCTTTGAATCCAGCTGCCGCGCGTTTCTTTCGACCGCTTCTTCGTCGAGCGCTACCATAAGGTTGATGTTGCTCCCGATGCAGTACCTGTCTCCGGTAAACGCCCTCATCGTCGCGGCTGCGTGTCCGCCTCTTATTCTCGATAAAACGTCCCTCTCGGTGTAAACGTTAAGGCCGTTCGTCCGGAGCAGCTCGGCCAGCATCGTAATAACAGTAAGTGAGCCGTCCCCTCCCTGCCCGGCTACGATAACGTTTACATCCTCTAAAATAGGCCGGCCGTTGTTGGAACTCATTTAGACGCTTTTCCTCCGTTAGTGGGGTTGTAGTCTTTGTAGAGAGTCTTTGGATTAGTGTTACCCATTTTGATCCGCTCCTGGAGCGTGGGCATCAGGGCGGGCAAGGGTTTGTTTCTCTTCATATCGCAGAGCCTTATCAAAAGCTCCTTGGCGCGCGGTTCCGTCTCGACCGGCACTATCTCGAAGAGCCCGTCGTCGACTGCCGCCTGAAACGCCTTGTGCCCGGCCTCCGTCCTCACGGCGACGAACGTCCACCCGTCGAGACCTATCCCCCCGACCCCTATATCGGCGTGTTCGGCCGAGTAGTCGAGGCAGTAGAGGCATGCGGGCCGTGCGAACTGATGAAAATCCTTCAGCTTCATTATTACTTCGCGGCCGTCCCTGAGGTTGATTATTACCTTCCCCTTTACGTTCACGTTCACAATGTCTTTTGGCTCGACGTTAAGTGTCTCGGCTATGAATTTGATGTGCTCATGAGTAAAGCTTTCCGAGCAGAACAGTCCTATGACAAGCGTTACGTTTTTTTGATACCATTTCGCCACTTCAAGACGTATGCTGCTGTACTGCTGCTGTCTGATCCCGTCGACCTGGCAGGGTACGCCTACTACCGCGATCGGGTGTATGTCTTTTCTCATCGCCTCGGTGAGGGCGACCGTGTTCGGGGAATACGTATACCGTGAGCCGCTGCAGGCGGTGATTTCCTCCGGCGTGGTCGCGAGTTTGTGAATCCCGACCTGCGGATTTTCGGGCAGCACGTCGCCCAATACCGCTCCCTTTATCGTCCCTTTATTCAGCGCGTGGACAAGCAGCGCGCTGGTGACGCCTCCGTCCTGTCCGCGCTTCAGGAGCTCCTGGTCTTTTGCCCTTGCTATAACGGCGTAGTTGTAGGGCCCGAAGCCTTCATCCAGAACGGGTTTCTTGAATCCGAGAAGTGCATTGAGGTCTTTGTCCAGGGGACGGAGCACGGGGCAGACGTCCGCGCACAGCTCGCAAAAGACGCACGCATCGTTTCTGGTATCTACTGGGAGCTCGTCTTTGTAATCGAATACGTCTGTGGGACAGATGGTGACGCATGCGGCGCAGCCGACGCATTTACCCGTATCCACTATCTCGCGCATTAAAAAGTCGACCGCTTTGAACCCTCCGCGGTTAATTTCCGACCTCCAGGCATAGGCCCATTCATAGGGGTCCACGCCCTGCTCAAGCATGTTGTGGTATTTCTCCTGAACGGCGCGTACGAGCTTCTCATCCCGGCTTAATTCTTCATTGCTCATAAACGACACTCCCTGTTAGATTATTTAGCTGAAGTATGCTTTTCGGCTTTTTAATTTTTACACACGGCTGAACGGGTCCTATCACCTTTATTCCTATCTTTAAAGCAGTTGCAAAACAGCTTTTTATTTATTAAAAGTTGACCGATATTATCAAGCGATTCCTGTTACTTTACCCTAGCTTATTATAGTATATCAGTTTATTAGCATAGTTGTTATATTTAGTCAAACTAAAAATTCAATCGCGCGAAGCAAGACCGAAAAGTCCGGCTTTTCGCGTGTTCTTGGCAAATAGTTTGGAATAGAATTTCCTGGCGGTTATTCTATTCCCTGAAATCGACCCCCCCGGGGTTGGAAATACGGTGACTCCGGGGACACTGCTCATATGGTACACGTACATAATCTTACGAAGCGTTACGGCAGCCTGGTCGCGGTAGAAAATTTATCGTTCAGGCTCGACAGAGGGGACGTTCTCGGTTTTCTCGGCCCGAACGGGGCTGGAAAAACGACCACGATGCGCATTATCACGGGTTATATGCCCCCTACCAAGGGCACCGTACATATAGAAGGCGTGGATATATTCGATAACCCGTTACAGGCTAAAAAAATGATAGGTTATCTCCCCGAAACCCCCCCCCTCTACCTCGATATGACAGTTGACGAATACCTGGATTTCGTGGCTGACATCAAGCAGGTGAAAAGGAAGGAGAAAAAGAGCAGGATATTCTATGTGCTGGAAAAGTGCGGTCTCTCCGACGTCAGGAAGCGCATCATAGGCCACCTCTCCAAAGGGTACAGACAGCGTGTCGGGATAGCGCAGGCGCTCGTGAACAACCCCTCGGTCCTTATTCTGGACGAGCCGACTATAGGCCTCGACCCGCTGCAGATAATAGAGATAAGGGACCTTATAAAGAGTCTCTCGGGCGAGCGCACGGTAATATTGAGCACTCACATACTGCCCGAGGTGACGATGATCTGCAGTAAGGTCGTAATTATCAATGAAGGGAAGATGGTGCTCGAAGAGTCGCTTGATTACCTGTCCGAGGGTTTAAGGAATTCCGGGAGTCTGCTGCTGAGAGTAAGACAAAACGGAGAGGGCGTAAAAGAAAAAATAATGTCGGTTAAGGGTGTGTCGGGCGTGAAGCCGGGTTCCTCGGGCGAATTCGTTATCACGCCTTCGGAAGGCGTGGAGATACGGGAGGAGCTCGTAAGGCTGGTCGTCGAAAACGATCTCGGCCTGCTCGAGCTGAGGCCGCTTGTCAGCACGCTCGAAGAGGTCTTTATGAAGGCTATTTCCTCTGAAGGCAATTAGATGAAGGCGTTTTATACGATCGTGAAAAGGGAACTGAGGTCTTATTTCGCCTCTCCGCTCGCGTACATCATCCTGGTCGTGTTTCAGGTGATCTCGGCGAGGTTCTTCTTCCTGTACCTCCAGGGGTTCCTCCAGTTCCAGTTCGATCCAAGCTACCAGCTCCAAACCGGTGAGCTCAATCTGAACAACCTGGTCGTGCTTCCCTACTTCGGGACGATAAGCATAGTCCTCCTGCTGATAGTGCCGCTTATTACGATGAGGCTGATAGCCGACGAGAAAAAGAACTATACTGCGGAGCTGCTCTTCACGTCTCCTGTCAGGATACGCACCATAGTGTTCGGGAAATTCACTGCCTCCCTGATTCTCCTCATAATCATGCTCCTGCTCTCGTCTATTAATATTTTCGTATTGATGGTCCACGGGAACCCGGATTTCGGAGCCGTTTTTTCAGGCTATATAGGTTTGTTCCTGTTGGGCGCTTCGTTCCTCTCGGTCGGCATATTCGCTTCTTCTCTTACCGAGAACCAGCTTATAGCGGCCGTAATAAGCTTCGGGGTGCTGCTGCTTCTCTGGCTCGTGGGCGCTCTTTCGGACGCCGAGAGCTCCGTACTGGGCTACATTTCGGTAATCAACCACTACGAGGACTTCAGCAAGGGATTGATCGAGCTTAAAGACGTCGTTTATTATCTGTCGCTCATTTTCCTGGGGCTCTTTCTTACATACACATCGCTCGAGTCGGAGAGGTGGAGATGAAGAGGAGAAGGCTTATTTACGGCACGAACGCTTTAATCTCCGTATTGAGCGTCTGCGGCATACTCATCATTCTCAACTACATTTTTTTCAAATCCGACGTCAGGATAGATATGACGGAAGGGAAGCTCTACACGGTCTCGGAGCATACGATCGGCGTGATCGAGAATATCGGCGGCGATGTGGAGATGCTGGCGTTCTTTAAAGATGTGGGAATGGACAGGAGCGAGTTTCAGGACCTCATAAAGGAATACACCAGGAGGTCGGGAAATATAAAAATCAGATATGTCAATCCGGATAAGGAGCCCGGTATCGCAAAAAAGTACGATATAAAAGAATACGGCACCATTGTGCTCGTCGACGGGGAACAAACTATAAAACTTAGGCTCGCGGACCATATCTCGGGGGGGATTCTCAAAAATGCGGAGGAGGAGCTCACGAACGCGCTCTTCAAACTCAACCGGGTGATCCACAAGACGGTTTATTTCCTGACGGGACACGGGGAGCGGGATATTAACGATGAGCTCGAACCCGAGGGGCTTGGGGTGCTCAGGGCCGCCCTCATTGACGAAGGCTATGACGTGAAGGAGTTCCTGCTTCTGAGAGGGGACCCGCTGCCCGAGAAAGACAGCGTCCTTATCGTGTCCGCCCCGAAGCAGGCGCTGTCTCTCAAGGAAATAACCGATATTAAGGACTATCTCGATCAGGGCGGGAAGGCCGTATTCCTGATTGAGCCCAGGAGCGGGGGCGAGCTCGTTTCGATTTTAAAGAACTACGGTTTCGTCATAGCCGATGATATCATAGTCGACCCCAGCTCCAAGCTGGAAGGGGGAGGGGATATAGCCCCCATAATCGCCCAATACGCCCATCACGATATCACCGAGGGCTTCAGGTTCGCAACCATATTCCCCTTTTCGAGGAGTGTCGACGTAGTCGAGCAGGACGGAACCGACACGACGGTGCTGGCTAATACAGGCGAGTACAGCTGGTCGGAATCCAACTTCGAGCTTTTCGATCAGGGGGTCGCCCAGCAGGAGGAAGGGGACAAAAAGGGCCCGCTGGGAGTGGCGGCTGTGAGTGAGGACGGGGATAATTCGAGAATAGCGGTCTTCGGGAGCGTCGATTTCGTTTCAAATATATTTATCGATTTCTCGGGAAACAGGGATCTGTTCCTCAATACCGTCAACTGGGTCGCGGGCGATGAAAACCTGATCTCGATACGCCCGAGAGCCGCGAAAGAGGGGAAACTAACTATAACGAAGAAGCAGACTAATATAATATTCTTCTTTACTGTCGTGTTGATACCTGCCGTCATCTTTTTCTCCGGTCTGGGTATCTGGTGGAAGAGAAGAAGGTTGTGATATATATTCGTAACTAGTGCGGCGGTTCTCAACTCGCAAGCCCGCGGAAAGCCGCTTGATTGAGCCAATAAATTGAACAGCTATCTAAAAAGATTCGCAGGCACCGTAATCGCGTTGATTATCTTCGTGGTACTCCTGGCATCCGTCCTTCTGTTCGATAGGGAAAAACAACCAGAGGAAAATTTGGAAAAGGTCTTCCCCGGCATCGACACGGAGGAAATAACATCCTTCAGTCTGAAATCGTCCGGATCCGAATTCACACTCGAGAAAGGCGACGGGGGCTGGATAGTCGAAAGCGGCTCGAAGAGGTTTAAAGCGGACGAAGACGCTATTGAGGACCTCATCCAGGACGTCAAGGATATGGAGGCCGAGAAGCCGGTCGCCCGGGATTCGGACAAGCTCGACGAATACGGCGTAGTCGATTCGGAGACGGAGTTTTCGTTTCGCACGAGGGACGCCGAGTACCCCGTGATAATCGGGGATAAAAGTCCTGTAGGCACGGGGATGTATATATACGACCTGGGCGAGGGAAGGGTGCTCATCGTCAAAGACCAATACCTCTGGGGGTTCGTCAATAAAAGCCCGGGCGACTTCAGAGAAAGGAACCTGCTCGGGATGAATAAAGACGCCGTCACGCGGATTACGGTTAAAGTCGGAGATTTCTCAACCGGGCTCGCCAGGAAAGACGGCAAGTGGTTCGTCGAAGGCGGTGAGGATAACCGGATTGCCGATCAGAAGAGGGTGCGGGAGCTCCTTGATTCGTTTTCCGGGCTCAAAGCCGATGGGTTCGAAAACGACGCACCGGAAAGCTTGGAGAAGTACGGCTTACACGAGCCTACCGCCGAAATTGTGTTTTACGGTAATGAAGGGGAAGAGGGCGTCTTATTCGGGAAAAGAAAAGACGAAGGGAGCTACTTCGTAAAAGTCATGAAAGGGGAACCGGTATATTCCGTGTCAAAGAATTATTTCAAGATTCTGCCGAAGAATAACGAAGATGTCATAAGCAGGTGACCTGTTTCATTCAATCTGATAATCCCGGTCTGGTCCCGGAATAATTATTCGTTCTTTGCATTCATGGCGTATCATTTGTCCTTCTCTTTAACATCGAGCTTCAGGCCGAGCTCGAGGAGCTGGCTCTGCTCGACGCCGGACGGGGCCCCGGTCAACGGGCATACCCCTTTCTGGGTTTTAGGGAACGCGATGACGTCCCTTATCGAATTAGCTCCGGTTATGAGCATGACTATCCTGTCGAGTCCGAGCGCGATCCCCCCGTGGGGCGGGGCCCCGAATTCGAGCGCTTCGAGGAGGAACCCGAATTTCTCCCTGGCCTGCTCAGCCGTGAGGCCTATCGTATGGAAGAGTTTCTCCTGTATGTCCTTCTGGAAGATCCTAATGCTGCCGCCGCCGATCTCCACGCCGTTCAGCACGACGTCGTATGCCCTCGACCTTACCTTGCCCTTCTCGGTATCGAGGAGGTGGAGGTCTTCCTCCTTCGGTGACGTGAACGGGTGGTGCATGGCGACGTAGCGTTTCTCCGTGTGGTCGAAATCGAGGAGCGGAAAATCCTCTACCCAGAGGAAATCGAACCTCCCGCGGTCTATCATGCCGAGCCTTTCACCGAGCTCGAGCCTCAGGTGGGAAAGCACCATGTTCACTATATAGGCCGTATCGGCCGCGAAGAACACGATGTCGCCGTCTCCGAGCCCTAGTCTCTTCTGTAAATCCTCTTTTTCCTTGTCGCTCATGAATTTGATGATCGGGGACTGCCATTCGTCGCCCGAGACGCGGATCCATGCGAGGCCCTTTGCCCCGAGCGATTTGGCGGTCTCCCCGAGGTCGTCTATTTCCTTCCTCGAAAGCTCGCCGGCTTTCCCGGGGAGCTTGAGGGCTTTTACGATCCCGCCCTTCTTAATAGCCCCGCTGAATACCTGGAACCCTGAGTCTCTGAATATTTCAGTCAGCTCGTCGAGCTCGAGCCCGAACCTCGTATCCGGCTTGTCGGACCCGTATCTGAGCATCGCCTCTTCGTGTTTCATCCTTTTAAACGGTACGGGAATGTCCACTCCTTTTGCTTCCTCGAATATCGCTTTGAGTATGCCTTCTACTACCGACATGATGTCGTTCTCGTCCGCGTATGACATTTCGAGGTCTATCTGCGTGAATTCGGGCTGACGGTCGGCACGCAGGTCTTCGTCCCGGAAACAGCGCACTATCTGGTAGTACCTGTCGAGCCCCGATATCATGAGGGTCTGCTTCAGGAGCTGGGGAGACTGCGGCAGGGCGTAGAATTCCCCCGGGTTGAGCCTGCTCGGGACCAGGAAGTCCCTGGCCCCTTCGGGCGTCGACCTCGTCAGGTATGGCGTTTCCACCTCGATGAACCCCTCCCGGTTGAGGTAACTCCTCGTGGCAGAGACTGCCTTGTGCCGTGTTACGATATTATCCTTCATGTGGGGGCGTCTCAGGTCGAGGTATCTGTGTTTTAGTCTCAGCAGCTCATCGACCCTTATGTCGTTTTCTATGAGGAATGGCAGCGGCTTCGAAGTGTTCAGTATCCTGAGCCCGTCCGCTACGACTTCGATCTCGCCTGTCGGCAGGTTCGGATTGACCGTCTCGGGGGAGCGGCTCGTTATCCTTCCCGTGACGGCGATCACCCATTCGTCCCTGAGCGCCGATGCCTTTTCGTGTATTTCCCTGTTTGTCTGCGGATTGAGTACGATCTGTATTATTCCTTCCCGGTCTCTCAAATCGATGAATATGACCCCGCCGTGGTCCCTGTTCGATTGGACCCAGCCCATGAGCACGACACTGCGGCCGATATCCTTGGCTCTGAGGACTCCGCAATAGTCCGTTCTCTTCCAATCTCCCATATGTTCAAGCATTTGAAAAGCTCCTTTAAATCGTATGTACCTCTAATGACCAGAAATCTTAACCTTTGTTAGGGATTTGGCAAGAATGCCGGAGTTGGCACGTATCGGGGTATGGTATTCGGTCCTGGAAGGCTTAATTGGGGTCTCTGGATAAGATACGTAAGTGTGTCTACAATTGTAGGGTGCGGAGTTTCTATTGTGATCTTTACATAA
>MFCJ01000103.1 GCA_001775255.1 Candidatus Dadabacteria bacterium RIFCSPHIGHO2_12_FULL_53_21
ATTGAAAAAACGCTAGCGGAAAAGATAGATTCTATAGAAGAGATATGTAAGATGATCAAAGAATCAATAGACTTAAAGCTGAAGAAAATTCCTGAAGTCAGCAGAAAGGGACTAACATTAGTGCTTGATGCAACTGTTTTGCCTCAATTATGTATGAGCGATGCTGTTGAATGTTTTAGAACAAAATATGCGGATGTATTGAGAGCAACTGGGTTTGATGAGATTTGGTTGGTTGGTCCTAATCATTTGATGACTTTTCAAATTTGCTGAGCCCCTGATTTATATTTGCAAATGCTTACCCATCCCTCTCCCTCATATACTGCTCGATGATGCCGCGCCACAGGGGGTCGTTGATTCCCGCTTCGAGGATTTCATGGAAGAACGATTCGGGGTCCTTCTTCCACCTTAGTATATTGCCCGCCTTTTTCGTGAACGTTTCGAACGCGGTCTTCCGGGGCTGCTGCTCGTCGAGCTCGCACCCGATAGTCCCGGTGTTGAGCGCCGATCTCAGGCCGACGAACCCGATCGAGACCTTTACCTTCTCCGGGTCGAGATTGTTCGCCAGGCAAAACGCCCTTCTGTAGGTTTCAAGCTGCTGGCGGTGTTTGTAGTCATTCTTGGTATCCCTGTCCGTCTTCCAGTCGACTATCAGATACGAATCGCCGTTCTTGAATACCGCGTCGATGAAGCCCGAGAATACAATCTGCTCGTCCGTATCTATGAGCCCGCCGAGGGGCACCCTGAAGCTCATCTCCGTCGCGTGGCTCTCGGGGTATTTAAGCCTTATCGCATCGAGGAGCGTCGTGATGTTTTCTTTGAACGGTTCTAACTCGGGATCGCATACGCATTCGCCCTTCTTTATCAGCTCGTCGGCTATCGCGTGGACGCTGAGCCCCGTCGTAAGGGATTTCGTGTCCTCCCTTATCCTGAGTATGTAATTCACGAGGAATTCGTAGGCGCTGTTGTTGACGGACGAGAAAGAGATGCTTCCGAGAGAGCCGAAGAAATTTTTCACGTAGTCCGTAAGCCAGCTGTCCTTTCTTTCGAGAAGCTCCCTGGCCCGCTCGTACTCGCCGCTTACGAAACAGGTGAACGCCTTCTTCCGGGACTCGTCGTAATCTATCCCCGCCCCCGCACTCACGTCGAGAGTTCCCTCCTCTGCATATTCGTTTATGAATTCGGAGAATTTCTCGGTCACGACGACGAGCTTCCTTTTCGCGCGCGTGAACGCGACGAAATTTATACGGAGGGTCTCTTCTTCGAGCTCCTCCTCGGCGTCAATCCCTTCCAGCTTTAGTATCGCCTCGACAACCTCGTCCTGATAGTTCGACCTGTCGGGCGGCGTAAAGGGTGCGTAGATTACCGTATCGTATTCCTTCCCCTTCGCCTTGTGGACCGTCGTGAGGGTGACCCCGCTCTCGGTTTCCAACTCGTCGGAGGAGAGGTCGGCGGTGCGGAGGTACGCGAGCAGACTTTCGCGGTTCATATCTTTTATAAACCCGAGGGCCTCCTGAAAAGCGTACTGTAGATTTATCGCGGCCGTGAAATACTCCCGCCCGTATGAGGACGCCGCCGGGATTATCCTGTCCGTGAAGAGCCTGTTTACGTCCTCGATCGAATTCAAGGATTCCCTCTCCGCCATGAAAACGGGGGCTTTCTCGCGGAGCGTCTCAATAGTGACATCACGGTCGTCCAGTATGTCGAATGCGTCCCGGAGCGGCACGGGGGCAAACGGGGTGACGAGGGCGTATTTTATTTCGTCGATATTATTGCTCAGCATTCCTCTCAGATATTTGATGATGCTCGTCCTCGCTTCGTTCGACGCCGTGAGGAAAGTAGAGGAGAAGGGGATGTTTTCCTTCGTCAACTCCCTCGATATCTCCATGATCTGACCGTTCGTCCTCACGATAATCGCGGTGCTTCCCTTTTCATCCGCTGACGATTTCAGGATCTCCGTTACGGCGCGGGGAACGAGCTTCTTTTCGACGTGATATATGACGGGTTTCTCTCCCCTGAGGCCTCCCGCGCTTTTCAGCTCGCTGAGATCCCTCCCGTGGGACTCGTCCTTCGTCTTTGATACGAAGTACCCCCTCGCGTAGGCGAGAATCTCGTCCGTGCTCCTCCAGTTCTCGGACAGAATGAAATGCGAGGAATCCTCGAACATGGCGAAGTTGAGTATGGAGCCGCCCTGGAACCCGAATATCGCCTGCTTCTTGTCGCCTACCGCGAAGAACTGCCTGCCAGACCTTATCGCGATCTCGGCTTCCATCCTGTTCACGTCCTGGAGCTCGTCGACGAGCACGAGCTCGTATCCCGGGATTTCGTCGAGCCTGAGGAAATTGATGAGCAGGTCGGCGTAGTCCATGCCCCCGCCTCGTTTCACCTCCTCGTACCGCTCGAAGATTTTTACGAACTCCCGTGCGAACATCTCCTTCTCTCCCTTGCTTACCTTTTTATCCCCTTCGAGGAGCCGGAGTGTGTTTTCGAGTTTTATCATGCCGGGGGTTATTCCGAAGGACTTCAGGTAGCGGATAAGGTTCTCGACCTTGGGCACTATGGTGTCGATGAGATGTGACGAGCCGTAATTGAAGACCTCCTCGTCCGCCATGTACCTGTAGACCGAGAACCTCAGCAGGTTCGAGGAGATGATATTCCCCCGCTCGAGGTTCTCAAGCGCGTATGAGTGGAACGTATAGATATTGAGCTTCGAGAGGTCGGGTTTTATTCCGCTTTCGGAAAGGAGCCCGATTATTCTGTCTTCCATCTCCCTCTTCGCCTTGTCGGTGAACGTGAGGCAGAGGATTTCCTCGGTAGGAATCCCGTCCCCGACCGCTTTCAGGTATTTACGGGAGAGTAAGAACGTCTTCCCCGTGCCGGGGTTAGCGGTGACGAGGACGTTGCCTGTCGCGTTCAGTATCTCCTGCTGTTTCGGTGTCGGTCCTGGCGTTTCGTTCATATCTGTTTAAGCGCGGGGCGCTCTCCCTCCGGTTTTAGTTTTACACACGCGGGCTGTAAAAACAATTCTGCATTGGGGCTGCCTTTAGAACTGAAAAGCGGATTGATATTATCGGCTGAGGAAGTGAGGAGAATTATAACTGCTGCACCGGGACCCGTGCGTACGGTGACGTGCTAAAAAAATACGAGATGAATAGGCGCTCCGCACAGGTGCGTCTTGCAACACGGGGAATAGTGACCTTCTTTTCGCAGGCCCGCGGAGCAGTCAATCTCTTTATCGTTCTAACCTGCTGATCTGACGCGCGTTTTAATATATCTTTTCCATATTCTTCTTAACGGAATAATGACCGGTATCAGCAGATATAACGGTATAGATGCCGGACCGGCTGCGGACGCGAGAGAACACCCGTCGTTATTGTTTTCGACGATTACGAGTATCACGTTGGTGAAGGTCTGTCCCAGTGTCGTAACTACTGCGCTTATATTGAATTCGCCATTCTCATCGGGGGCTTTGAACCCTACAATAACCACGACTGTCTGACCTTCCAGTATATCGCCGATGATACATTCGATGGAGTTATCGCAAACGCCCTGTGTCGTTTCAACGCTCTCGACCTCGAAAACCGCGGGGAAGGTAATGTCGAGGATTACTCCGAGGGCATCGGCTTTTTGGACCGGTGTGAGGGAGCTCTTTCTTAGCTTCTCCAACGCCGCTATCTGGTCGGCGCTGACCGAGATCTCCCATTCGACGTCGAACGAATTCCCCCTCGAGACCCTCCTTTCATCATTGTTGGAAATCAAGTCGAGATTTACGATGGGATTGACCTCCGTCAGTGTCGTGGCTTCTATCTCGACAGGCCCGGGCTCCGCAGTCAATACCGCTGCGTTCTCGATCATCTCGGGCGCTACGGTGTATACGTCAGGATCGGGGATCACGATAACAGTAATGACTATCTCTTCATCGACAGATAGCGTTCCCACGTTGCATACGACTGTGACCGAATTCGACCCGCTGCAGTCTACACTTGGGTCGTCCGCGAATACGTCCACAAGAATCACACCCGGGGGCAACGCGTCTGTCAGCACTACGTTACTCGCCTCGATATCACCCTGGTGGTCTATTATTATTTCATAAGTCAGCTCCTCTCCTGCAAGCACAGGGTCCGGAGAATCGGTTTTGATGAGGTTCAAGCCCGTCACTACCTGCTGATTGGTGAAAGTGCACGTAATTTCTTCGCCCGAGTCGGCGTCGATCGTAGCCGTTCTCGTCACTATGCTCGTCGTCGAGCCCATGTCGTCGCAAACAATATCCGATACGATATATCCTGCCTTTACCAACTCCTGAACATCGTACGTGCCGGGAGGAACGTTGAACGTGATGCTCTCTCCGTCGTCCAGGGTAAATTCATCTCCATCCGGTATGTCGGATGTAAAGTCAAACTCAACTCCTCCTTCCGGAGAGGTTATTTTCTCTATTGTGATCGAGACGGTGCCGGTATTGGTGAATTCGCAGGTGACCGTATCGTCATCCGCGAGAGTGATCTCGACGCTCCCGTTCTCGAGGTCCACGACAAACGTGCTGGTATCATCCTGTGAATTGCATATAATGCCCGTGAGCTCGAAGCCGGGAACTAAATCCGTTTCCGAAACGGTATATATGCCCGGGTCCAGATTGCTGGATATCTGAGACTCGCCGTCGTCGAGAGTAAATGTGGAATCAGAAGTGGGACCGTCGAGGAGGAAGTCGAAGCCATCGAAGCCCGAAGGGTCGGTCGTTTTTTGTACTACTATGGTGCTGACTGCCGAAGAATTTTCGGACCAGAGGAAAAATCCCAGAACAAAAACTCCAATTGCAAAGCTTACGTATCTGGACATCGATATACCTCCTGATCAGGCGATCTGATCAAATCGTCATAATTAAAGTCTGGAAACCTCTGCCAAAAATAAAATAATGTATTTGATAAACAATATCATAAAATAAAGGATAAAATCAATAGTCTACTTAAATTTTGTCTAAACTGGTTGGAATGGATATCATGACAGACCTAAGGAGGTGAGCGGTATGGCAGCGAGAAAAGTTAGCACTGAGAATACCGGAATAGGGTGGATAGGCACGGGCGTAATGGGCGCGTCCATGTGCATGCATCTCGTGAAAGCGGGCTACAGGACTACGGTATATACGAGGACCAGAAATAAGGCGGAGGGGTTGATCGAGGCGGGAGCGGCGTGGGCGAAATCCCCTAAGGACGCGGCCTCGAAATCCGACGTCCTGTTCACGATCGTCGGTTTCCCTCATGACGTGAGGGAGGTCTATTTCGGTGACGATGGAATATTCGAGGGGCTCCGGAAGGGGAGCATACTCGTGGATATGACCACCACCGAGCCTTCGCTCGCGGAGGAGATATATGCGGCCGCGAAGAAGGCCGGGGCTTCGGCCATAGACGCGCCCGTCTCGGGGGGAGACATAGGGGCCAGGGAGGGGAAGCTCTCCATCATGGCCGGCGGGGACAGGAAGACATTCGACGCTGTGATGCCGCTCTTCGAGCTCATGGGGAAGAACATCGTATATCAGGGAGGGGCCGGCTCCGGGCAGCACACGAAGATGTGCAACCAGATCATGGCCGCTTCGCTCATGGTAGGCATGTGCGAGACTCTGCTATACGCTTATAAATCGGGACTCGATCCTGAAACGATGCTCAAGTCGGTGGGCAGGGGGGCCGCCGCCTGCTGGATGCTCGACAACCTTGCGCCGAGGGTCTTGAAAAGGGACTTCAGTCCGGGTTTCTACGTCGAGCACTTCATCAAGGACATGGGTATAGCATTGAAGGAGTCCGACAGGATGAACCTCGTACTGCCCGGCCTTTCGCTCGTGAGACAGCTCTACGTTGCGGCCAGGGCGCAGGGACACGGACGAAAGGGTACACAGGCGCTCATGCTGGCTCTCGAGCGTATGTCGGGCATTCAAAGTGAGGTTAAGAAAATATAAAGGGTACGGCTCCGCAGAATGGTGGTATATTATGCGGTGGATATTTTGAAGTTTAAAAATCAGAGAACGAGGTCGAACGGATTATGAAAGAAATTATTTTTACTCTCCTGCTGATCGTATGCCCGATGTGGGTCTCCTCCTGTGCGACGCTCGACGCGCCGTCCGAGCCCGCGTCGACGGATACGCTCGAGGACAGGGCCGAGCCCGCTTATCTCGAAAACAAGTACGACCCCGAGGTCGAGGAAGAAATCGAATCGGATGAAGCACCGCTCGCGACCGAGGAGATGGAAGACAAGCCCCTCTTTAAATAGACGCACTATCAGGCGCTATATCATAAAAGCGGAAATCGTGACAGTGCCCGGTCCCCGATGATTCATTTCATTTCTTGGATGTGATCTTTATCTCGAACAGCCTGGGCCATAGCTTGCCCGTTACGTAAAACTTCCCGGTCTCGCTGTCATAGGCTATGCCGTTTAACACGTCGACGCGGGTTTTTCTGTCTGCGTCGCTGAGCAGCCCGCGGAAGTCGATCCACCCCGTTACCCGTCCCGTGTCGGCGTCGATCCTCGCTACGCGGTCTTCCCCCCAAACGTTGGCGAATATCTCTCCCTTTACGTATTCGAGCTCGTTCAGCCGCACGACAGGGCCCTTCCGGTCATAGACCTCGAGCCTGCCGATCTCCTTGAAGCTCCGGGGGTCGAGGAAATAGAGTGTCGCGCTCCCGTCGCTCATGACGAAGTTCCTTCCGTCATACGTGAGGCCCCATCCTTCAGTCGGGTAGCTGAACTCTTGAAGCGGCTTGAACGTTTTGATGTCGTAAACGAAACCCTTATGCGAACGCCAGGTGAGCTGGACTATCCTTTTTCCGTCGGTCGCAATCCCTTCTCCGAAATATATGCCGGGGAGTTTATGCTCTTCGAGCGCCTTTCCCGTATCGATGTCCACTTTTCTGAGGGACGACCGGCCGCTGAGCCCGGTGCCTTCATACAGGATGCCGTCCCGGATGAAGAGGCCCTGCGTGAAAGCGGAGACGTCGTGGGGATATGTTTTTACGATCTCATAGCCGAATACGGGAATGCCTGTGTCCTCCGCCGGGCCGGCGGCGTATGAATGGGCCGGGGAGAAAAGGGAGCCGAAAACCAATATGGAGAGGACGGCAACAAGCAGGAGGTGCGGCGGACAACTATTATTTCGTAACGGGCTGTGTAGTTCGACAATGGGGGTCATGACTTATAGCTCATATATATTAGCCGGTTTTTCCTTGAATTTCTCGGGCTTCTTATATGACGCCTTGACATGACGGCCCGGCTAATATATTTTAGGCATGACTAAATATAGTATTAGGTTATAGTAAAGACAATTTTTAGTAGTATGATTACTTTGGCTTTGACGGAGGAGGACGGGCGGTGTTTGTGCCCGCCGTATCGTATGTGGAGGATTCAATGAAGCTATTCACCCTCGGCGCGCGGAGGAACGCGAGAGCCGTTTCCGCACGCGGGTTCGCTGTCCCCCTGCTGATGGTCCTTTACTTCTTCTCCCTCGCGACCGAGGCTCCCGCCGTAGGGGGTATCTCCAACTCCAAGATAAATGTTTTGAGTGCGGACACGGTCCCTCAAAAGCACGTTGAGGTCGAGCCCTTCTTCTCACTCGAATTCGAGGACGACGGGAACGATACGGTCAGGTTCGGAGGCGGCCTCAGGCTTACCCCCGGACTTCTCGAGAACCTGGAGGCAGGAGTGAATATTAACTACCTTAACGTCGAGGATTCGGAATTAATACGGGCAGAATCCGATTTCGGGGATGTAGAAGCCGGAGTGAAGTTTATGTTCCTCGATGAGGAAAAAGGGTATCCCGTTTCCCTCGCCTATCAGGGAGGGGTTACGTTCCCGGTCGGGGACGGTGCTCTCTGGATCGTAGAGCCGGGCGGGCTCATACTGACGAAAAACTTCACGGATAAATTTTCGACGGATGCCGATTTCGTATTCGGGATCATTGAACACGGCTCCTGGAGCTTCGTAACGGACGTCGGCTTCGGTTATTTCCTCACACCCTGGCTCCAGGCGGTTGCAGAGGGGGCTTATGCGTTTGAAGATCCCGGCGCCGGAGGGGATATATCCGTTATCAATGTCACGGGGGGCTTTACGGCTACAGCCGCTGAATGGCTTACCGTCATCATGGGGGTTACGCCCGACGTATATACGAAGAACGCCGACAGGCTGGTCGTAATAACCGCCGCCTTCACGTTTTTCTTTTGAGTCGATACCGGCTATGCGGCGGATTGACAGGTCTTATTTCTATATGTAAAATTTAGACGTGTCTAAATTTATAGCTAGTATGATATAAAGATTAAGTTAGGGAATTCAAAAGGAGAATACGGATTATGAGTAAAAGCGGCATGTCTCGTAGAAACTTGCTCAAAGTGAGCCTGGGAGTATTAGGCGGTACCGCCGTCCTGGCGGGGAAGGGCTTCGCTCAGGAAAAATACAACGAAGGTGTGGTGCTGAACGCGGGTATCGGACATGACGGACACCAAATGACGGCTAAGCGCCATAATCAGAAAACGGCGGACTATTTTAAAGACTGTGATATGAATCCGATGAAGTTTCTCGACACGTTCGACTACGGCAAAGTAACCCGGCTCCCGGGCGGCGAGGTACAGAGGGAGTACAAGATTGTCGCCAGGGAGAGAGAAATAGAGGTCGCGCCCGGGGTTATTTATCCGGCATGGACTTATAACGGCTGCGTTCCGGGACCGACCATAAGGTGTACTGAAGGGGACAGGTTGAAAATTCACTTCACCAACGCGTCCAGCATGCCTCATACGATCCACTTCCATGGCGTACATCCGGCTGGAATGGACGGTGTGTTCGAGATCGTTCCGACGGGAGGGAGTTTTACCTACGAGTTTACCGCGGACCCGTTTGGGGTTTTTCTTTATCACTGCCACGTTATGCCGGTCAAAAAGCACATTGAAAAGGGGCTATACGGGGCATTTATCGTCGACCCGAAGACTCCGAGGCCGTCCGCCAGGGAATTCATCATGGTCATGAACGGCTTCGATACCGACTTTGACGGAGAAAACGAATTTTACACGGTGAACGGATATTCAAATTATTACTCGGAGAACCCCATAGATATCAAATTAAACGAACCGGTCAGGATCTATTTAGTCAATATGACCGAGTTTGATCTCATAAATTCTTTTCATCTCCACGGAAACATGTTTCGTCTTTATCGTACGGGCACAAAGCTGGACGAGTATGAGCATACGGACACCGTAATGCTCTGCCAGGGCGAACGCTGCGTTATTGAGTTCTCATACAAATATCCCGGGATGTACATGTTCCATGCCCACCAGAGTGAATTTGCCGAGCTCGGGTGGATGGGCTTTTTCAACGTGCTTCCCGATGTTGTCTGAAAAAGGCTTATTTATTAGCTGCGGAGAGGAATATATGAGAATAGTCGGGATGCGGGATACGCGTACGGATCATTAAGGGATAATCATCATATATAGCGCGTCACACGGATCATGCATCACTCTATACTTAATAATCTCCTGTTTACGAATGACTAAAAGGCCGGAAGCGAGGATCTAGATGTCGAGCGAAAAAGTGATTGAGGAAAGAAATATTGCAGATGCAAAGAAGGGGAGTATTTTGAACCCGCGTGTTACCATTTTACTGACAGCCATACTCCCCTTGTTGGTTCTTGCGGCTATGGTCTATTGGTTTGCAGCCAAGGGGTCGAGCCTTGTTGAAACACCGGCCGTACCCGTTGAAAAAATCGATTTTGAGAGAATCGTGCTTCACCCCGGAAAAATTATTGCCTATGTGCGAAATACGGGCCCTTACGAGGTTACGATCGCTCAAGTCACAGTAAACGAGGCTCTCTGGGAAGCTGCCATAAGCCCCAGCAATGTTGTTCCCCGTCTCGGTCAGGCTGTCATTACAATTCCCCACCACTGGGTTCCCGCTGAGCCGTATGAGGTTGCGGTTATTACTTCTACCGGAATAAAATTCTCAGACGCAGTTGAAATTGCCACCGAAACACCGACGCCTGATTGGCGCTACTTCGGAACGTTCGCCCTTCTCGGGGTTTATGTCGGGGTAATCCCTATATTTCTCGGGTTTCTCTGGTTTCCGTTCTTGAGAAAAATAAGCAAGAAATGGCTGAATTTTTTCCTCAGCCTCACGGCCGGTCTTTTGATATTTTTAGGGGTCGACACCCTGGATGAAGCGTTCGAAGTCGCACAACGAGTGCCGGGCGTGTTTCAGGGCGTAGCCTTAATCGGCATGGGCGCGCTTTTGAGCTTCCTTTTTCTGGTCGCGGTGAGAAAGAAAACAATGGGCTCCGGCGCTTCGCAAAAAAGCGAATCCTATGTGCGTCTTGTTTTAGCCTATATGATCGCCACCGGAATCGGCATACATAATTTGGGAGAAGGACTGGCAATAGGCTCGGCCTATGTGCTTGGGGAGGTCGCGTTAGGCGCCTTTCTGGTAATAGGTTTTGCTATTCATAACATCACAGAGGGTCTGGGTATAGTCGCGCCTGTAGCAGGCGGCAGTAAGCCCAGATGGGTTCACTTCGTCTTTCTCGGGTTAATTGCCGGGGCCCCGGCCATCTTAGGTACCTGGATCGGGGGGTTTACGTACTCGGACGTCCTGGCCACGCTATTTTTTGCCATAGGGGCGGGGGCGATATTCCAGGTCGTTTACGAAATCGTAAGACTAATGGGCAGAGAATCGGAAGCCGGATTGGGTGACATTACAAACTTTGCCGGGCTCGTAATCGGGCTGCTTATAATGTACGTCACGGGACTTTTCGTGGCGGTCTAGCGTGTTGCAGGTGCAATCAATTTTTTTGAAGTGTCTAAATACTATTCAGGAGAAATTAAATGTATACGGAATCCATAGAGAACTATTTGAAGGCGATTTACGAGATTCAGAAGGAGAAGGGGAAGGTTTCGACGAACGCCCTTTCGGAGAAGCTCGGCGTGGCGCCGGCGTCGGTGACGAGCATGATTAAAAAGCTTTCCGAAAAGAAGCTCCTCACCCACAAACGCTATCAGGGTGTGAAGCTCACGCAGTCCGGGCAGAAAATCGCCCTCGAAGTAATCAGGCACCACAGGCTGATAGAGCTCTACCTCGCCGAAGCGCTCGGCGTGCCGTGGGACCGGGTGCACGAGGAGGCCGAGAAATGGGAGCACGTACTTTCTGAAGACCTCGAGGACCGCATGGACGCAGCCCTCGGGCACCCGACGAGGGACCCTCACGGCTCACCCATACCGAGCAGGGACGGGACCATAATCGAGCTCGAATCCATACCGCTTGCCGACATGAGGCCGGGACAGCATGGTGTAGTCGCGGAGGTTAGCGACCACGACCCGAAGCTCCTCCGTTACATAGGGAAAATGGGGCTCTACCCGAAGACCAAGGTTAAAGTCGTTTCGGTCGAGCCTTTCAGCGGGCCGATCACTCTCAAAGTCGGGGACGCGAGCCATGTGCTCGGGGCGGAAGCCGCCCAGTACGTATTTATAACGGACGTCAAGGGGAATCCGGGGGAGATGAGCTGAATGAACTACGCCAAATACTTTTTATTCATAGTGCTGCTGACAGGACTCGTTTCGTGCTCCCGGGAGGGAGGAGACGGGGACGCGAAAAATGGCGCCGAAAGCGGCGTCATAAATATTGTCGCCACAACGGGGATGATAACGGACATAGCGCAGGTGGTGGGCGGGGAGCACGTGAAGGTCAGGGGGCTCATGGGCCCCGGTGTGGACCCGCACCTCTATAAGGCGAGCGCGGGCGATGTCGCGCTCCTTTCCGGAGCGGACCTTATTTTCTACAACGGCCTCCACCTCGAAGGCAAGATGACGGAGATATTCGAGCAGATGAGAAAGCGGGGCATAGAGACCGTCGCCGTAACGGACAGCATAGACAGGAGCCTGCTGGAGACCCCTCCTCAATTCGAGGGGAACTACGACCCGCACGTCTGGTTCGACGTAACCATGTGGATGAAGGCTGTAGAGACCGTGAGGGACACGCTCGTTACGATCGACCCCGCAAACGCGGACGACTACAGGGCGAATACGGTGGCATACCTGACCGAGCTTACTGCGCTCAACGAATACGTGAAGTCGAAGGCGAATCTCCTCCCCGAGGATAAAAGGGTCCTGATAACGGCGCACGACGCGTTTAATTATTTCGGGAGGCGTTACGGCTTCGAGGTGAGGGGGCTCCAGGGGATCAGCACGGATTCAGAAGCCGGGACGGCCGACGTACAGTCGCTCGCAGGGTTCATAGTCGAGCGCAAAATCCCCGCGATATTCGTCGAATCCTCCGTCCCTCCCAGATACATCGAGGCCGTTCAGGCGGCCGTGCAGGCGAAGGGGCTCGACGTGAAGGTCGGGGGGTCGCTGTATTCGGACGCGATGGGCAACCCCGGCACCCCGGACGGGAACTACATCGGGATGATCCGCCACAATATCGATACGATAGTCGGCGCGCTCCTCGACGGGGGACAGTCCTGACATGGGGCTGATTTCTCACACGCGTCCGGGATGGACAGGGAATGATATGTGCGATTATAAAACTGACGAGAGAGAGCTGACATGAACAGGGAAGAAGCAATAAAGGTGGAAGACCTCACGGTCGCCTACGGCGAGAAGCCCGTCCTGTGGGACGTGGACCTCACTGTGCCCTCGGGCGTGCTTATGGCGATAATAGGGCCTAACGGAGCGGGAAAGACCACGCTCATTAAGGCCGTGCTCAACCTCGTCAACACGGCTGCGGGGCGGGTGCTCATTTACGGCGAGCCTTATTCGAAGCAGCGCCGCATCGTCGGTTACGTGCCGCAGAGGGGGAGCGTAGACTGGGACTTCCCGACGAGCGTGAAGGACGTCGTGATGATGGGAAGGTACGGCGCCCTCGGGTGGATCAGGAGGCCCGGAAAGAAAGAAGCCGACATGGCCCTCGCCGCGCTCGAGAAAGTCGGCATGTCCCGTTTCGCCGAGCGTCAGATAAGCCAGCTCTCGGGCGGGCAGCAGCAGCGCGTCTTCCTCGCCCGCGCTCTCGTGCAGGACGCTCAGGTCTATCTTATGGACGAGCCTTTTCAGGGCGTGGACGCTACGACCGAGAGGGCGATAGTAACCCTGCTGCAGGAGCTCCGCGCGGCGGGAAAGACAGTCGTCGTCGTGCACCACGACCTCCAGACCGTGCCCGAGTATTTCGACTGGACCGCGCTCCTTAACGTGCGTCTCATAGCGAGCGGGCCCGTGAGCGAGGTGTTTACCGAGGAGAACCTCCGGCTCACATACGGCGGGCGCGTCTCGTTCCTGAGGCACGGGGAGCGGAACGGCGCTCCCGAAGATGAAAAGAGGACCGGAGAAAGGGGCTTCTGACGTGGACTTCCCGCAGATTTTTTCCGATCTGTTTCTGGATTATACGCTCAGGACCGTTGCGCTCGGCTCGGCTGTCATCGGGATAGTGAGCGGCGCGCTCGGCTCCTACGCCGTCCTCAGGAAGCAGAGCCTCCTCGGGGACGCGATGTCCCATGCGGCTCTTCCCGGAATCGCTCTCGCGTTCCTGCTTACCGGCAGCAAGATGCCCCTCGTATTGATAATAGGGGCCGCTCTCGCGGGCTGGATCGCAACTCTGCTCATCATAAGCATCGTGAACTCGACCCGTGTGAAGTACGACACGGCGCTCGGCATGGTGCTGTCCGTATTCTTCGGCTTCGGCCTCGTGCTGCTGACAATTATTCAGAAGAGGCCCGACGCGACACAGGCCGGTCTCGATAAATTCCTCTTCGGGCAGGCGGCGGCGCTCCTGGAAAGGGACGTCGTCACGATGGGGATACTGGGCGCTTCAGCAATATTAATTACCATGCTCCTCTGGAAGGAATTCAAGCTCCTCTCGTTCGACCCCGATTTCGCCTCGACGCTGGGGTTCCCGGTGAGGGTGCTCGACGTACTGCTTACGACCTTGATAGTGATAGCGATAGTGCTCGGCCTCCAGACGGTCGGTGTCGTGCTGATGAGCGCAATGATAGTGGCCCCCGCGGCTTCAGCCAGGCAGTGGACAGACAACCTGGGCGTCATGATAGTCCTCTCTTCGCTCTTCGGGGCGCTCGCCGGAATAAGCGGCGCGGTGCTGAGCGCGAGCGTCACGCGCCTCCCCACGGGGCCGACGATCGTCGTATGCGTGAGTGCGATAGTGATCTTCTCAATGCTGCTCGCACCCCGTAGAGGGATCTTATGGAGGTTCTTCCGCGAGAGGAGGCAGAGGGGGAGGCTCCGCCTGGAGGGCATACTCGAAGACCTCTATTCCCTCGCGCTCGAGCACAAGGACCCGGAGCACGCGCATTCGCTCTCGGTGCTCAGGCTCATGAGCGCAGGGAAGGGCGGAGTCGAGCGGAGCCTCGAAATACTTAGCGAGAGGGGACTCGTCCGCGCCGTAAGCCCCGGGGAATGGGCGCTTACGAGGGCGGGAATTGAGGAGGCGGAGAGGGCTCAGGGAGAGAGGGGCGGGGGACAGGATGAGCGCTGAGCAGATCGAGATCCAGATTATCGCTTCCCTCGTGGCCGTCACTTGCGCGATCCCGGGCGTTTTTCTCGTGCTCAGGAGAATGGCCATGATGAGCGACGCTATAAGCCACGCGATACTTCTCGGGATAGTGCTCGCGTTCTTCGCCGTGGGCGACATCTCGTCCCCCTTACTTATCATCGGCGCGGCGCTCAGCGGCGTGCTCACGGTCAGCCTCGTCGAGCTCCTCAACAGGACCAAGCTCGTGAAAGAGGACGCCTCGATAGGGCTCGTATTCCCGCTCCTCTTCAGCATCGGCGTCATACTCATCTCGAAATACGCGTATAACATACACCTCGACGTGCACGCGGTGCTCCTGGGCGAGATCGCGTTCGCGCCCTTCGACAGGCTCGTAATCAGCGGCTTCGATCTGGGCCCAAAGTCCATGTACGTGATGGGCGGGATACTAATCCTGAACCTCGTTTTCATACTGCTCTTCTACAAGGAGCTCAAGGTCGCGACTTTCGATGCCGGGCTCGCCGCGGCGCTCGGCTTTACGCCGGGGCTCCTGCACTACGGACTGATGGGCATCGTGTCCGTTACCGCCGTAGGGGCTTTCGACGCCGTGGGGTCGATACTCGTAGTCGCTCTCATGATCGCGCCCCCAGCGGCGGCTTACCTCCTTACGGACAGGCTCCCGCGCATGATAATACTGAGCGCCCTTATAGGCATACTGAGCGCGATCTGCGGCTTCTGGGCGGCGATACTCCTCGACGCGAACATTGCGGGCTCGATGGCTTCGGTTTCGGGCCTCATATTCCTCGTCGTATTCCTCCTGGCTCCCGAGCGGGGGCTCGCGGCGATAGCGCGGAGGAAGACACGACAGAAGCGCGAGTTCGCGGGCAGGATGCTCGCCATACACCTCCTCAACCATGAGGGGACTCCCGAGGAGGCGCGTGAATCGGAGGTAGGTCATATCGAGGAAACGCTCAGGTGGAAGGAGGGGTTCGCGAAGAGCGTCGTCGGTTATTCCGTAAAAAGGGGGGACGTGCTGGTGGAGAACGGACGCCTGAGGCTGACCGAAAAGGGAAGGGAGTTCGCCGGCAGATCGGTTGTGGAGGAATTCATTGCCTGAGCTCTTTTCGGGCTCAGTCGGAAATTTCTTTTCTCTTTAAGAGCTGGAGAATGAGGCCAAGGAGTATGACGCCCTTGGCGCCGTCGTCATCTTCCTTGAGCGATTGAATGTAGTCCATGTTGTCTTTGATCGTTTCGTCGTCGGGAGATATTTTAAGCGCGGTCCTGAGCACGTCGAGCGCCTCGTCGTACCAGCCCTTTTCCGCGAGCGACAGCGCGAGCGCGTTATAGGCGGGTATGAATTCCGGAGAGAGAGAGATAACCTCCTTGAACTTGGCGGCCGATTCGTCTATCCATCCGAAGTCGAAATAGCAGTTCCCTACCGACATGTGCGCCCACGTATCGGAGGGGCAGGCTTCCAGATGTTTCCTGAACTCGTAAAGGGCCTCTTTGGTCCACCCCATGTCGAAGTAGCAGAGGCCGGTCTGATAACCTATCTCGTCTTTAATGTATTCGATGTCGGCGTCCGAATCCCTGCACTCCTGAAAATAGCGGAGCGCGTCTTCGTATAGCCCTATCGACCTGTACGTGAGTCCCATGTGCCATTTCGCGATGATGTATTCCGGGTCCAGCTCGAGCGCGGCGTCATAAGCCCGGAGCGATTCCCCCTGCCTTCCCATCCTCGAGAGCGTTATACCGAGCTGCGTCCATATGTAGGGGTCTTCGGGGTTAAGCTCGACGGCTTTCCTGAAATAAGACACGGATGAAGCGAAATCCTCCATCGCGTCGTAGGTGAGTGCAAATGAAAGGTAAACGTCCGGGTCTCGCGGGGCTATCTTAACCGCTTTCGCCAGCTCTTTGAGAGCTTCCTCGAAGCGGCCCGCTTCCTTATAATCGTCTGCCTTGTTTAGGAGCCTGTCCAACCTTCCCATTGAACGTTCCGGCCGGCCTGTAGTGCCGGCTCAATTAAATCATATTTGCTGTGATTGAAGTTGTCAACATCCGAAACTTAAATTGTTTAATTTAACTTCGGGGAGGCTCCGGGCATATTCGCGGCACATTCGGAGCTTGTGAAATTTGCCAATGGGCTTTAAGAGTTATCTGCGAAATTTGATACAAAATATTAGGAATGGATATTCCTCTTTATTGTCGGGCTCACGGAAGGCCGGTCCCGGGCAGCTTTATAAATCCTTTGGGGAGCTTACCCGGATTACCGGATTTGTATGTGCAAATATAAATGTCCGGGAGCTCAGGCCTCGCCGCTATTGCACGTAATTGTGAAAACAATTAGACTCCCGTGTAAATGAATGAAACCATCCAGGTCGCGGTCCCCATACCGGGGGAAGCCCTCTATACATACAGCGTGCCGGCGCATCTGAGGGACGGAATCGCTCTCGGAAAGCGCGTCCTCGTCCCGTTCAGGAACAGGAGGACGATAGGGTTCATAATCGGCCCCGGCGAGCCTCCGCCGGGCGTCGAGCTCAGAGACACGCTCGATATAATCGACGACGAGCCGCTCTTCGACGAGAAACGGCTCGAGTTCCTCAGGTGGACGGCCGGCTACTACATGACTTCCCTGGGCATAGTTTTAAAGGCGGCGCATCCGGGCGGTCTCGGGGTGAGCGTGAGGCGCCTCATTAAGATAACGGACGGGGGGGTGAGGGCGCTCGATAAGGGAAGACTCACCGGGCAGGAAGTCCTCGTGCTCAAGACCGTTCTCAATTCGGGGGAGATAAGCTCGCAGAAACTCCTCTCTCTGGTCGAGAACACGTCGACGGAGCTCCTCAATTCGCTCATGAGAAGGGGGCTCGTAGAGTTCTCATACGAGCTGAAATCGGACCCCAAGATAAAGACCGAAAAGATAATATCGGCTGCTCCGGGCGCTTTACCCGGCGGCGCGCTGCTCAAGAGAAAGAAGACCAAGTCTCAGATTCTGGAGTTCGTTATCGGGAGCGGCAGGGTCCCGCTCGACGATCTCAAAGAGGTATTCGGAAACGTGAGCGCGCACCTCGCGTGGCTCGAAGAAAATAAATTCATAGTAACGGAGCACGAGGAAATATCGAGGGACCCGTTCGCGGGAATGGAGATAAAGGGGGACAGTAAGCCCGCGCTCACGATAGACCAGGAGATCGCGTGCGGGAAAATAAAGGACGCCGTCGAACGGGGCAGGTTCGCGCCGTTCCTGCTCCACGGAGTCACGGGCAGCGGGAAGACTGAAGTGTACCTCCGCGCGATAGAGGAGGTCATAAATAAGGGGAAGGAGGCGATACTCCTCGTGCCCGAAATATCCCTTACACCGCTTCTCGTAAAAAGGGTGAGGGCGAGGTTCGGGCGGAGTGTCGCCGTCATACACAGCGCGCTCTCGGACGGAGAGAGGTTCGACTCCTGGCGCATGGCGAGCCGCGGCGAGGTGAAGGTGGTTATAGGTGCGCGCTCCGCGGTATTCGCTCCATTCCGGAACGTCGGCATCATAATCGTCGACGAGGAGCACGAGAGTACATACAAGCAGGAAGAGACCCCGTGCTATAACGCGAGGGACCTCGCCCTCGTGCTCGGAAGGATGACGGACTCTGTAGTGGTGCTCGGTTCTGCGACCCCTTCCGTCGAATCCTACTACAACGCGCTCAAGCACAGGTTCGAATACCTCTCTTTACCACTCAGGGTCGAGGACAGGCCTATGCCGACGGTCGAGATCGCCGACATGAAGTACGAGGGAGGGGCCGTATTCTCGGGAAGGCTCCGGGAGGAGATAGTAGATAACTTCTGGCACGACAGGCAAACGATCCTCTTCCTCAACAGGCGCGGATACTCGACCCTCATTATATGCCCAGCGTGCGGGGAGATAATGAAATGCCCCAACTGCAGCGTATCGCTCACGTATCACGCGCGGGAGGATTCGGTAATGTGCCACATGTGCGGCCTCTCGGAGAAGCTTACAGGGGCGTGTTCGAAATGCGGCGAGTCCATGCAAGGGCTAGGCATCGGGACCCAGAGGGTAGAAGAGGAGCTCAAGCGCATAATCCCGGAGGCGAAGGCGGCGCGCATGGACAGGGACACCGTGGCCGGGAAGAAGAGCCTCCTGACACTCTACGGGAGGCTCGAGCGCGGGGAGATAGACGTCCTCATCGGGACGCAGATGGTGGCCAAGGGGCACGACCTTCCGGGTGTCACTCTCGTGGGCGTCATATCCGCCGACATGGCGTTAGGCATTCCCGACTTCCGCTCGGGCGAAAGGACTTTCCAGCTCGTTACGCAGGTCGCGGGCAGGGCGGGACGAGGGGACACGCCGGGGAAGGTGATAGTTCAGACATACAACCCGGAGCACCCGAGCATAGAGCACGCCGTAAGACAGGACAGCAAGGGGTTTCTCGAAGAGGAGCTGAAATTACGAGAAGAGCTCGGCTATCCCCCGTTTTCGAGGCTCGTGAATGTAAGGTTTACGGGAAAGGGCGAGCGGGAGACAGGAGAGCTTGCAGCGAGGGCGGGCGAGACCGCGCGGAAGCTCGTTTCGAAGCTCAAGCCGGGCGCGCTGACTATATTGGGTCCATCGCCCTGCCCGGTAAGCAAGATCAGGAACAGGTACAGGTTCCAGATGCTCCTTAAATCAACCAACGCCGGGCTTCTCCGCAGCTTCACGAGGAAGCTCATAAAACTAACTTCGAACATCACGGGCGGCATAAGGGTTTCCGTGGACGTCGATCCTTATAATTTTAGTTGAGTTTTCTCATCTATAGTGGATGACGAGAACAGCGCTTCGTGGAACCCCATCCCGCCGCACTGTCTTCGCGAGGGAGCGTATTATGCAACCGTGGCGATCTATTCTTTTCGTGAGATTGCCGCGCTACGCTCGCATTCGTTCGCTTCGCTCGCAAAGACATGCCTGTACTGTCATCGCGAGAACGATTTCGAGGGTCCAACGGTCCTCCTTTATAAAAGGAGGTAATTAAAGCTTCAGGGAGGGGAAACATAATTTTCCCCCTTAGAAAAAGGGGAACAATTCCGAGCGAGCGAGGAGTTGGTTGGTCTTGGCTAAGTGCAATGACGTTAATATCCAATTATGGGTCAGCAGAAAATAAATTTCAGGGGGATTTAAAAGAAGTGGATTCCCGATAGAAGCTTTCGGGAATGACAACGCTTAGATTCTGCGGCATGTGCAGAATGACCATTAAAACAAAGAAAAGAAAAATCCTCCCTAACCCTCCTTTTTCTAAGGAGGGAATTGAAAGACAATAACAAGATGCTGAAACAAGCCTACCCTGAACTCGTTTCAGGGGTTCAGCATGACATTATAAAATTTGCCGGTGGTTATACCAAAATTGTAGATAAGCACTGATTCTCCGCCTCCTATAACCACAACCCCTTATTTCTGGTAAAATTTCGGTGTCGGGTCGTTATCTGGGTTCCGGCTGAGACCCGGCAAGCGAGGCTGGATTATGGCGAGAAGGCAGCAGAAGAAGACCGAAGCGGAAGGGCAGGAGCCGAAGGTCGATTTGAGCGACCTCGGCAAAGCTGGCGAGCATTTCATCGTGAGCGCGACCGAGATCGTCGTCGGCGCGGGTTATGCCATCAAGGGCGTAAAGGGGCTCCTCGAGAAGGAAGAGGGGAGGAAGTTCGTCTGCGAGCTCCCTTTAAAGGCCGTGAACAAGGGGTTCGAGCTCGTCAAAAAGGCGGGGGAAGAGATCAAGGAACGCAGGAAAGGCGGAGCCAAAAGGGCGCGCGGAAAAAGAAGCAGGAAAATAAACGTTGAATAGAGCATTACCCGACCCCGATAACGCCCGTACCGCTTTAGAGCGTTTCAGAGAACTCCACAGCGACATCCCGTCCGCAAAGAAGGACATACTCGAGCTGCTCGCCTCGTGGAGCTCGTTCCTGAGAAGGGCTATACTGCGGGACCCCGGCATACTCGATTACCTCGATTCACCGATAATACTGAAAACGAAAAAAGAACCCTCCCGTTTCTCCGAAGAAGCGAGGCAGATAATGGGTTCCTCCCAATCGCAGGCGGATATTCAGACGCGCCTCACGCAATATAAATACAGGGAGCTCTCGAGGATCGCATACAGGGACATAACGGGCGCGGCCCCTTTCCCCGACACGATGGAAGAGCTCTCGGACCTCGCGTGCGCCGTGATCGAAGCCGTCGTCACGTACCACGGGAAAGAGCTCGGGACCGACGGGGCGGGCGAGTTCGTCGTGCTCGGAATGGGGAAGCTGGGCGGCAGGGAGCTCAACCTCAGCTCCGACGTGGACCTCATCTACATCTACAGGGACAAAGGCGACCCGGACCCGTTTTTCAAGCTCGGCGAAAGGGCGACCCGGACCCTGAGCGCCGTGACGGAGGACGGTTTCCTCTACAGGGTGGACCTCGGGCTCAGGCCCGGCGGGAGCAAGAGTTCCGTCTCGGTCCCTATAGACGGCGCAGTCGAGCACTATTTCTACTGGGGGGATACGTGGGAAAGGGCGGCCATGATAAAGGCGAGGCCCGTCGCGGGCGATTTGAGCCTCGGAGAAGAATTCATCCGGGAGATCGAGCCCTTCGTATACAAGAAGTTTCTCGACTACACGTCGATAGAAGACTTGAAGGACATGAAGATGAAGCTCGACAGGCTCGAGAAGAAGCGGGACGTAAAGTTAGGTAAGGGAGGGATAAGGGAGATAGAGTTCTTCATACAGGCGCTCCAGCTCGTGAACGGCGGGGCGGTAAAGGATATAAGGGAGAGCAACACGCTCCGCGCCCTCGAAAAATTGAGAATGAAGAAGATTATAGATAAAGACGTCCACGACACGCTCTCGTCATCTTACCTGTTTCTCAGAAAGGTCGAGCATTACATTCAGATCGCGGACGAGAGGCAGACGCACAAGATTCCGGCGTCTCCCGAAGAGATAGAGAAGCTCGCGAAGAGGGCGGGACTCAAAAACAGGGACGAGTTCGAAGCCCTCTACACGGACAAGACGTCTTCCGTATCAAAGATATTCAAGGGTCTGTTTTACGATCGTTCTGAAAAAACCGAAGAAGTCGGAAAGGAATTCCTCAGGGTGGCCGATTTTCTGACCGAAGGAAATATCGACGAAAAGGAAGCGGTCGATAATCTTAAAAAACTCGGGTTCAAAAACCCGTGGAGCGCGATTGACCTTTTCTCGAAACTCCTCGACCCCAGGAGGGGCGCGCTCACCAGGGAGGGGCGCGTCACGACGAGGCGCGTTATCCCGGCCTTTCTCGGAAGCATATTAAAATCCCCCGACCCGGACGCGGCGCTAATCAACCTCGAGCGCTTCATCTCGGGCATCGGCTGGAGGACGTCCATCTA
>MFCJ01000104.1 GCA_001775255.1 Candidatus Dadabacteria bacterium RIFCSPHIGHO2_12_FULL_53_21
AGGTGAAAGAATTAATGGGCTATAATCGATGCAAGGTCAATTATGCGTCTGCCGGAATACTTTAAATATGGTGAGAAAGGGCCTGTAATCTCTTTTGAAATTTTTCCCCCTAAAACTGAAAAGGGTATGGAAAATCTGGGAATGGTCATTGAGGAGCTCACGGGCATAGGTCCGGACTTCATAACCGTGACTTACGGCGCGATGGGATCCGCGAGGGAGAGGACACTCGAAATAGCGTCTCTCATTAAAAACCGTTTCGGCGTGGAAACAGCGTGTCACCTCACGTGCGTAGGGTCTTCGAGGGAGGAGCTCGACCGTTTACTGATACAGATTTATGAATCCGGCATCGAGAACATAGTCGCCATACGCGGGGACGTCCCGTCGGGTGCTCAGGAATTCATACCGCCCCCGGACAGTTATAAATACGGGTACGAGCTCGTGAGGCACATTCGTCAATTCGAGGAAGACAGGCTCAATCGCAGATACTTCGGAATCGCCGTAGGGGGATACCCGGAAAAACACACCGAAGCGCCCGATATGGAAACGGACATCAAGAACCTCAAACACAAGGTCGACGCGGGCGCCGATATCGTAATCACACAGCTTTTTTTTGATAACCGTCATTACTTCGACTTCGTGGAAAGAGCAAGGTCACACGGCATAAAAACCCCGATAATCCCGGGACTGATGCCTATACTCTCCGTAAAACAAATAGAGAGAATAACCTCGATGTGCGGCGCCACGATCCCGTCCGACTTAAGAAAGAGGCTCGACGCTTGCAAGGACGACAACGAAAAAGCCCGCGCTATCGGCATAGCCCAGTGCATTGATCAGTCTAAAGAGCTGCTAGCCCGGGGCGCTCCGGGCATCCATTTTTACGTGCTCAACAAATCCGACCACATGAAAGAGATAATCGGGGCTTTGCCGGTCAGCCGTTTTAAATACTCAGGCGGTAAATTTGCCGCAAATATTCCTTAATTACAGGGACCCCGCGAACTAATGCCGGATACAGTCAAGCTTTTTAATAAAGTTGCAGAGCACTACGACGCTTTAAATACGTTCTTCAGCCTGGGCATGGACAGGCTGTGGAGAAAACGGCTTTCGGATCAGATCAGAGGGGCGGGGAGGGTTCTCGATATCGCGACGGGGACAGGGGAGGTGGCCATAGAGACGGTAAGGAATCTAAAGGGGTGCAGGGTCGTAGGCGCAGACCCGAGCGCCCGCATGCTGGAGCTTGCCGGGAAAAAGATCTCCGCGACCGGCAATTCAGGCAGGATTACGCTCGCACGGTGCGGCGCCGAGCACCTGCCGTTCAAGGACGGGGCTTTCGACGCGGTGACTATAGCTTTCGGTATAAGAAACACGGCCGACCCTTCAAAATCGCTCTCGGAGATGAACCGTGTGCTTAGGCCGGGGGGCAGGGTAGGCATTATGGAATTTGCAATCCCCCGGAATAAATTTTTCGCCCCTGTATACCTCTTCTATTTCAGGAACTTCCTCCCTTTCATCGGTTCCCTCTTCGGGACGGGAACCGAGTACAAGTACCTTTCCGAATCAACGTCCGCATTCCCGCAGCGTGAGAGCTTCATCAAGCTAATGGCGGACGCGGGATTCAGGACAGGGAAACCGATCGAGCTCATGATGGGGATAGTGATCATATATACCGGGGCGAAGCAGATGAGCTCCACAGATACAGCACATCAACTTTAAGTATCGAGCCGATCCTCTAAGGCGCAAGCCTTTCGATAATCCACCTGCCGTCCCTGTGCTTCCTGTACCTCAGTCGGTCGTGGAGCCTGTTCGGCCTCCCCTGCCAGAATTCGATCGACGCAGGGACTAACCTGTAGCCGTTCCAGTAATCGGGTCTGGGAATATCCATGTCGGCATAATCGAGCTCGATTTTATGATAGAGCTTATCGAGGTACTCCCTGCTCTCAATAACCCGGCTCTGCTGTGACGCCCAGGCGCCCAGCCGGCTGCCCCTGGGCCTTGTAGCGAAGTAGATGTCGGCCTCCTCCCGGGAGACCCCGTGCACCTTTCCTTCTATTCGCACAGAGCGCTCGAGTTTGTCCCACCAGAAACATATCGCCGCATTCGTGTTTCCGCTGAGATCCTCCCCTTTCCTGCTCTCGGAGTTCGTAAAGAAGACGAACCCGTTTTGATCGAAGCCCTTCAAGAGAAGCATTCTCGCAGACGGCTTGCCGTCCCCGGAAACCGTAGCGAGAGCAAATGCATCGGGATGCACGAGTCCCGCACTCGATGCCGCGTCATACCAGCGCCCGAACTGCCTGAATGGGTCGGCGTCCAGGTCCTCCTCGAGGAGCTGGAACGCCCCGTATTGTTTCGGCTCGGATTTTTCCAATTTCAGCCTCGTCGAATAAGATAATCAAAACAACAAATGATTCAATGCGCTTTTGAGATCGGCATATCGAAACGTAAAACCCGAGCCGAGGAGTCTCGAAGGCACAGCCCGGGTGCTGGAGAGCAGCATTTCATCAGCCATCTCGCCGAGTAAGACACGGAGGGCGAATTCAGGCACATGGAAAAAAGCCGGGCGTCCCAGGGCCTCCCCCAAGGCCTCCGTAAATTGCGCGTTCGTGACAGGTTTGGGTGCGGTGAAATTCACCGGACCCCTGAGGTCCTCCGATACGATCGAATGATAAATGGCCGACAATGCATCGTCAATTGCGATCCAGCTCCAGTACTGCTCCCCGCCCCCCATCCTCCCGCCAAGGCCTAGCCTGAACGGCGTGAGCATTTTACCGAGCGCCCCCCCTTCCGGGGTGAGCACCATACCGAGCCGCATATTAACGACTCTAATTCCCGCATCCTCGGCAGGACTCAAGGCGTCTTCCCATCTTATACTGAGGCGCGCGAGGAAACCCCCGCCGGGGCCGCTCTCTTCGGTCAAAACTTGATTCCCTCTGTCCCCGTAATACCCGACTCCCGAGGCCGCTACCACGACCCCGGGCTTTGAATCGAGACCCGCGAGCGTCCGGGAGAGGAGCGTCGTCCCCTTGACGCGGCTATCTTCTATCCTGCTCTTTTTTTCCCGGCTCCATCTGCCTGCTATGTTTTCGCCCGCTAAATGAATGACGGCATCGTGGCCCTCAAGCTTCCCGGCTTCTATCTCTCCGCTTTCGGGGTCCCAGTAAGCTGTATTTAAAGACGTCCCGGACCGGGTCCTGGTTAGCCTCGTTACACTATGGCCCTCGTCGGAGAGCAGAGGTATTAGCTTTGATCCGATGAGCCCGGTTGATCCTGTAATCAAGATTTTCATAGCCCTTCTATAAGTGTTAGGTTATCATACGCAGTTCAATTTTCAGAGATCTCCCTATCTGCCGAAGACTTCGAGTATAGACCTCTGGTATTCGCTTACTTCCTCGAAATCGATATAGTAATGGGGAGCGCTCAGCACAGGCAGGTCGATCAATTCCCTGTATTCGTCTATCTTCTTTCTGCACTCTCCGGCGTCTCCTACGACTGCAAATGTGCCGACCATATCGTCCGTGACGTATTTTATCATCGAAGCTGTGTCTCCATCGAAAAACGCATCCCTGATCATCCCGGTTTCGTTCTCGAATCCGTGGAGCCTGAACGGGGGCTCGTATGTGCGTACCGTGGCATAGAAGGCTATAGTGGCTCTCGCCGCATGCATCGCGCGCTTTCTGTCGTTTGATATTGCGCACGTGATTATAGAGGCGGTCTTGAACTCGCCGGGATTTCTCCCGGAATTCGTCAAACCCGCTTTCAGGTTCCCGGCGACGACCTCCCTTAGATACCTGAGCGAGCAGACGACGTGTCCCAGGTAGCCGTCCGCCGCCTCACCCGCCGCCCGGCACATCAGACTCCCCACGCCCGCCAGATATATCGGTATCCGGTCCCTGACCGGCTTAAAGGGCCGCCTGTAGCCTCTCGTGTTGATCTTGTAATATTCGCCGTTATATTCGACCGGATTCCCTGTATGCACGCTGCCGGTAATAAGCCTGACCGCCTCTATGTATTCCCTGATGCGCGTAACGGGTTTTCCGTGCGGGATACCGTGCCACATCTCGTTCGTGCGCTTCGCGCCTGAGCCCAGACCCAGTATGAGTCTCCCGTTCGAGATTTCATCGAGATCGAGCGCTGTGAGGGAAGTAACGAGCGGGCTCCTCACGAACGCGAGGGCCACGGCGGTGCCGAGCTTGATCCCGGAGGTCGCCTGAGCCGCGGCGGCCAGCTGCAGGAACGAAGTGCGGTAGAGCTCGGTAGCCCAGACGGAATCGAATCCTGCTTCTTCGGCGCTCCGGGCGAGGAGCGCGATATCGGAAATGGTCTCTCCGTCGAGAATTATCCCTACGGGCTTCATCAGTGGTACCGCCTTAAAAAAGAAAGGCGGCCACGAGGCCGCCCTTGCTGTTTTCTAATTTTTTCTGTGAATACCGGATTCATCAACCACTGTATTGAGATTCTAATGAATGCGGGAAGATCGAGCCTGAATATTGAGACCCTTGACCTACTCTTCCTTTTTATTCTCGGTGCCGGCTTCAGGAACGGGCTCAGTACCACTCTCTACCCCCTCTTCGGTTCCGGAGGCCTTTAATTCCTGCTCCTGAGCCTGAGGGGCTTGTGCCTGCGGCTCCTCGACCCTTTCTTCGGGCTTCCGGTCAGGCTCGGGCACGGCCGCTCCAGCCGCCGCCTTGCCCTCTTCAATTAGCCCAAGCTCTTCGGCGGATTCCTTTTTTGAGCTCCTGGCCTTCGGTTTTCCCTTAGCCGCGGTCTCCGCTGCGTTCGGCTGCTCTTTCTTGGGAGACGCCTTCGCCTTCTTTTTCTTTGTCGGTTTATATTCCTCTTCTACGAGCTCGATTAAGGAAACCGCGGTGTTGTCGCCTTTTCTGAATCCGAGCTTTATGATTCTGGTATAACCGCCCGGGCGATCCTTGAATTTGGCTGCGATCACATCGAAAAGCTTTTTCAGGACATCATTATCGCGTATGTAGGCCGCTGCCTGCCTTCTTTTGTGGAGCGTCCCTTCCTTCGCGAGGGTAATCATTTTTTCCGCAATTCTCCTGAGCTCTTTAGCCTTCATGTCGGTCGTCTTTATCCTGTCGAAACGGAATAAGTCCGTGACCATATTGCGGAACATGGATTTTCTGTGTTTTGTAGTAACTCCGAGTTTACGTCCGACTCGTTTATGTCTCATAATGCTGTCTCCGGTTCTCTACGCAAATCGTTATTGAGAAACTATCTTCTCACCGCGCTTTGCTTTCTCGTTATTAAAGACATCCTGATCTATCTTGAGGCCGAGGCCGAGGCCCATTTCCACGAGCCTCTCCTTTATCTCGTAGAGAGAACGCTTACCGAAATTCTCCAGATTCAGGAGGTCTTCTTCGGTCTTCTGAATCAAGTCGCCGGTATACTCGACACCGGCTTTTCTCAAGCAGTTCAGCGACCTCGCCGATAGATCCATTTCCTCGATAGTATTGAAGAGTATATCCTCAGTCCCTTTTATTTCCTGCTTGTCCTCGCTTTCGGGCACTTCGTCCACCTCGGCTTCGTCGAAATTAATGAAGACCGAAAGCATGTGTTTAATTATCTTTGAAGCGTACGCGAGGGCATCTTCGGGGAATATGGTGCCGTTCGTCCAGATCTCGAGCGTGAGCCTCTGGTAATCCGTACGCCTGCCCACCCTGGAGTTGGTGACCGCATAATTGACTTTTCTTATCGGCGAGAACAGGGAGTCTATCGGGATTACCCCTATCGTGCCCTGAAGCTCCCCGCGTCTCTCGACGGGCTCGTAGCCCCTGCCCATATCGACCCTCATCTCCATCTCGAGCTTTGCCCCTTCGGCGAGCGTAGCTATGTGGTGATTCGGGTTAAGTATCTCGACATTATGACCCGTAGTTATGTCACCGGCCTTTATGTCGCATTCCCCCTGTCCGCTGACACGAATGGTCTGCGGCTCGTATGTGTGCATTTTCAGCTCTAAGCCCTTAAGGTTAAGTATTATCTCCGTTACGTCCTCTTTTACCCCGGGGATGGATGAAAACTCGTGCAAGACTCCATCTATCTTGATAGAAGTAACGGCCGGCCCCTGGATCGAGGACAGCAGCACCCTTCTTAACGCATTTCCCAGCGTAACTCCGTATCCGCGTTCCAGCGGTTCGCATACGAATTTCGCGTAAAAGGGAGAAGCGCTTTTTTCTTCTTTCTCTATCCTTTTGGGTTTAATGAGATCTTGCCAGTTTTTTTGAAAATCCTTCACCTTGTTCCCTCCGTTTTCGGAACTGAACACAATTTTACAGCTGTAACTCTATACCCTCGAATAAAATTCGACGATGAGCTGTTCCTCTATCGGAAACGTTACGTCGTCCCTAGCAGGCACTCTGAGCACGGAACCCCTGTAATTTTCTTCGTCGAGCTCGAGCCAATCGGGAACCCCTCTTCTCGAATTGAATTCAAGGGCCTGATTGATCCTTTGCAGCTTTTTGCTCTTTTCCCTTATTTCTATTTTATCGCCTTCCTTGACCTGATACGAAGGTATGTTGACCACATTGCCGTTGACCATTACATGGGCATGGCTCACGATCTGCCTGGCGTCGCTGCGGGAGCTGCCGAAACAGAGACGGTAGATTACGTTATCAAGCCTCATTTCGAGCATCGAGATAAGAATGGCGCCTGTGACGCCCTTTATCCGCGAAGCCTTTTCGAAATAACCCCTGAACTGTTTCTCCCTGATCCCGTACATTCTCTTAACTTTTTGCTTTTCTCTTAACCTTAGACCGAATTCGGAGAATTTGCTGCGAAATTTGCCGTGTTCGCCAGGTACCTGGTCCGGTCTTTTCTCCACGGCAGTTTTACCGTTATAGCTCCGCTCGCCTTTTAGGAAAAGGTTCACGCCTTCTCTTCTCGAGAGTCTGTCAGTAGGCCCGGTATATCTTCCCATTTACTGCTTAACCTCCTTGGAATGCTTAACCATTGTCAGTAGTAAATAATCCGCGATCCTATACCCTTCTCCTGCCGGGCGGCCTGCAGCCGTTGTGCGGGATAGGCGTCACGTCCCTTATGAACGCAATCTTGAGACCGGAAGCCTGAAGCGACCTTATGGCGGGCTCCCTGCCCGGACCCGGCCCTTTTACAAATACGGACACGCTCTTCATCCCTACTGTCGCTGCTTTTTTAGCCGCATCCTCGGCCGCTATCTGCGCCGCGAACGGCGTCCCTTTACGGGTCCCCTTAAAACCTTTCATTCCGCCGCTCGACCAGGCGATCACGTTGCCGTTCTGGTCGCTGATGGTAATGATGGTATTGTTGAAGGTCGCCTGTATATTGACTATTCCCTGCTCTACAAATTTTCTTGTTTTCTTTTTTCCGCTCTTTTTCGCAGCCATCCCTTATCTCCGGACAAGATTATTTAGTTGTTTTCTTCTTCTTGGCGATCGCCGTCCCTCGGGGTCCTTTCCTCGTGCGCGCGTTCGATTTGGTCTTCTGTCCCCGCACCGGAAGTCCGAGCCTGTGCCTGACCCCCCTGTAACAGCCAATCTCGATCAGCCGCTTAATATTGGTCTGGATTTCTTTCCTGAGCTCGCCTTCCACAGTGTATTTGCTTTCTATCGTCTCTCTTATCGCGGCGACTTCCTGATCGGTAAGGTCTTTCGCCTGTATATTAATATCCACACGGGCTTCCTTGAGTATCTCCTTGGATACCACGCGCCCGATACCGTATATATAGGTCAGTCCTACTTCGATTCTTTTATTAAGCGGTATATCAACACCTGAGATTCTGGGCATGCTGCTTCCCTCCTACCCTTGCTTTTGTTTATGTCTCTTGTTCGAGCAAATGATCCGGACTACACCCTTTCGTTTGATAATCCTGCATTTTTCGCAAATCTTCTTCACAGACGCTCTAACTTTCACTGCAGTCACCCCGCAAAATCATTTTTTTAACCTGTACGTTATTCTGCCTTTCGAAAGGTCATAAGGGGAAAGCTCAAGCTTGACTTTATCCCCCGTCAGAATACGTATAAACCGCGTCCTCATTTTACCGGAGACATATGCGAGCACTTCGTGCCCGTTGTCAATCTCCACCCTGAACATTGCATTAGGCAATGCTTCGATTACCGTACCCTCAAACTCTATTCTTTCTTCTTTTACCATAGTTTTTTAGTTTATTGAGTCAGCACAACCGGACCTTCATCCGTAACTGCAACAGTATGCTCGAAATGAGCCGACAGAGTTCCATCGACGGTTACAGCCGTCCAGCCGTCGTTTAAAATCTTGATATCGGGCCTCCCGACGTTAACCATCGGTTCTATCGCAATCACCATACCCGGCTTTAATTTTATCCCCTTTCCATGGCTCCCGTTCTCGGGCACGAAATTCGGGACCTGAGGGTCTTCGTGCAGCTTCCTTCCGATCCCGTGACCGACAAAGGACCTCACTATTGAAAAACCCTCTTCCTCCACATAAGTCTGTATAGCCCCCGAAATATCGAAAAGCCTTTTGCCGGGATAAGCCTCGGCGATCCCCCTTCTCAGCGATTCTTCCGTAACGGCCAGAAGCTTGTGAGCCAGAGAGGACACGTCGCCTACGGGCACCGTTATCGCGGAATCACCGTAATAACCCTCGAGACTAACTCCGAAATCGAGGCCCACGATATCCCCTTCCTTGAGTATCTTCTTTTTAGAAGGTATCCCGTGGACGACTTCGTCGTTGACCGCGAAACATACAGACGCGGGGTAATTGGAGTAGCCCTTGAACGCGGGCTTCGCTCCTTTCTTTATCGCGAGCTCTTCGGCCATCCGGTCGAGGTCCCACGTCGATACCCCCGGCACCACGTTTTCCTTAAGCTTTTCCAAGGCCTCTACGACCACCTGAGCTGCGCTCCGCATCTTATCTATTTCTTCCTTGCTCTTTAAATAGATCATGCATTCAATTCCGATAAAACCCTTTCAATCCTTCCGAAGACATCTTCTATTGAGCCCATGCCGTCGACCTCGAACAACACCCCTTCCTCCGCATAATAAGATTTCAAGGGCTCGGTCTGGCTGCGGTAGACTTTGAGTCTGTTCCTGACCACGTCTTCCGTATCGTCTTTTCGTCCTTCTATTTTTTGGCGTTCGAGTATTCTATTTACTATTTCTTCATCCGCAACTTCGATGGATACGACGGCATCGATCGTCTTCCCCTCGAAATTCAGCATCTCCGAGAGGGCCTCGGCCTGAGGGACAGTGCGGGGGAAGCCGTCCAGCATGAAACCGCTACGGGCGTCTTTGTCGGCAATCCTGTCCTTAATGATCCCGATGACCACTCCGTCCGGAACAAGCTCACCCTTTTCCATGTAGGAATTCGCCAAAACGCCGAGCTCGGTACCGTTTCTCACGGCAGCCCTGAGCATATCACCTGTCGAAATGTGAGCCGTCATGTATTTATCCGTTATCTTCTTCGCCTGTGTCCCTTTCCCTGCACCGGGCGGACCAAATAAAATCAATCTCATTCAATGACTCCGGTTTCAAACGTTATATCTCCTCGGCCCTTTCATACCTTTTTTTCTGACAAAACCCTCATAACTATGCGTGATAAGGAAGGACTCGACCTGCTGAACGAAGTCGAGCGTCACTCCCACGACGATCAGTAGTGATGTGCCGCCGAATCGGAACGGGAGATTGAACGGCTCCCGCTGGAGAAACGAGGGTATTACGCAAACAAAGGCTACGTATATAGCCCCGATAAAGGTAATTCTTCCGAGAATTCTGTCGATGTATTCGGATGTTTTCTTGCCCGGTCTGATACCCGGAATAAAACCCCCGTTTTTTCTCAAGTTCTCAGCCAAATCGTCAGGGTTATATATGATCGCCGTATAGAAGTACGCGAAAAAGATAATCAGGCCGGCGAATATGATATTATACACAATTATATTTTGAAATAATAAATCCGACATGTTTCTCAGGAACGGTACATTAATGAAAGTGAGAATCGTAGCCGGGAATATGAGGAGCGAGGACGCGAAAATGGGGGGGATAACCCCTGCCGTATTCGTTTTGAGCGGAAGGTGCGAAGACTGTCCTCCGAACACCTTTCTCCCGACGACCCTCCTCGGGTACTGGACGGGTATCTTCCTGTATGACCTCTCGACAAATACTATAAACCCTACTATCAGCACCAGCAGGATTAAAATGAGCACAACCCCGAATACCGTCATTTCGCCCGTGTTTATGAGCCTTATAATATTCCATAACCCGCCCGGCAAACCGACTATTATGGATGCGGCGATGATGAGAGAAATACCGTTCCCAATGCCCCGCTCGGTTATCTGCTCACCGATCCACATTACGAATAGAGAGCCCGCGGTAAGTGTGAGCACGGTCATGATCCTGAAAGTCCATCCGGCTTCCTTTACCACCGTAGCGCCCGAGCCTACACCGCCCTCAAGGGTAATCGCGAGCATGAAGCCCTGTACGAGACAAATCAGCACTGTGCCGTAACGCGAGTACTGATTTATTTTTCTTCTGCCGGCCTCCCCTTCCTTCTGCATCGCCTCGAGCGATGGGAAAGCCTTTACCAGAAGGGACATGATAATCGATGAGGTAATATAAGGCATAACGCCGAGAGCAAATACCGACGCTCTCTCGAGGGCGCCGCCTGAAAACATATTCAATATGTCAAAGATCGTGCCCTTCGTCTGCTCGAATAGCTTGAGTATCTGCTCGGGGTCTATTCCGGGTATCGGGACAAAGACTCCGAGCCTGTATACTACAAGCATAAGGGCCGTGAAAAGAAGACGCTTATTAAGCTCAGGTATTCTAGGAATAGCGCCTATATTTCTATTCATATAATATCTGCCTTACCGCCTTTTTCCTCGATTTTCACGACAGCGCTCTTACTGAAGGCGTCGGCTTTCACCGTGAGCGCCCTGTCTAGATCGCCGTTCCCCAGCACCTTCACGGGGTTTTTCCCCCTCACGAGCCCCGCATCGACGAACTCTTCCCGTGTAACGACGTCCCCTTCGCCGAACCTGTTGAGATCGGCGACGTTGATTATGTCGAACTTCTCGGTCTTCCGGCTCGTGAAACCCCTTTTCGGAGATCTCATCTTCAAAGGGGTCTGCCCACCTTCGAACCACGGGGGAACCTTGCCCCCGGACCTGGCCCTCTGGCCTTTATGTCCCTTACCGCTCGTTTTTCCGGTGCTGCCGGTACCCCGTCCCACTCTCTTTTTCTGCTTTTTCGAACCCGGCTGGGGAGATAGCTTGTTGAGCATTATTATTGACCCTCTTATAAAGAATTTTGCGTCCCTCGCTCTATCTTACCGTTTGAGCGGAGGGGTTGAATATATATTAGAGACTTCAGCTTAAAACAGATTTCGGAAGATCCAATTCACTTAATTCCTTACCCCTTACCCTGGCGACGTCCTCGGGCATCCTCAGCAAGGTCAGCCCGTTTATCGCAGCCTTGACTACGTTAAGGGGGTTTGTAGACCCGACAACTTTCGAGAGAATGTCGTGTATCCCGGCGAGCTCGACCACCGCTCTAACGGCGCCTCCGGCTATAACACCCGTCCCGGGCGCGGCCGGCATCAGCATCACGCTGCTCGACACATGTTCGCCGTGTACTTCATGAGGAATAGTGCTTCCCTGAATGGGGACCCTGATAAGCCCCTTCTTGGCTTTTTCAATAGCCTTCCGTATCGCATCCGGAACCTCGTTCGATTTGCCGAGCCCCACGCCTATAATCCCGCCCGAATTCCCGACTACGGCGAGCGCGGTAAAGTGGAACCTCTTTCCGCCCTTGGTAACCTTGGCAACACGCCTTATGTGAACGACCTTTTCCTTGAGCTCAAACTCATTCGGGTCAATCTTTTCTTTTTGCAAGCTTACCTCCCTCGAAAGACCGATTAATAACCTAAACGCTAAAACTCGAGACCTGCTGCTCTCGCCGCGTCCGCAAAAGATTTTATCCTTCCGTGATACGGATACCCGCCGCGGTCGAAACAGACTTGCTTAATACCCATAGCGACCGAAAGCTCCCCGATATACTCACCGACGATTTTTGCCGCATCCGTCTTGTTCAATTTTTCCTTGCCGAGCGTTTCCCTGACCTTAGGTGTGAGCGAAGAAGCGGAAACCAGCGTGTGCGCTTTCAGATCGTCTATGATCTGCGCGTAAAAATGCTTCGCCGATTTAAAGATAACCAGCCTCGGCCTGTCCGCCGTTCCGGACATTTTCCTTCTTACCCTTACGTGCCTAAACGCCCTCTTTGCTTTTCTGCTTACTCTTTTCATTTTATCCTTTCGCACCAGCCTTTCCGGGTTTCAATTTCATTTTCTCGGTCGAGTACCTGATACCCTTGCCCTTATACGAATCGGGCGGCCTCAGCCCCCTTATCATGGCTGCGGTTTGCCCGACCACCTGTTTGTCGATTCCCTGTATTATCAGCCTGGTACCCCTTTCCTCGACCGCGGCCGATACGCCGTCCGGGAGTGAGAATTCGACGGGGTTCGAGTACCCGAGGGTGAACTTAATCAGGTTCTTGCCAAGGGCCTCCGCCTTGTAGCCGACCCCGACAATGTCGAGGGTCCGCATAAAGCCGTCGCTCACGCCTGTAACCATATTCGATATAACGGCGCGGGTCAGACCGTGGAGCGCTTTTACACTTTTCTGGTCGTTGCTGCGTTCTACGAGGATATTCTCGTCCTCGACCTTCGCGGTAACGCCCTCTGGAATATCCCAGGAAAGCTTGCCTTTCGCGCCTTCGATCTGCACTAACTTTTTCCCGAGGCTGATCTTTACTCCGCTCGGGACTTTTATCGGTTTTCTTCCTATTCGAGACATTCAGACTACCTCACAATATTGAACAGATAAGCTCGCCGCCTATACCCTGCCGGCGTGCCTGTGCGCCCGTCATAATTCCCTTGGACGTCGAAAGTATGCAAATTCCCAACCCGCCCTTAATACGCGGTATCTCGTCTTTGTTTACATATACCCTGCGGCTCGGCTTGCTGACCCTGCGAATCTCTTTTATTACGCTTTCCCTGTCGGGGGTATATGCGAGCGTGATTTTAATGATTTTTCTTCCATCTTGCTCTTCCGCCTTGTAATCCGCGATGAAACCCTGGTCCTTTAATATTCTCGCCAGCTCCGCTTTAATACCGGAGGACGGCAGCGCTGCGGATTTATGCCCCGCTATTATGGCGTTTCTAATCCTCGTTAACATGTCTGCTATTGGGTCTGTCATTTATCTAATCGCCCCTTTATTAGAATCCGTCGGGAATAAATTTCTCATCTACCAGCTCGATTTTCTTACACCGGGAATCTTGCCGAAGCTGGCAAGGTTCCTGAAACACAATCTGCACATATTGAACTTCCTCAAGAACGCCCTGGGCCTGCCGCATAAAGGGCAACGGTTCCCGGCTCTCACTTTGAACTTCGGCTCGTTAATCGATTTCTCCATCAGTGCTTTTCGTGTCATTACGCCCTTCTCCCTTAATTTGCAATAAACGGCATGCCGAACTCACGAAGCAGCCCTCTCGACTCATCGTCCGTGCGCGCTGTCGTGACTATGGTGATATTCATTCCTTTTACGTTCTGTACCTTGCTGTAATCGATCTCCGGGAAGATAATCTGCTCCTTAAGGCCCAGAGTATAGTTCCCGCTCCCGTCAAACGCCTTTGCGGACACTCCGCGGAAATCCCTTACCCGGGGCAGCGTGAGATTAATAAGCCTGTCGAGGAACTCGTACATTTTGTTGCCCCTCAGGGTGACCGAGCATCCTATCGGAACGCCTTCTCTCAATTTAAACCCCGCGATCGATTTCCTCGCCAGCCTGACTACGGGCCTCTGTCCGGTTATGAGCCCAAGCTCCTCAACCGCCTCTTCCATTATCTTCTTGTCCTTCCCGCCGTCCGTCAGCCTGCCGAGACCCATGTTGATAACAATCTTCTCGACCCTGGGTATCTCCATATGGTTCTTATACGAGAACTTGCTCTTCAGCGACGGGACTACATTGCTCTTGTAAACTTCTTTCAGCCTGGGGACCATTATTTCTTAATCTCCTCTCCGCTCTTTTTGCTGTATCTCACTTTCTCCCCGCTGCCGAGGAATTTACGTCCGATGCGTACGGGTTTCCTCTCGGACGGGTCGTAAATCATCAAGTTAGATATGTGGATCGGGGATTCTTTCTCAACTATTCCGCCCGTCGGGTTCTTCTGCGACTGCTTCTGATGGCGTTTCACGATGTTGAGCTTCTCCACTAGAGCGCCGTCTTTCTTATGAAGCACCTTTATGACTTTGCCGGTCTTGCCCTTTTCCTTTCCGGCGATTACGTAAACGGTATCTCCCGATTTGATATGCAGTTTCTTACCTGTTTTCGAATCCTTCATTGCCTTCGCACCCACCTTAAACCACCTCCGGCGCAAGAGAAATAATTTTCATAAACCCTTTTGTACGGAGCTCTCTGGCTATGGGGCCAAAAACTCGGGTGCCCATAGGCTCGTTGTCTTTCGTAATAAGCACGGCCGCGTTATTGTCGAACCTCACGTAAGAGCCGTCGGTCCTCCTCTGCTCTTTCCTCGTCCTCACGATCACCGCCCTTTGCACCGTCCCCTTTTCGACCTTCGAGTTGGGGATGGCTTCTTTTATAGAAACGACCACGATGTCGCCGAGCCTCGCGTATTTTCTGCGCGTGCCTCCGAGAACCTTGATACAGTAAAGCCTCTTTGCCCCTGTATTGTCGGCTGAATCCAAAAACGTTGTCGAGCTAATCACTCGGGTTTCCCTCCCAAATTTTCTGCATCAACCTCAATCTCCAGCTGAATGCCGCGCTCGAGAATCTTGCTGACCCTCCACCTCTTCGTCTTGCTGTAGGGCCTCGTTTCAAGTATCAGGACCTTGTCGCCGACCTTGCACTCTTCTCTCTCGTCGTGGGCCTTGAATTTGGTGTTTCTCTTCACGGCTTTTTTGTATGCAGGGTCTTTTTTTATTTGAATCACGTCGACTACGACAGTTTTGTCCATTTTGTCGCTGACGACAGTCCCGATTTTAGTCTTATATTTACCTCTCGGCATTAATCTAGCTTCTCCCTGTAGAAATTTCCTTTTCTCTTATCACCGTCAGGAGACGCGCGAGGTCCTTTTTCAATTTGCCGATCCTCGCAAAATTCGTCGTCTGCTGAGTGCTGACCTGAATCCTCAGATTGAAAATCTCTTCCATAAGTTCGGTTTTCTTCTTGTTGAGCTCGTTTTCCGTCAATTCCCTGATTTCGCTTGCCTTCATCCGAGTATATCCCCTTCCTGACGTGATACGAGACGCGTTTTAACGGGCAGCTTATGAGACGCGAGCCTGAACGCCTCTTTCGCGAGGTCGAGAGGAAGTCCGCTTATTTCGTAAATCATGGTTCCCCTTCTGACAGGCGCTACGTAGCTGTCCACGTCTCCCTTTCCTTTACCCATCCTTGTTTCGGCGGGCTTCTTCGTTATCGACTTGTGCGGGAAAACCCTGATCCAGAGCTTCGCCCCCCTTTTGACATGGCGGGTTATCGCGATACGCGCGGCCTCTATCTGTCTCGAGGTCAGCTTCCCCCCTTCGAGTGACTGGAGTCCGAACTCCCCGTAAGCCATGGAGGCCCCTTTCGTAGCCTTTCCCCTGATTCTGCCTTTGTGAAGCTTTCTGTATTTAGTACGCGCTGGCTGTAACATTAATAGTCACCGTCAAACAGTTTGTTTGTGTTTCCTTTCGATTACTTCGCCTTTAAAAATCCAAACCTTGATTCCAATTATTCCGTAGGTCGTTTTCGCCTGAGCGAAGCCGTAATCTATGTCGGCCCTCAGTGTCGCGAGGGGGACCCTGCCTTCCCTGTACCACTCCTGCCTCGCTATCTCCGCCCCCCCGAGCCTGCCCGATACCATCACCTTGATGCCGAGGGCTCCCAGCCTGAGAGCGGACGCGATGCCCCTCTTCATGGCACGCCTGTATGCGACACGCCTTTCGATCTGGAGCGCGATATTCTCGGCCACGAGCTGAGAGTCGATTTCGGGCCTTTTGACCTCTCGGATATCGAGATAAATATCCTTCCCCGTCATCTTGGAGAGTCTCTGGCGAAGGGACTCTATCTCCTGCCCCTTCCTTCCGATAATCATTCCCGGCCGGGCGGAGTTAATGATGATCCTCACCCTCTCGGAAGCTGCGCGTTCGAGCTCGATCTTGGAAATTGCAGCCTGGTAGAACTCCTTCTTAATAAGATTCCTGATCTTCAGATCCTCGTGCAGAAGGTCCGTATATTTCTTCTTCTCCGCAAACCATTTGGAGTCCCAAGTCTTCGTTATTCCCAGTCTAAGCCCTATAGGGCATACTTTCTGACCCAATTTATAGCCCCCTCTCTTCAAGTACTATTGTTATATGGCTCATTCTTTTTTTCCTTGACGCGGCCCTTCCCATAGCCCTCGCGCGGATTCTCTTGAGCGTAGGCCCTTTCGATGCGTAGGCTTCTTTTATATAGAGGGTGTCGGTATCGCTGTGACCCTTTTCGGCCGCATTAGCCACCGCGGACTTTAACAGCTTCGCGATATCGGGCGCCGACCTCCTGCGGACAGCAGAAAGTATAGTGAATGCGTTTTCCACACCGTTCCCCCTGATCAATTCCAGAACGGGGCCAAGTTTCTTCGGAGACGATCTATAATATTTTCTTACGGCTTGCGAAACCATTTTATTCCCTTCTTAGTCGGATTTGCCTTTCGATATTTTTGCTTTTTTATCCCCGGTATGGCCTGTAAAGGTTCTCGTCGGAGAGAATTCACCCAGCTTGTGACCCACCATATGTTCGGTAACGTAAACGGGGATAAACTTCCTGCCGTTATAGACCGCGAACGTGAGGCCGATCATATCCGGAGTGACCATGGATCTTCTGGACCAGGTCCTGATAATACGCTGGCTGCCCGACGACCTCTCGGCCTCCACTTTTTCCTGCAGTCTCTCACTGACATATGGGCCTTTCTTGCTCGATCTTGGCATAACCTCTCCTTAATCCATCCCGTAACCGATTCTTCTGCGCTTTACTATGAAATCATCGGTTCTCTTATTCTTTCTTGTTTTGTATCCGATCGTTATCCAGCCCCACGGCGATACGGGATGAGGGTTGCCTTTGCTGGCCTTACCTTCTCCGCCTCCGTGCGGATGATCCACCGGGTTCATAGCCACGCCCCTGACGTGGGGGCGCTTGCCCCTGTGTCTCTGCCTTCCGGCCTTTCCTATCGATATCAGCTCGTGCTCGGCGTTACCGATCTTACCGACCGTCGCCATGCATTCGACGCTTATCAAGCGTATTTCGCCGGAGGTCAACTTAAGCTGGGCATAGCCGCCTTCCCTCGCGACGATCTGGGCCGAAGCCCCTGCCGCCCTCGCGAGCTTGCCCCCTCCCTTCGGCTTCATCTCCACGTTGTGGACCACAGTGCCGACGGGGATGCTTTTAAGCGGGAGCGCATTACCGAGGGCTACTTCCACATTGTCCCCCGAGAATACGGTATCGCCGACTTTGAGTCCTTCAGGCGCCAGCATGTACCTCTTTTCTCCGTCGACATAAAAGAGGAGCGCTATCCTCGATGAGCGGTTGGGGTCGTATTCAATCGACTCCACCTTTGCGGGCACATCGTATTTGTCACGCTTGAAATCGATATCCCTGTAAAGACGCTTGTTTCCCCCTCCCTTCTGGAAGCTCGTGATCCTTCCCTGGGCATTCCTGCCGCCCCTTTTCTTCAACGGCGACGTAAGGGGTTTGTGAGGTTTTTCCGCTGTTATATCAGAATAATCCGACCCCGATCTGAACCTGGTACCCGCGCTAGTGGGGCGGAACTTTTTAATACCCATTATTAAACTCCCTCAAAAATCTCTATTGTTCCTTCTTTGACCTCTATATAGGCCTTTTTAATCGACTGCCTCTTGCCGGCTATCCGTCCGGCCTTCTTTACCTTCTTGCCAGTGGTAACGAGTGTCCTGACTTTTCCGACCTTGACTTTAAATATCTTTTCAATTGCGTCTTTTATTTCCTGCTTGTTCGATCTCTTATCGACCGAAAAAACGTACCAGTTCTTCTCTCTCGCGTCCGAAGACTTTTCCGTAACGAGCGGGCGCTTGATTATCTGTCTAGGGTCTTTCAATTTGCAAGAACCTCCTGTGCGCGCGCAAGCGATTCTTCCGTCATTACCAGAGTGTCGTACCGGAGGATGTCGTATACGTTGATGCCTTCTATTTTAAGCACCTTTACGTTAGGTATGTTTCTCGAAGACCTAAGCAGGTTTTCATTATCGCCCCCGACGATTATGAGGGCCGACTTCAATTCGAATCTTTTAATAAATTCCGAAACTTGCTTGGTCTTGATCGACGGCAGGCTGATCTCGTTCAATGCCAGCATCCGGCCTTCGCTGAATTTCAGGGAAAGCGAGCTTATAAGGGCCGCACGCTTGGTTTTCTTGTTTACGTTGTAAGACCAGTCTTTGGGTTTTGGACCGAATATTACCGCTCCCTTCCTCCATTGAGGGGCCCTTATGCTGCCCTGACGGGCGCGCCCGAGATGCTTCTGCTTCCAGGGTTTCTTTCCTCCGCCGCTGACCTCTCCCCTCTCTTTAGCCGAAGAAGTGCCCGCGCGTTTTTTCGTTAGCTGCCAGTTAACGACCGTATGGAGCAGGTGAGTTCTAACCGGCACTTCAAATATTGCGGGATCGAGATCGACAGTCCCCACTTTACTCTTATCCAAATTAAAAACGTCAAGCTGCGGCACTGTCTCTGCTCCCTTTAGAAGTTCTCTTGATTATCACCAGACCGCCCCTGGGACCGGGGACCGATCCTTTTATGATTATTAAATTTTTATCGGTGTCCACCCTGAAAACCCGCACACCCTGCATCGTCACCTTTTCGTGACCCATATGTCCCGGCATTTTCTGCCCTTTCCAAACCCTCGCCGGGTAGGTATTAGAACCTATGCCGCCGGGTCTTCTGTGGGCCATACCGCCGTGGGACGCGGGCTGTCCTCTGAAATTGTGCCTCTTCATGACCCCGGCAAACCCCTTACCCTTGCTCGTCCCGACGACATCGACCGTCTCTCCTTCTTTGAAGATGTCGGCCTTGATCTCGTCTCCCGGATTGTAATCGCCCGACGCCGCGCTGAATTCCACGACATGCTTCAAAGGAGCCACTCCCGCCTTTTTGAAATGCCCGAGCATCGGTTTCGTGACCCTCCGGGGCTTGGCCTCTTGAAAACCTATCTGGACGGCTTCGTAACCGTCCTTTTCTTTGGTCTTCTTCTGAAGCACGAAGCACGGACCGGCTTCGATTACGGTCGCGATCACCGCGGTGCCGTTCTCGAGAAAAAATTCAGTCATTCCAAGTTTTTTGCCTAATATTCCATCAATCATATCTATCAAGATCCCGTTAGTTTTATCTCAACCTCAACACCCGAAGCCAGGTCCAGCTTCATGAGCGCATCGATTGTCTGTTGTGTAGGCTCGAGTATATCGACGATCCTCTTGTGAGTTCTTACCTCGAAATGCTCTCGCGAATTCTTATCGACATGGGGAGACCTGAGCACGCAATAGCGGCTTATGTGTGTGGGCAGAGGGACCGGTCCTGCGACCTTCGCCCCCGTTCTCTTGGCTGTATCCACAATCTCCGCAGAAGACTTGTCAAGTAGCCTGTGATCGAACGATTTCAGTTTGATACGAATTTTAGCAGCACGATTCATAAATTACTTACCTTAATCCTCTCACTCCACGATTTTAGTAACTACGCCAGCACCTACGGTCCTTCCGCCTTCCCTTATAGCGAACCGGAG
>MFCJ01000105.1:0-11926 GCA_001775255.1 Candidatus Dadabacteria bacterium RIFCSPHIGHO2_12_FULL_53_21
ATATATTACGGGGAGGTCCCGCCGGGGCTCGAGGAAAAAGGGGTTTAGCAGGAGGGGGAAATAGCCCGTCGATAGTTCTTCATTGCCCGGCGTTCGGGGAACGGGCAAGGAGCCCCATGGCTGACTCCTTTACCTCTTCAACGCTTATCTCCGTGAGGCATCTCACGCCGTAGGGGCACCTCGGCGTATATCCGAATCTGGTACAGGGACTGCAGGGCTCGTTCCTGTTGATCGCGGCGTGACCGTCCCCCATGGGGGCCCACTTCTTTTGTATGCCCGCCCCGAATAACGAAAGCGTAGGCGTTCCGACCCCGTATGCTATGTGCATAAGCCCGGTATCGCCCGAAATAAAGAGATCGACCTCCGAAATAACGGCCGCCGTTTCTCCGAGCGTGGTTCCCCAAACATAGTCCAAAAGGTATCCATTAGTACACCGTTTTTTAAAAATTTCGGAATCGTCCTTTTCCGATTCGCCGCCCACAAGAACGGAACCGATATTCTCTCCCGACAGTTTTTCCGCAAGTTCTGCGAAATTCTTTGCGCCCCATCTCCTTTCGGGGACTGTAGCGCCGGTAAATATCCCGACAACGGCCCTTTTCCCCTTCCTGAATTCAGATATTGCCGAGCTCAGGGCGTCATGCGGACCCGGGATCGGAAAGAAGGGTCTAGTTTTGTCGAACTCGTATTCCTCCCCGGTCAGGGCCGAGACGAGATTCAGGAAGCTCACAGCCTCGTAGTCGTCCTGGCTGTAGGGGACTTTTCGGCTGTAAAGCCCGGCCCTTTCGTTAGTCGCAAATCCGATGCGCTCGGGGGCGCGCGTTAAATACGAAAGAGCCGCCGTCATACGGTGCCACTGCTCTGTGTCGATGACGATGTCGTACCCAGCGTTTATCACCCTGTAGAGGGTCTCGTGAGGGCGCCTGTCATAAAGAAGGAGGCCGTCTATATACGGGCATCCGGCGAATATTCCCGAGTTTCTTTTCTCCGCAAGCACGTCGATCGTATGATCTTTATAACGGTTCCTGAGCTCGGAAAGGGCCGGAAAAAGAAGTACCGCGTCCCCTATGCCGCCCGGCCTTATAACGAGTATTCTGCGGCTCTTCCAACTTTCTTTTTCCCGGGGGCTGACTATAAATTTGGATGCGGAGCATGTAATCCTTCCGAGTATGCCGTCCAGTCTCTTGAGCCCTTCTGTCTTCCGGTTCATATCGTTTAACCAGGCGGATTAACCGGCTGGCGTTCAGCCCGCAAGCCCCCTGCCGACCTCTAGTATAAATCTTGCCGGCTGAATAAGGTAGGCCGTAATTATGTATTTAGTCGTGATTGACGGAATTAAGAACCGGAAACGGCTAACCGTTGTATGACTATGCACGGGATGCCGGTAGTCTCTGCGGTTTTATCTCAGGCCACTGTTATTCCCTCGTCCAGGTAGACGTTCTGTACGGCGTTCAGAATCTGGACGCCCTCTTTCATCGGCTTCTGGAACGATTTGCGGCCCGTGATGAGACCCATGCCGCCCGCCCTCTTGTTGATGACTGCCGTCCTGACTGCCTGCGCGAGGTCGTCCTCTTCCCTGCCCGTCGACGCGCCCCCGGAATTTATCAGTCCGGCGCGGCCCATGTAGCAGTTCACCACCTGATACCTGGTCAGGTCGATCGGGTGATCGGACGTGAGCTTCGAGTAGACCTTCGGGTCCGTCTTGCCGAACTTGAGCGCAAGGAACCCCCCGTTGTTCTCGGCCTGCTTCTGCTTTACTATGTCGGCCTCTATAGTGGCGGAGATATGGTTCGCCTGCCCCGTTAGGTCCGCCGATAAATGGTAATCCGTTTTTTCAGTGCTGAAGGCCGGGTTTCTGAGATACGCCCAGAGCACCGTTACAAGCCCGAGCGTGTGGGCATAACTGAACGCCTCCGAAACCTCCTGTATCTGACGGTCGCTCCCCTCGGAGCCGAAGTATATGGTAGCCCCGACGGCGACCGCCCCCATCTGAAATGCCTGATCGACGTTCGCGAACATTATCTCGTCGTATTTGTTCGGGTAAGTGAGGAGTTCGTTATGATTGAGCTTTACCAGAAACGGAATCCTATGCGCGTATTTCCTGGAGACAGCGCCCAGCACCCCGAGCGTTGAGGCAACCGCATTGCAGCCCCCCTCGATCGCAAGCTTCACTATATTCTCGGGATCGAAATAAATGGGATTGGCGGCGAAGGAAGCCCCTGCCGAGTGCTCTATCCCCTGGTCGACGGGGAGTATCGATAAATACCCGGTCCCGGCGAGCCTGCCGGTGTTGTACATTAGCTGGAGGTTCCGCAATACGGGGTTCGACCTGTCGGAAGGAGCGAAGACCCTTTCGACGAAATCGGGTCCTGGCAGATGCAGCAGATTCCTGGAAACGGTTTTGCATTTGTGATCGAGAAGATAACCGGCCTCTTTGCCCAAAAGCCTGACTATGGAGTCCTTCCCATCTTTTACATTCGCCTTCGCCATTTTTTACCCCGTTCCTTGATGAAAGATATGTGATTCTAAAGATAACACGAAATTATTTGGATGGATAGATTTTGAACGCGGTGATCGGGTATAAAATTTCCGGTGTGCGGAAACAGGATTAACTCGCAGCCAGGGAGATCTTCTCCTCTCTGTCGTTTAATATCGAAATTCCCGGAAGCTCGTCGCCTCCCAGGAACTCAAGAAGCGCGCCGCCGCCCGTGGAGATGTGAGTAATCTCCAGATCGAGTACCTCGGCCTCCCTTATCGCGGCTACGGTTTCACCGCCGCCCACCACGGTCGTTGCTCCCCTCCATGTGGCGAGGGCAACCGACCTTGCAAGCTGAGTCGTGCCTGCGGAAAAATCGCCTATTTCGAAAACCCCCATAGGACCGCTCCAGAAAATCGAACCCGTGCCCTTTATCAGATGGTTATACTTCGCAGCCGTCTTAGGCCCGATGTCGTACCCTTTTAGATCGTCGGGTATATCGCCGTCGACGACCATGCAATTCTTCCTTCCCTCCAGGTTCCCCGCGACGACGTGATCGACCGGGAGAAAAATCTTATCGCCGTACTTATCGAGCGCTTCCTTCGCCCACCCTACGAACTCGTCCTCCACTATGGAGCTGCCGATATTCACGCCCTTCGCTTTAAGGAACGTATATGCGGCCCCGCCGCCCAGAAGCACCTTGTCCGCCTTCTCTATTAGACTCTTAAGAGCGTGAATCTTATCCTTGATCTTACTCCCCCCGACTATTACAAGGAACGGGCGGTCCGGGTTCTCACGGAGCCTCGTAAGGAATTTCAACTCCCTGCTGACGAGAAACCCCGCGACCCTGAGATCGAACATGGACGCCATACCGTAGGTGGAGGCGTGCTTTCTGTGAGATGTGCCGAACGCGTCGTTCACGTATATATCGGCGTATGACGCGAGCTCTTTTGAAAACTCGGGGTCGTTGTCGGTCTCTTCCTTGTGAAACCTCAGGTTCTCAAGGAGCATGACCTCCCCGGGCTCGAGGGCGTCAAGCGCCGCTTTGACCTCAGGCCCTATGACCTTGCCGTTGAACTTGACCGACTTTCCGAGAAGCTCCGAGAGCCTCATAGCTATCGGTTTTAACGACAGCTCCGGGATAGCTATCCCCTTGGGCCTCCCCAGGTGCGACCCGAGTATCACCTTCGCCTTTCTTTCGACGAGATAGTCTATCGTCGGTATAGTCCTTCTTATTCTGTAATCCTCGCTTATCTTTCCGTCCCTTATAGGAACGTTGAAGTCCACTCTTACGAAGACGCGTTTGCCGTTGAATACGGAATCGGGCAGGTCGGATATCACGAGTTTACTCATCACAGTTTTTCTCCTATGAATTCAAGTAAATCGACTACTCTCGATGAGTACCCGTATTCATTATCATACCAGCCGATCACCTTCACGAGATTCCCGTCGACCACGGATGTCAGCGCCGAATCGAATATAGCCGAATGCGGGTCGCCGATAAAATCCGAGGATACGAGCTCCTCATCCGTATATCTCAAATACCCCTTCAGCTCTCCGGAAGCCGCCTGCTTGAACCTCTCGTTCACCTCTTCGGGGCTCGTATGCTTTTTGACTTCGCATGTGAAATCGACGACGGATACGTCCGCGGTGGGGACCCTCATCGCGACGGCGCTCAGCTTGCCCTTTAGCTCGGGGAAGATGATCTGTATAGCCTTTCCCGCGCCCGTATCGGTCGGAATTATAGACAGCGCTGCCGCCCTCGCCCTCCTCAAGTCCTTGTGCGGGGCGTCGAGTATCCTCTGGTCGTTCGTATAGGAGTGTATAGTCGTCATCTCGCCCCTGGTGATGCCGAAGCCCTCATGGAGCACCTTGACGATCATCGCGAAGCAGTTCGTCGTGCATGACGCGTTGGAAATGATGTGGTGTTTTTCATTGTCGTAACTGTTTTGATTGGCCCCGAGAACCGTCGTGAAATCGACTTCGCCCTTGGCAGGCGCCGTAATGACGACCTTTTTCACGGTTTTACCGAGATGGACCGAGGCAGCTTCCTTCGTTCTGAATATACCGCTCGCCTCAGCCACTATGTCCGCCTTTACATCCTCCCACGGGATATTCTTCGGGTCTTTTTCGGAAAACACCCTTATCGCTTTCCCGTTGACGAGAATATGACCGTTCTCCGATTTGACCTCTCCCTTATACGAGCCGAATATGGAATCGTATTTGAAAAGATGCGCGAGGGTCTTGGAATCGGAGATATCGTTAATTCCGACAAATTCCAGGTCCTTCCGATCGAGGCCTATACGCAGAATGTGCCTTCCTATTCTTCCGAACCCGTTAATACCGACCTTGATAGACATCTAACAACCCTCCGGAACTCCCGTTTTTTTCGTATTACTGAAGAATAAAACCTAAAGAAAGTACCCTTTCAAACAATTAGAGTCAAGGTATGCGAGAGAGTTAAAAACCCCATATAACTATACCATCGATAAAGGAAAATCTCTAAGAACTTGTATTTGATTCTTTTCCCGTATATTTTCAATCCCTATGAGAAAAAAGAAAGCGGCGATATTAGGCGCGAGCGGGTACACGGGGGGGGAGCTTCTGAGGTTCCTTCTCACCCATCCCCATGTGGAAGCCGCTTATTTAACTGCGGATAAACACGCCGGAAGGAATATATCGGACGTATTCCCTCATCTGGGCGGGTTCCTCGACCGGAGGCTCGAGCCCCTCGACCCGGGTGCCCTGCCCGGGGACATAGACGTAGTATTTCTGGCCCTCCCCCACGGGGAGTCGGCCAGAGTCGTCCGGGAACTCTACAAAAAGGACCTGAAAATTATTGACCTGGGGGCGGATTTCAGGCTTAGCCACGGGGTCTATAAGGACTGGTACGGAGATCACCCTTGTCCGGAGCTGATAGAGGAAGCAGTGTACGGGCTCCCCGAGATTAACAGGCCGGCGATCAAAGGGGCTAAATTAGTCGCGAATCCGGGCTGTTATCCCACATCGGCGATATTAGGGCTCGCCCCGCTGCTAAAAGAGAATCTGATCGAGCCTGATTCGATCATAGTCGATTCGAAATCGGGGGTGTCGGGAGCGGGCAGGTCCCCCTCGCTCGATTACCATTTCTGCGAGGTGAACGAGGGGGTCAGGGCTTATAAGATTGGGGAGCACCGCCACATGCCGGAGATCGAGGAAGTGCTCTCGGTCTACTCCGGAGTCGAGGTGAACGTCTCCTTTACCCCTCACCTGATCCCGATGGACAGGGGGATACTCTCGACCATCTACGTAAGACTGAAAAAGAAAAGGACGACCGGACAACTGATCGGCCTGTTCGAAGAGCATTACGGCGGAGAGAGGTTCATAAGGATATCCCCCGAGAAGGTCTATCCCTCTACGTCACAGGTCAGGGGTTCGAATTTCTGCGATATAGGCATGAGGGCTGATCCTGAGAATAAAACCGCGATTATAGTCTCGGTCATAGACAACCTCGTTAAAGGCGCTTCCGGAGCCGCTGTTCAGAACATGAACGTCATGATGGGATTCGAAGAATCCGCCAGCCTTGAAGTACCTCCGATATTCCCGTGAAAAGCGCGGACTCGATTTTCAGAGCGCCCTGGAACTGCCGCCGCGGGCTTCTCTTATCCTATCGACTGCCCTCGGTACGATTCCGGCCGCCGCATCTATTTCCCCGTCCCCTGTAAACCTGCCGAGACTGAACCTCACGGACGAGGAGGACTCTTCTCTCGAAAGGCCCATGGCCATGAGCACGTGGGAGGGGTCGACCTTTCCTTCCGAGCATGCGGAGCCCGTCGATAAAGCTATGCCTTCGAGATCGAGGGCCATCGAGAGGGAATCCCCGCTAACACCGCCTATAAATACATTTAACGTATTAAAGAGAAGCCTGTCGATATCGCCGTTCAGTCTTATGCCGCGTATATCGCATGAGAATCTCTCCCACAACCTGTCCCGGAGCGGCCTTATCCTCAATTCGTCTTCCTTTCTCTCGCGGAGAGAGATTTCAGATGCCATACCCATGCCCGCGATCGCGGGCACGTTCTCGGTACCGGAACGACTGCCCCTCTCCTGCCCGCCCCCGTGGATCAGGGGCTTAAGCCGGACCCTCTTATTAATCCCCTCCCGGACATAAAGGGCGCCCGCGCCCTTGGGGCCGTAGAACTTGTGGGCGGATAAGGTCATTAGATCGGCGGGAATCTCATCCGTGTCTATAGGTATCTTTCCCGCGGCCTGCACGGCGTCCGTATGGAAAATGGCCCCCTTCTCCTTTACGATGCGGGCGATCCCGGCTATAGGCATGACGGTCCCGGTCTCATTGTTGGCGAATATGCACGATACGAGTATCGTCTCGTCAGAAATTGAATCCCGGAGCTCGTCGAGATCGATAATGCCCGAGGCGTCCACGCCCAGATATGTGACACGGAAACCGGACCTCTCGAGAGACCTGAAGGCCTCGAGCACTGACTCGTGCTCGACACACGTCGTTACCAGATGATTCCCCCTTTTCCTTACATCCGCGAAGGCTACGCCCTTAACCGCGTAGTTGTTGCTTTCGCTTCCCCCGGACGTGAATACGATCTCCCTCGGACTGGCATTGATAAGGGCGGCGACCTGCTCCCTTGCGCGATCGAGCGCGCCCTTCCCCCTCATGCCGAACGAGTGGATGCTCGACGGGTTCCCGAAGCCGTCCCTGAAATAGGGCATCATCGCCTCCAGCACGCGAGGGTCGACAGGGGTGGTGGCGTTGTAATCCAGATATATTTTTTTCATCGGACTCAGGATATTAAGTTTACATCAGGCGGGCGTTATTAGAAATTCGCGATAATCGGTGAAACGTTCCCGGAGCCTTCATAACTCCGGGTTTCGAGGAGGTACGCATACTCGTCTTTCACGATCTGAATGAACTCGGCCGCGAGTTTCGAGAGCTTCCTGTCCCTGTGCCATGCAGCGACTACGGTACGTTTCGGGGACTGGCCCTTGATCGGCCTGTAAACGCATTTATTGGAAACGTCAGTCATGACGAGCATCTTGGGCACAAGGGATACCCCGCTGCCGAATGAAACGCAGTGCTGTATGGTCGACAGGTTCCAGGTGCGGCAGACTATATCGGGGTTTATCTGCCTCTCGTAGCAGAAATTATTTATCTGCTCGCCGAGACAGTGCTCTTCATCGAGAGCGATGAACGGAATACCTCTCAAGTCTTCGATTGTCACGTGCTCCGATTTCGCAAGCTCATGAACGGGCGATATGGCGAGAACGAGGGGGTCTTCGAAAAGGGGCTCCATCCTTATGAGTTTATCTTCGATAGGGAGGCTCATCACGGCGAGCTCTATCTCGAGCCCTATAATGCTTTTGATAAGCCTTTCCGTAAGGTTTTCATTGACGGAGATCCGAGCCTTGGGAAAGGACTCGTAAAACCTTTTGAGGACGCCGGGCAATATATAGGGCGCAATCGTGGGTATTAACCCGACCGACAGCTGGCCTGCGCCGGAACCGAGGTCATCCGAAATACCTGACTTTATGTCTCCGGCTTCTTTGAGTATGAGCCTCGCCCTCGGCAAGAGCGCCCTTCCGGCTTCCGTGAGCACGGAGGTTCTTCCGAGCCTTTCGAAAAGCCTCTGACCGAGCTCTTTCTCGAGCTTTATTATCTGTTGGCTGAGAGAAGGCTGCGCGACAAAGCATATCCTGGCGGCCTTGCTGAACCCGCCCGAATCCGCGACGGCGACAAAATATCTGAGTTGATGAAGCTCCATTTATCTATCCTTACCAAAAGAGGTCCAAAACCTGACCAACTACTGACCAATTTAACGATAAACCAAACCCAATCCATAGGCATTAACTATAGAATATATAGAATATTAATATTGGACAACTATGGAGAATTTTGTTTAATGTATAAGTGGGGTTTTTCAAATATTAAGGAGGCAATAACATGGCTAAGAAAAAAACGCTTACCACAGCTCACGACAGTACTACAGGAAATATCAATACTGACGGTGAAAGCAAGTGCCCGTTTACGGGTGGAATGCCAAAGCACAGCGCTGGTGGTGGCGCTTCAAACCGAGACTGGTGGCCAAATCTGTTGAAGTTGAACATCCTACGCCAACACTCTTCTTTATCCAATCCGATGGGCGACGCGTTCAACTACGCTGAGGAGTTCAAGACCCTCGATCTGGATGCAGTGAAGAAAGACATCTTCGATCTTATGACCACGTCCCAAGACTGGTGGCCAGCCGACTACGGTCACTATGGGCCGCTCTTCATTCGGATGGCGTGGCACAGCGCCGGCACTTACCGCATCGCTGACGGCCGTGGTGGCGGGGGCTCCGGCAGCCAGCGCTTTGCGCCGCTCAACAGTTGGCCTGACAATGCAAACCTCGATAAGGCACGCTTGCTGCTCTGGCCGGTCAAACAGAAATACGGCAAGAAAATTTCTTGGGCCGACCTAATGATCCTCGCCGGCAACTGTGCCCTCGAATCAATGGGCCTTAAGACATTCGGTTTCGCTGGCGGACGTGAGGATGTTTGGGAGCCTGAGGAAGATATCTATTGGGGTTCCGAAGCCGAGTGGCTTGGAGACAAGCGTTACACCGGTGACCGGGAACTAGAGAATCCCCTCGGTGCCGTTCAGATGGGCCTGATCTACGTGAACCCCGAAGGTCCAAACGGAAATCCTGATCCTCTCGCGGCAGCCCATGACGTTCGCGAGACCTTCGGCCGCATGGCTATGAATGACGAAGAGACTGTCGCGCTTATTGCTGGCGGACACACATTCGGCAAAACCCATGGAGCCGCCAATCCAAACAAGTATGTTGGTCCGGAACCCGCTGCTGCGGGCATTGAGGAGCAAGGACTAGGCTGGAAAAACAAGTTCGGCAGCGGCAATGCGGACGACACTATTACCAGCGGACTTGAGGGCGCATGGACCACAACCCCAACGAAGTGGAGCAACAACTTTTTCGAGAACCTGTTCGGTTTCGAATGGGAGCTGACGAAGAGCCCGGCCGGTGCGCATCAGTGGAAACCGAAGAATGGAGCAGGCGCCGGTACAGTGCCGGATGCGCACGACCCGTCAAAGAGTCACGCACCATTCATGCTTACGACGGACCTCGCCTTGCGGATAGACCCTATCTATGAGCCAATTTCAAGGCGCTTTTACGAGAATCCGGATCAGTTCGCAGACGCTTTCGCCCGGGCATGGTACAAGCTTACGCACCGCGATATGGGTCCACGCACGCGCTTTCTCGGCCCGGAGGTGCCAGCGGAAGAGCTGATCTGGCAAGACCCTATCCCAACAGTTACGCATGAACTGATTGACAATCAGGACATCGCCGCACTGAAGGGTAATATCCTTGCCTCAGGACTGTCTGTGTCCCAACTGGTATCAACCGCTTGGGCGTCAGCATCAACGTTCCGTGGCTCCGATAAACGCGGTGGCGCGAATGGTGCACGTATTTGCCTTGCGCCGCAGAAGGATTGGGAAGTCAACAATCCGGCCCAATTAGCGACAGTGCTGGAGACGCTTGAGGGCATCCAAAAAGAGTTCAACGTCGCCCAGACCGGGGGCAAGATGGTTTCACTCGCCGACTTGATCGTTCTGGGCGGATGCGCAGGCATCGAACAGGCGGCGAAGAATGCCGGTCACGAAGTGACGGTGCCCTTTACGCCCGGACGTGCCGATGCGTCGCAAGAGCAAACCGATGTGGAATCCTTCGCCTACCTCGAGCCGGCTGCAGACGGATTCCGCAACTACTTGAAGGCCCAATACGCCGTACCGGCAGAGGAAATGTTGGTTGACCGGGCGCAACTCTTGACGCTGACCGCTCCTGAGATGACGGTTCTCGTTGGCGGCATGCGTGTGCTTAACACTAACTTCGGTCAGTCCCAACATGGCGTCTTCACTAAACGTCCGGAGGCGCTGACCAATGACTTCTTCGTCAACCTGCTCGATTTGGGCACGACATGGAAGGCGACTTCGGAGGCCGAAGAAGTGTTTGAAGGCCGTGATCGTACGACAGGCGAACTCAGGTGGACCGGTACCCGAGTCGATCTCATCTTCGGTTCGAACTCAGAACTCCGGGCTATCGCTGAAGTCTACGGATGTGAGGACTCTCAAGAGCGGTTTACGCATGACTTTGTGGCGGCGTGGACTAAGGTGATGAATCTTGACCGCTTCGACCTGGCCTGATTTCAGTTATTAGAAAAAATGGCCACATTTAACCGGGAAAGGGTCCCGGAGAGGATACGAATGAGGCAGGCTTACCATTTCCACAAGGCAGACAGCGAATACGGAGAGAAGGCGGCGCAGGCTCTCGAGCTCGACCCAGGGAAGCTGAACATGCTCCTTGGATTGTCCCTCGACGAGCTATTTGAAGCCACTACAGGGGAAGGATACGGGCGAGCGTTCCCGGCAAAGAAAGCCGCAGAACAGAAGTAAATAAACACCAAGCTTATCATTACCTCCATCTTGTAACTGGAGCAAAGCGGTGATGAAGCCCCTACCCGGGGGGTTTCATCACCGTTCTTTTTATCATTACACATATTCATAGTCCTTCCACATGCCTCATTATCCGCCCTCCGCAAACTGAAACCGGTTGTAATCATTGAAAGATAGAGTATTGACCCGACTCTAAGAATATGTAATCATTAAATTTTGATGGGTCACAAAAATGATAATCTCCGTTAATTGGCTGAAAGAGTATGTCGGAATCGACATCGCCCCCGAAGAGCTCGCGGATAGGCTCACTATGGCGGGTCTCGAAGTGGAAGGGGTCGAGCACCGGGGAAAGGGTCTAGAGAATGTCGTCGTTGCGCAGATCATAGGGATGAAAGCGCACCCGGACGCGACAAAGCTTTCCCTCTGCGACGTCTCGGACGGCGAAAAGAACTATCCTATTGTGTGCGGCGCAAGCAATATGAAATCAGGCGACAAGGTCGCGCTCGCAAAATTAGGCACAACCCTGCCGCCCGGACCGAAATTCCCAGAGGGTATGACCATTAAGAAAGCCAAAATAAGGGGCGAGGTCTCGGAAGGGATGCTTTGCGCGGAGAACGAACTCGGCGTCGGAGAGGAGAGCGACGGAATAATGATACTCCCCGCTTCGGCCAGGGTCGGAGCGAGGCTCATAGACGAGATAGGACTAAACGACGTCATATTCGAGATCAATGTCACCCCAAACCGCCCGGACTGTCTGAGCGTAGTCGGTATCGCGCGCGAGGTAGCCGCACTACTCGGATTGAAATTAAATTATCCCCCGCTGACTGTCGCCGAATCAGGCGAGGATATACGTCAACTGGCGAAAGTGGAGCTTCTGGACCGGGAAAAGTGCCCCAGATATTCCTGCCGGGTCATAAAGAACGTGAATATAGGGCCCTCTCCAATGTGGCTCAAGTCGAGGCTCGAGTCCTCAGGGATAAGGTCTATAAACAATGTCG
>MFCJ01000105.1:11935-17457 GCA_001775255.1 Candidatus Dadabacteria bacterium RIFCSPHIGHO2_12_FULL_53_21
CGAACTACGTGCTCCTGGAGTTAGGCCAGCCGCTGCACGCGTTTGACTACGACCTCGTAGAGGGAAGAAAGATAATCGTCAGGGCTGCGGGAGAGGGAGAGGTTATAAAGACCCTCGACGGCGTCGAAAGGAAACTCGCGCCCGAAGACCTCCTTATTTGTGACGAGAGAAGACCGGTCGCGCTTGCGGGCGTGATGGGCGGAGCGAATACCGAGGTATCCGGCGGTACGAAAAATATTCTGCTCGAAAGCGCATACTTCGACCCCTCGGCAATCAGGAAAACGTCGAGAAAGACGGGGCTCAAATCGGAATCCTCTTACAGGTTCGAAAGGGGCGTAGACCCGAACGGGATAACGAAGGCGCTCGACAGGGCGGCCGAGCTTATCGGGGAATTATCCGGGGGGCAGGTTGCAAAAGGCAGGATAGACGAGTATCCGGCAATAATCGAACCCTCTCTGGTCAGGCTCTCGCTGAAACGCGTTAATTCGATCCTCGGAACCGCCATAGACGCGGGAGAGATTACGCGGATATCGGAGGGGCTCGGCTTCGAAAAGGCTGCGGCTTCAAACGGGGAGATCACTTTCCGCATCCCCACGTGGAGAGTGGACGTTACGAGGGAGATCGACCTGATCGAGGAAATCGCAAGGCTCTACGGCTACGGCAACATCCCCAACACCCTGCCTTCCGTAACGATGAAATCGGAGGGGGTAGATCCCGCTAAAAAGGTTCAGGGAAAATTTAAGGAAATATTCGTTTCAGGGGGGTTCTCGGAAGCGATAAACTTCAGCTTCGAAGACTACGAGCTTTTAACCCTCTTCGGAAAGACCGAGGCCGTCGGGATACTTAACCCGATTTCGAGCGAGGGGGCGGTAATGAGGACGAGCCTCCTGCCCGGTCTTATCAGAAACAGCGTACTCAACCTTAACAGGCAGGAGCAAAACGTAAGATTATTCGAGATCGGAAAAATATTCATACCTACCGGGAAGGGCAAGCTTCCTGTCGAAATAACGAAATTAGCCGCGGCTGCAACCGGAAGAAGACAGCCGGAACTATGGGACAAGGAGGAATTCGATTTCTACGACTTTAAAAACCTGCTCGATAAGGGATTCGACGCCCTATCAATCTCAGGGAGCGTCAGATTCCGCAGGACAACGGAAATCGGGTTTCTCCACCCGGGCAAATCCGCCGTTATAACCGCCGGGGGTGAAGATTGCGGTTTTATAGGCGAGCTGCACCCGGACTTGAGCGACAAGCTCGAAATCTCGAAAAGGCTTTATGTAATGGAGCTGGATCTGGACAGGATAACCGGGGAATTCAGTGAAACGAGGAAGGCTTTCACCCCGCTTCCCAGATTCCCTGCTGTAAGAAGGGACATAGCTTTAATAATCGACGAGGAAACACCCGTGGGCAGTATTCTCGAAGAGATTCAGAGCCTTCAGTCGAAGCTTATCGAGGATGCAGAGGTGTTCGACGTGTTTACGGGGAGCCCCGTGGAGAAGGGGAAGAAGAGCGTTGCGGTTTCGCTCCAGATGAGGGCCCAGGACAAGACCCTCACCGAGGAAGAAATAAATAAAGTACAGGATAAGACAATTAAAAAGCTACAATTGGCTCTCGGGGCCGATTTGCGTACAATATAACAAACAGGAGAGGTAAGCGACATGACGAAAAAAGAACTCGCGGACGTGATTCACACCAAGATCGGACTCTCCAAGAGGGAGTCTGCAGAAATAGTCGAGTTTTTCTTCGAGGTAGCCAAAGAGAAACTCAGCAGGGGCGAAGGGATAAAGCTTCCAAGGTTCGGCAGCTTCCGTGTACAGAGCCGGAAGGCCAGAAAGGGAAGAAACCCCGCCACGGGCGAAACGATTGAGATCGCAGAGAGACGCGCTGTCGTTTTCAAGCCGAGCAGGTTTCTCCGCGACGCAATCGACAAGCAAACAGCTTGATGAATGAGGCATATCTATAGTTTTTTCAAGCAGAACATACTCGCCGGTGTACTGGTCACAGTACCGTTCGGTCTCACACTTTTTATATTATTCAAGCTCGGAGCGTGGATCGTATACCTCGTCAGCGCGGCCCCTGCCAGGCTGATCGGCGGCTATCTGACCGAACTCCCCAAAGGTTTATATGAAGCCGCCCTCTTCCTGATAGGACTCATCGGCACGCTGCTGATCGTCCTCTTTATCGGAGCGGTCGCGAGGAACTTCATCGGCAGGAAGCTCGTCGATTTCGGCGAGGCGGTTATCTCTAAAATCCCTCTAACGAGAACAATCTACATAGCCACGAAGCAGGTAATAAATACGCTCTTCGTCGGCACCGGGATTAAAAATCTAAAGAGGGTCGCTCTTTTAGAGTTTCCGAGAAAAGGAGTTTATTCTATAGGTTTCATAACAGGGACGCTCGAAGCGGGCGTCCATCAGAACCAGTCCGGTCAAAAGCTCCTGAGCGTATTCGTACCCACGACCCCGAATCCCACGACCGGGTACTATGTAATGCTCCCCGAAGCGGACGTTACGGAGCTTCCGATAACGATCGAAGACGCGTTCAAGATAATAATGTCGGCAGGCCTCGCCACCAACAACATTGAAAATGCTCTCCCGGGTAAAGACAACAATTAAAAAATACGGGATGCTCGAGCCCGAAGAAAGGGTGGTCGTCGGGGTCTCGGGGGGCGCTGATTCCATATGCCTTCTTCACGTCCTTCTGGAATTACATGAATATGGCACGGATATTATCGTCGCTCATTTAGACCATGGAATAAGGGGTAAAGAGGCGAAGAGAGACTCGTTATTCGTAAAGAGAACGGCCGAGTCCCTCGGTTTGAAATTCGAGCAGGGCGAAGCGGACGTCCCCCGCTTCAGGAAAGAATCGAAGCTTACACTCGAAGAGGCCGCCAGGGTGCGGCGTTACGAGTTCCTCGAGGAAACGCGTGTGAAATACAGGGCGGACAGGATAGCGACCGCCCATACGCTCGACGACCAGGCCGAGACCGTATTGATGAGGCTCATCAGGGGCAGCGGCAGGAAGGGGCTCTCGGGCATACCACCTGTATCAAATGGGGTGATAATAAGACCCCTCATCGAAACCGGTCGCCGGGAGATAGAAAAGTACCTTGTATCAAATGGTATTAAATGGATCGAGGATTCGACGAACAAGCTCAGGACGATACACAGGAACAGGATAAGGCTCGACCTGCTGCCGGAGCTGGAAAAATATAACCCTAAGATCAAGGAGACCCTTTCGAGAACCTCCGATCTGCTGAGGATCGAAGAAGATTATATAGACCGGGAGGCGAAAAAATATTTCAGACGTATCTTTACGCCCGGCGAATCCGAATTGAAGGGGGATTTGAGAAAATTCAGACGACTCCATCAAGCCCTCAGGTTAAGCGTCCTCAGGCTGGCAATCCAGGGGCTTGAAAAGGGCCTTAAGAACATTACATCCCTCCACATCATGGCCGCTGACGTATTCCTGACGTCGGATGCGGCGTCGGGAGAAATAGAGTTCCCGGACGAAATGGTAATCGCCAAGGGGTATGATTCATTCCTCGTAACCGCCAGGTCCGGTCTCGAGCGCAGATTCTCCTACGTTATCGCTTCACCCGGGAAATGGAGCTTCCCCGGGTTCGAGGTCGATATCGAGAAGGTATCGGCCGGCACACTGGAGGAAGAGAGAGAAGACGTAGTTTATCTGGATGCCGGCAAGATAGGGTTCCCGATCGAGGTAAGGGGCTTCAGGGCCGGGGACAGGTTCATCCCGCTCGGGATGAAGGACGAGAAAAAGCTAAAAAACTTCTTCGTGGATGAGAAAATCCCCCGCTTCGAGAGATACAGGGTCCCGATATTCACGACCGGGGGGGAGATATTCTGGATCGGGGGCATGAGGATCGACGAAAGGTTCAAGGTGAGAAAGATAGGGAAGAAGGCGCTTAAACTGAGCATCCGAATCCAATAAATCTTCGGGCGAACGGTTTCACAGTTCCTTCCCGACATTGAGCGCCAGATAGGCCGCGCCTATTATCCCCTCGTCGTCCCCGAGCACGCTCTTCATCACCTTTACCCTTTCGGCAGGGGCCCGGAGCGCCCTTCGTTTAAGCTCCGCGAGCACCCTGTCGATAAACATTTCCCAGGCTTGTGAAACGCCCCCGCCGATTACTATCATTTCGACGTTCAGGATATTTACGAGGCTCGCCATACCTATCCCGAGCGCGGTGCCGAACTGCTCCCATATCCCGAGCGCGGCCCGATCGCCCTCGAGAGCCGCCTTCATGACGGCTTCCGGTATCCTGCCCGGGTCTTCATCCTCTACCAGTTCCCCGAGCGCGGTTTGCGAACTCGAATCCGAGAGGACTTCTTTTACCATGCGCCTGATGGCTGTCGCCGAAGAGTAGCTTTCGAGGCATCCGTAATTCCCGCAGTTGCATTTCGCTCCGTCAGGATAGATAGTCATGTGGCCGACCTCCCCTCCCATGCCGTCAGCACCCCTCCAGAGCTTGCCGTCGAGGACTATGCCGCCGCCGACCCCTGTCCCGAGCGTGATTATCACGAGCGACCCGACATCCTTACCGGCCCCCATCCACCACTCCCCGACGGCGGCGCAGTTGGCGTCGTTTTCTATGATTACCGGAACGGCATCCCCCAGTCTTGCGCGGAGGTTCTCCCTTATAGGATAGTTATTCACGTTGCATATATTAGGCGCCTGGGTGATTATTCCGGCCTTGAAGTCGATTATTCCCGGGATACCGAACCCCACCGCGGATACATCTTCACCCCCGCCAATGTTCTTAATCAGTCTGACCAGATTGTCGATAACGGCTTCGATACCCTGATCGGCATCGGACGCGACCTTCATACGGTTTATTATTTTTCCGTCCGGGCCGACAAGAGCCCCCCTCAGGTTGGTGCCTCCGACGTCTATTCCGATAACCCTCTTTTCCATATCGTTCGCCCTTCCGTATAAAAATATTTCAATCCATGCTGTAAAATATCATCCATACTCGGGTTTGTGTAAAGACGGAGAGAAAAACTAAATGGATTTCGACTTCACGGAAGAACAGAAGATGATAAGAAACGTCGCGAGGGAATTCGCCAGGAAGGAGATCGCGCCTGCCGCAGAATACTACGACAGGAACTCGGAGTTCCCGCATGAAATTCAGACTAAGGCACGCAAGCTCGGATTGATAAACGTGGTCATACCCGAGGAGTACGGCGGCTCGGGACTTTCCGCGATCGAGATGATATTGGTAACGGAAGAGCTCGCGTGGGGCTGCGCGGGAATCGCCGTGGGCGGGATTGCAATCAACACGCTGACAGCTCAGCCGATTCTGCTCGCTGGCGACCATGAGCAGAAAAAGAGGTATCTCGGCCTCCTCTCCGAGGGGTTCGGATCATACTGCGTCTCGGAGCCGAACGCAGGCTCTGACGTGGCTTCCATGCACACGAGCGCGAGGAAGCTCAAAGACAGGTACATACTCAACGGCCAGAAGACCTGGATATCGAACGCTAACGAGGCATCCTTTTTCGTCG
>MFCJ01000105.1:17464-17589 GCA_001775255.1 Candidatus Dadabacteria bacterium RIFCSPHIGHO2_12_FULL_53_21
CAAAACGTCTCCGGATGACGGGCACAGGGGGATAAGCGCATTCCTCGTCGACCGGGACGCGCCCGGGGTCGAGGTATCTAAAAAATTCCCGAAGATGGGGCAGAGGGCGAGCGACGCGTGCGAGG
>MFCJ01000105.1:17602-23014 GCA_001775255.1 Candidatus Dadabacteria bacterium RIFCSPHIGHO2_12_FULL_53_21
CGTCGAGCTTTCGCAGAAGTCGCTTCTCGGCAGTGAAGGCGATGGGTTCAAGCTTGCCATGAAGGTCTTCGATCACACGAGACCCCTTATAGCGGCGCTCGGCGTCGGCCTCTCCCAGCGCGCGCTCGACGAATGCATAAGCTATTCTAGAGAGAGAGAGGCATTCGGGCGTCCCATACTGGACTTTCAGGGTGTGAGCTTTAAGATAGCCGAGATGGGCATGCGTACGCAGGCTGCCAGGCTCCTCACGTATAACGCAGCGTGGAAGGCGGCGAGGGGGGAGCGGAACACACTCGAGGCCTCTTACGCCAAGACATTCGCCTCGGACACCGCCATGTGGGCGGCTACCGAAGCGGTCCAGATACACGGGGGATACGGGTATTCCGAGGAATATCCGCTTGAGAAGCTGATGAGGGACGCCAAGGTGCTCCAGATATACGAGGGCACAAACGAGATCCAGCGCGTCGTAATGGCCAAGGAGCTGACCAGGGAATGACAGTAACGAAAGAACCCGTAATCATCGACGCCGTCCGGACACCCGTGGGCAGGAACCGGGGGGCGCTCAGGAACATAAGGCCCGACGAGCTGTACGCCGGGCTTATAGGCGAGATACTGAAAAGGACCGGTATAGCAGGAGAGATGATCGACGACGTGATAACGGGCTCTGTGACTCAATACGGCGAGCAGGGCGCCAATATAAGCAGACTGGCAGTGCTCCTCTCCCCCCTGCCCCCGTCCGTACCCGCGGTAACACTCAACAGGATGTGCGGGTCGAGCCAGCAGGCCGTCCACTTCGCGGCCCAGTCTATAGCTGCGGGGGACGCCGGGTACGTACTTGCGGGCGGTGTCGAGTCCATGACCCGTGTGCCGATGTTCTCCGACATCGGAGGCGGTCTCGAAAACCTGAACCCGGATGTAGGGTCTAAATACGAGCTCATTCATCAGGGTGAGTCGGCGGAGCGCATCGCTGAAAAATACGGCCTCACGAGAGAGGAGCTCGACAGGTTCAGCTTCGAGAGCCATTCGAAGGCCGCCCGGGCAATCAGGTCGGGTTTCTTCAAAGACCAGATCATGCCCGTCGCGGGCGCGGATGCCGAAGGCAAACCGTTCATACTCGATTACGACGAAGGCGTGAGGCTCAAACCGGACCTCGAAAGGATGTCCTCCCTGGCCCCTGCATTCAGGGCGGGGGGCGTAATCACTGCCGCGAACTCTAGCCAGATATCGGACGGCGCTGCACTCCTCCTGATAGCGGACAGGGAAAGGGCGGAGGCAGACGGGCTTAGACCTCGTGCGAAGATACGCGCGCGCGCCGTTCTCGGAGGAGACCCCACAATGCAGCTGCTGGAGGTCATACCGGCAACGGCCAAAGTTCTCACGAAGGCGGGGCTCTCTCTCGCCGATATGGGCGTTATAGAGATAAACGAGGCGTTCGCCTCCGTCGTGCTCGCATGGTCGAGGGAGCTTAAGCCCGACATGGGGAAGGTAAATCCAAACGGCGGGGCGATAGCCCACGGCCATCCCCTGGGCGCAACGGGAGCCGTGCTCATGACCAAACTGCTGTACGAGCTCGAGCGCATGGACGGGCAGTTCGGACTCCAGGTGATGTGCATAGGGCACGGGATGGCGACCGCAACTATCATCGAAAGACTCTGATCAATTTTAAGGAAAGGTGAAATCGGATTGAGTGAACAGATCAAGCGCGGGACTTTATGCTCGCTCGATTCGCTCGAAGCAAATGAGGAGATGTACGGGAGCGCTACGACGGTCGAGACATGGCTTGTCCTCGAATACAACGGGCGCTGGTCGGGAGACGCGTTTCGTGACAGTAAAATACCGGAGGCGGTAAAAACCGCTATTAATCGTTATCTCGAGGGATTCCCGAATTCTCGAATCCAGATCGTAAAGAAGCAAGAACGGAGCGGGGACGGTATAAAGCTCTTCATAGCCCATTCGAGGGAGAAAGATCCTGTTCTCAGTGAAATCACGCTCGGCGGATACGAAGACCTGCTCGACGAAAACATAGACGTAATTATCAAAGACAGATCGTCCGAGATTAAAGAGCCGACCTTTCTCATATGCACTAACGGCGAGCACGACAAGTGCTGCGGGAAGTTCGGCATGCCGGTGTACCTGGAGGCAGCGGAGGGCGCGTACGGCCAACACACGTGGCAGACGACTCACATCGGAGGGCACAGGTTTGCATCCACATTCGTCTGCCTGCCCCACGGACTCTATTACGGACGCGTCAGGGAAGGAAAAACAGCGGAGGAAATATTCGGTGGATATAAAAACGGCAGGATCGAGCTTGGGAGCTACAGGGGACGCTCCTGCTACAGCGCACCTGTCCAGGCGGCGGAATATTTTCTGAGGAAGGAAACCGGAATCAGAGAAATATCCGCATTCTATTTACGAGGTGTGAAGGAAAACAATGGAGAAATATTGGTGGACTTCTACTCCAACCTCGAAGAAAAGATATTCGGGATCAAAGTGAGAAGACTCGATAACGCATTCAAAATATTAAAAAGCTGCGGTGATAAGGAAAGGTCATTTATTCCGCAATACAGATTACTGAGCATCGGCGAGGCATGAAAGTCGAAGCCCCGGTCATGCGGCCAATCCCCATCCCTATAAAAGGGAGATCAAACCTCCCCTATTTAATCGCCCTGTTCCCGAACGTATTCAGATGGAACACCTGCTCCGGCGGCTTTCTGTTTTTCACGGGGCCCGCGTGCCGTTCATCGAAATATCCGAACGGCAGAACCGTAAGGATGTGAAGGTTATCCGGTATATTCAGATATTTCATGAGCCCTACCCTGTCGATATTCCCGATCCAGCATGAGCCGAGCTTATGGCTCCAGGCAGTCAGCACCATGTTCTGTACAGCGCGCGTCCCGTCTATCTCGTGCCACTTCGAAGAGGGGTCGGTCAGCACGGCGACTGCGAAATCGACCTCCGAAACGAACTTGCCGCTTATGCAATATTTCCCGAGCCCTTCGAGCTTGTCCCTGTCCCTCACCAGTATGAACTGCCACGGCTGGTCGTTATGCGCGCTCGGCGCGAGCCTGCCCGCCTCGATGACCTCCCTCACGACACTATCGGGTACAGCCTTTCTTACGTAGCTCCTTATGGAGCTAAGGGTCTTTACACTTTCGAACACGTCCATACTCTCGTCGCCTCCCGCAAATCGTCATTAGTAAACCCTCGTTTACCGATTAATATTATATAGTAGATTATCTTGTGAAAGGATGCCGGGCTGACCATATGCCGAATGAAGAGAGTAGGAGTTAAATTGATGGAATCCGTTAAGATCGGAGACAGGGCCCCCGGTTTCAGTCTGCCCTCTGAAAGCGGCGAGACCGTTGACATCGGCGGCTACATCGGCAGAAGACCGGTAGTTTTATTTTTCTATCCCAGGGACAATACCGCCGTGTGCACGAGAGAGGCGTGCGCCTTCAGGGACAGCTACGACGAGTTCGTGAATATTGACGGCGCGGAGGTGTTCGGAATCAGCTCCGACCCGGTGGAATCCCATAAACGCTTCTCTTCCGAATACGGGCTGCCGTTCAGGCTTTTGAGCGACGAGAACGGCGCCGTCAGGGAGCTGTACGGCGTCCCCAAAACCCTTGGAATCCTCCCCGGCAGGGTAACGTATGTAATAGACAGGAAAGGCATAGTGGTACAGATAATCTCCTCCCAGCTCGGCTACAAAAAACACGTCGGGGAGGCGATTAAGGCCCTCAAGACCAGTGACAAAGAGAAGCCTTAGCGCGAATTCAGCCCCCTGCCCTTATGTGCCTGAAGTGCCCGTAAGCTCAGATGCGGACACGGCTCAGGTAAGCGCCGGTTGACGAGTTCAGCCATGAATCGATGGGTTTCAAGGCCTTATAATAAGCCCCCCTCCATGATATAGTTTCTGCACTTAGTTATTCAAAGACGTTTGAAATCACTGTATTATAATGACTTACGGAGGAAAAAAGCGTGCTCAAAAAACCCTGGGGGGGCAGGTTCAAGAAAGATACTCATAAAATCGCCGAAAAATTTTCGGCGTCCGTAGACTTCGACAGGAGACTATACAAAGAAGACATAGAAGGCAGCATCGCCCATGTAACGATGCTCGCAGAAAACGGTATCATCCTCAAGAACGAAGCCGAAAAGATTACGAAGGGCCTTAAGCAGATCGAGAAGGAAATCGACTCGGGCAAGTTCACGTTCAGGGAAGAATACGAAGACATTCATCTCAACATCGAAAAGCGCCTCATCGAAAAGATAGGTGACACGGGAGGGAAGATCCACACCGCGAGGAGCAGGAACGACCAGATAGCGCTCGACATGAGGCTTTACCTGAGAAAAGAGATAAACGAGATAATCCTGCTGTTAAAAGATATCGCCGAGTGTCTGATCGAGCTCGCGGAGAAGAATATCGATACCGTGATGCCCCTCTACACCCACCTCCAGAGGGGGCAGCCGGTACTCCTTTCACATCACCTGATGGGCCTCTACGAGATGCTGAAGAGGGACAGGGAGAGATACATCGACTGCCTCGAAAGGGTAAACGTGATGCCGCTCGGTGCGGGAGCCGGTGCGGGGACGACATTTCCGATCGACAGGGAATACGTCGCGAAGCTCCTCGGTTTCCCTAAAGTCACGCAAAACAGCATAGATACGGTGAGCGACAGGGATTTCATAGTCGAGTTCATAGCCGTATCAGCCAATTTGATGATGCACCTGAGCAGGGTATCGGAAGAATTCGTACTCTGGTCGACAAAGGAATTCGATTTCATCGATCTCGGGGACGAGTTCACCACCGGATCGAGCATCATGCCCCAGAAAAGGAACCCCGACATGGCCGAGCTCATTCGCGGGAAGACGGGCAGGGTCTACGGCAACCTCGTAGCCATCCTGACGATAATGAAAGGCCTCCCCTTCTCCTACAACCGGGACATGCAGGAGGACAAAGAGCCGATGTTCGATACCGGGGACACGGTCAAATCCTCTCTCGATGTGTTGAGGGCCATGTTGAAAAATATCGCGTTCAAGCACGAAAACATGAAAAGGGCCCTTGCAGAGGGTTTTATAACGGCGACCGACATCGCGGACTATCTTACGCGTAAAGGTATGCCCTTCAGGAATTCGCACGAGGTAACAGGCAGGATAGTCGGCTATGCGGAGGAGAAAGGGAGGGAGCTTACCAACCTCCATATCTCGGAGTACAAGATGTTCTCCAAGCTCTTCGAGGGAGACCTCTTCGACCATATAACCCTCGAAGGATCGATCAGCGGGAGGAAATCCTACGGCGGGACTGCGAGGCAGAACGTCGTCAAGATGATCGCACAGGGGAAGAAAGAGACAGGCAAATGGTGAATCCGAATTGAAAGAAATGACTAAAGCCGAATATAGGGAATTCCTCCT
>MFCJ01000106.1:0-4650 GCA_001775255.1 Candidatus Dadabacteria bacterium RIFCSPHIGHO2_12_FULL_53_21
TTACATATTAAAGTACCCCCTCACCCTGCCCCTAATTTGGTTTAGACGACATTGAGCCTGGAGTTGATGGGCTACATCGTTTCGTTGCAGGTCCGACCGGTTCTTACGTACGCTCAGAACCGTTCCACGCTGGGGAGAGGGGAATTCATGTGCGTGCGTGCGCGCCCCTTCTAATTTCCGGAGCGGCGTAGTATAATTTAATTCGGCGATCGGTATTACCAGTAAATACAACAGTCAACAGTCAGTAAACGCGTCCTCCGAGACAGCTTGCAGATGCACGGTAATTCCCTTCCAAACGATAAGGCGAACTAGTTGAAACGCCTTCATGCATGATACCTGCCGACGCCGCAAATCTTCTTTCAGGGCAGGCAGTTATGGAGATATTCAGGAGTTTCGACGGGGTCGAGCTCTCGTACCACGACCCGGGGGGCCGGGGCGAGCCGCTAATGCTCCTCCACGGCTTCACTACTTCGTCCCGGATCGACTGGGTTGCAACAGGGGTGTACAGCGCGCTTTCCCGTAAGGGAAGGAGGGTTATAAAGTTAGACGCGCGGGGGCACGGGGAGTCGGCGAAGCCCCACAACGCCCAATCGTACTGCGACAGGGCGATGGCCAGGGACGTGAACGCGCTCGCGGAGCACCTGGGATTGTCCTCCTACGACATCATGGGATACTCGATGGGGGCTAAGGTCGCAGTCGAGACTGCTCTCGTTTTCGGCAATATACGCAAGCTCGTCCTCGTGGGGTTTGCCGTTTACGAGAGCGGCTGGCAGTACGGCGAGGCCGAGAGGTTCTCGCGAATGAAGAACATGCTCAGCAGGAGGGCCGGCAAGGGGGACTCGTACAGGCACTCGGCGGATAGGTACCGGGGGGACAGGAAGGCTTTTGCGGCGAGGCTCGAGGGCGCGCTGCTCCCCGAATTCACGAGCCGGGACCTTGTGAGGATCGACGTCCCCGTGCTTGTCGTGAACGGGCGCGACGACGAGGTCGGCGCTCACCGGGCTGCCTCGTACTTCAGACGCGGCCGGGGGGCGGCGTTTGACGGCGAAAGCGGCTCTCTGCTCGTAAACGCCGACTTGCCCGAAATAGCGCACGCGTTCCTCGACTCTATTGAAGCGGCCTCACCGGAGGGCCCGCTCCTTCCCGCCTCCGGGTCTTGATTGCCAATTCAGCGCGCCGCGCTGGTTTTCCCTTTCTCAATCTGATATATAATTGATGTAGCTTTCCCCCGGGGCCGTCCTTTCCCGCGGGCGAGAAATACCATCTGATGCCTAACCCATCTAAAGGAGGATGCAGGCCATGAGGAAAGTTCTTTTATCATCCGCCGCGGTCGCGGTTCTAATTACCATCGTCTCGCTGGGGAACATAGGGGGGTGCAGCAGCAATATATGCGATTTCGGCATATCCAGCATCTACAACGGCGCCGACTTCAGCGATCAGGAATCCGAATGGGAGTGCAGGACGGGAGGGGTCGTCGAATACACGATCGCGTTCTTCGCGGACGGCACGGGGACGAGGTCCGACATAGGGGACTTCACCTGGGTGCAGACCGAATGCAAGCAGCTCGAATTCACGGCTGACTCCGGTGAGTTCGCGACGCTCAAGGGCCTCCAGGTCACGGGCGGGATAATAGGCGGAGAGAAGTTCGGGCAGATGAAGTTCAATCAGGTTTCGCCTGACCTCGGGAACTTCGGATATACCTGCGAGCTGATCGTATTCTAGCCGGGCGGCGAGTCGCCGCTGCCCGTTCGCCCTTTCTTTTAATTCCCTCTCCCTTGAGGGAACGATTGCAAGCGAGCGCGCATTCGGTCGCCCAGGGACAAAGGCACAGGAGCATATTGACTGTCGTCTCAATGTTGGCCAAAACAAAACAGGGTCAGGGTGAGGGTGTCACCTTTCACACATCTATCCAACAAAACCCGTTCAATCCTTCGACAAGCTCAGGACGAACGGGTTTGGCTTCGTTGCCGATATGAGCGAAAGAGGTTTGGGAGGATCGTATATATGCACACATTGCGTGCCGAAGTATGAACGGATTGGCTTCGTTTCTGGTTTGAGCGGAAGAGGTTCGGAAGAATCGTATATGAGCGCAGATTCTGCGCGTGTGTGTGTGCGTTTGAGTTAATACGCCGAGAGGGTAAATTTGTTGACGCGGACGGGCGCGCCCGGGTGAGACGGACGGTGCGGGCGGGGGCATGGAAGAACCGGAGCACACTCGTACATGGAAGTCATCATAGCCTGGCTCACGATCGCATCCCTCATAATGATAGTCGTCGGACTGATAGACCCGGCTATAGCCCTGCCGTGGTCCGGGGAAAAGTCGAGGAAGAGGGCGGCTGCCGTTTACGGTTACGCTTTCTTCGCGATGGTCGCGCTCAGCATCGTGTTCTTCCCGCGCACCAATCTCGAGAGCAGGATATACGCCATTTTCTTCATATGCATCGCGGCGCTCGCCGTGGGGATCGCGAAACCGAGGCTCCTTCTGCCCTGGGCGAATGTCCCGACGAGGAAGGGCGTTCTGATGTTCTACATCCCCCCGGCCGTGTTCCTGATAGGGGCGATGGTATACGCGAACGCGTCGAGGCCGATCGACCCGAGGTACTACATACCGCCGGGGGAGCTGGGCGGGGCCGACCAGGTGATGACGCTCAAGTACAGGGCCGCGGCCGAGCTCAAGGGTCAGAACAACATCGGGCTCGACCGGGTGCGTAAGATAGAGGTGAAGGAAGCCGCGGGCGGGGGGTACGACGTGCTCGTCGAATTCAACATCGACGACGTGATGCTGCCGGATTTTTTCAGGCTGAAGGCCGAGTCCGACATGACGAAGGTGTACAAGGCCGTATACACGTCCGGGTACGACGTGAGGAACGTGACGGTCACGGCTTATTTCCCGGTCGGGTACAAGGAGAGGGCGGAGCCGACGGACCCCGAGCCCGTATTGACGACCTCGCTCGACGCCCAGGGGGCGGCGAAGATCGACTGGGGCGCGAGCGTTTACGAGCTCGAGGCCGAAGTGGTGCCGAAGGCCTGGAAGACCGGGTTCAAGCGCGAGGGGTTTTGAGCGATTTTTAGCCGGAGAGGTCTGGATTAGGCATTAATTTCCATTATAATATTCCCCTTCTAAGAGAAGCAGTCTCAACTGAAATAATAACCGGAGGTAGATGAAGCGGTGTATGTAAAGATAATCGCGGCTGTGCTGATAGTTGCGTTCATAGGTATCCAGTTCGTACCCGTAGAGAGGTCGAACCCGCCTGTAACGGGCGAGATAGACGCCCCGCCCCGTGTGAAGGAGATGCTCAGGCGCTCCTGCTACGACTGCCATTCGAACGAGACCGTGTGGCCGTGGTATTCCTACATAGCCCCGGCGTCCTGGCTCCTCGCGGACGACGTCGCGGAGGGGAGGGTCGAGCTTAACTTCTCCGAGTGGAACGGGTACGACGAGAAAAGGAAGCTGAAGAAGTTTAAGGAGACCCGGGAGGAGGTGAAGGAGGGGGAGATGCCGCAGTGGTACTACGTCATAATGCATCCGGAGGCGAAACTCTCCGACGCTGACAAGCAGGCCCTCTTCGAGTGGACCGCAACAGGGGGGAAGTAGGGCACACATAGTGTGATTCTACGATCCTACATTACCTCTTCCGCTTAAACCAGCAACGAAGCCCAACCCGTTCGCCCTGAGCTTGTCGAAGGGTTGAACGGGTTAAACGACAAGATCCTGAAACAAGGCTGCCCTGGGCCAGTTTCAGTGTCTCTACCATCCGTCATGCTGAACTACGTTTCTGAGCGTGCGCAAGAAGCGGACGCCATTGGGTGAATCCAAGAATGTAACTTTACTCCCTATATTCGTTTATCAAACCAAAATATTCAGCATCTCGTTTTTTCTTTTGTCTTTCCTTGAATTAATCCGTCACCCTGAACTTGTTTCAGGGTCTAAATATATTTAGTATCTTATTATGCCTGGTTCTTATGTTTATATAATGAGCAACAAAAAACTAACTACACTTTATATAGGAGTAACAAATGATCTGGAAAGGAGAGTGCTCGAACATAAATTGGGTACAGGATCGGATTTTACAGAGAGATACAAACTTGATCGGCTAGTTTATTTTGAGGATGGTGTATTGATTGAAGATGCGATTGCGAGAGAAAAACAGTTAAAGAGATGGCATCGAGAGTGGAAGTGGAACTTGATAAAATCCATGAACCCCACTCTTGAGGATTTATCAAAGGATTGGTATGAGGATGCACTGCTTAAACGACGAGATCCTGAATAGATCCCGGATCGGTGTCCGGGACATGGTTCAGGATGACGGAATTTTTTCAAGGTACACCCTCACCTTACTACTCTCCAACTGAGGGGAGAGGGAATGGGTGGGGGTGTCACCTTTCACTCATCTACCAAACCAAACCGTTTGTCCTTTTCTTCTTTCCTTGTCATTCCCGAATGCTTGTATCGGGAATCTAATCTTTTCCTGTCATATAGTATAAAATCAGATATATGAAGAATAACGATGGCCTCTTTCTCTGGCGCGGGCCCAATGGTTATTCCCAAACAAAATAGACTGTGTGTTTTATGTATGATCGATAATTGGGAAAGATATTAATAATCTGGAGGACAAACCCTAAGATCGTTAGTATTCCAACTATATAAGT
>MFCJ01000106.1:4692-6315 GCA_001775255.1 Candidatus Dadabacteria bacterium RIFCSPHIGHO2_12_FULL_53_21
GAATAAAACTGAAACAATAGTTTATGCCTATGGTTTTGATCGACTTGGGTTTCATATTGAAGATCAAGTTATAAACGAATCAGAGAATATTAGTATTAAATTTATTCCATTTAAATCGAGTATAAGTTTGGACACGGCCGATGGTTTAGTCATACCGCAAGGAATATTTGAAGAAATTAAATATCAGGATTATGGCTCGGGAACATATACTGACTTCAAGTTGCACAAAGAATTAATGTTAGAACGTGAACGTGAAGTGAAAAATCTTTTGAGTGATGATAAATGGGTGTGCTTTTTAGTACGTGGAATAATAGATGAAATTCCACAGGGACTTGAAAGACAGAAAATAAAACATACCGATCTATGTAAAATTATACTAAATGAATATGGTATAGGAAGACTAAAGTTTGATGGTAAACCCTCCTCACCAAGTAAGAACGAATTTCTTGATTATATACGGGAATACGGAGTGTCAAGAACTTTTTTTGATATTCCAGTTCAACTTAGAGACCATATCTCAATTATTGCTATATATGACGAATATTGTGCAGGATTCGAATTAGATAATTCTCTTTTCTTTTTACCATTTCATACGACTAGATTTGATGATAATGCCTGCAAATCAATAGCCACCGTTTTGGTTGAAAGTATTCTTGATTATAGACAGAAAAACATAGCAGAAATACCCGAATGGATTAAGAGTTTCGAGCTTGAAAAAGAAGTCGAGTATAAATCTAAGATTACCGATCTGACAAATCAAATTCATGATATTGAGCAGCAGTTACGTCCCTTGGAAAGTTATAAGCTTATAGTTAATACATCGGGAGATTTACTTAAGAACGTGCTCGTGGACATTTTAGAGAATTTCTTTGGTTTTAAAGTCGACCCGATTGACGAGGGACGTGAAGATGCAAAAATATTAGATGGCTATGGCAATGTGATCGCCGTGGTAGAGATCAAAGGAACAAACAAAGGAATTAAAAGAGAGCATGTTAATCAAGTTGATTCTCATAGAGAGAGGAATGCTTTCACTGATGAGGTTCCAGGAGTTTTATTTATTAATAATGAAATGGACATCGAAGGAATCGAAGAAAGACTAAATACAAAGGTGCCCAGTGAACAAATAAAACATGCGGTTAATATGAATGTTTTAATAGTGAGAACAATAGATTTATTATTTTTGATGAAACACTTAGAATCCGACCCTAGCAAGAGAGAACGTGTTATTGAGCTTATTAATTCCGGCGGGGGCTGGTTAAAGGCTGATAGAGATGGGTATGGAATTATTAACACTTGATTCATATCCTCATATCTTTTGTAGATGAGGTATCTCACGGTCATCACCATAAAGTCCATAGACATTTTAAGGGCGATGGGGATAAAGCTAAATCCCCCTATTTCCCCCTTTTTCTAAGGGGGGGAATTGGAAAAGGAAAGGTGAGATTCCGGATCAAGTCCGGAATGACGGATTGTGGATTCCCGATTCAGGCACACGGGAATGACAACAATGCAAATCCCCCCTTGTGAATATCCAGGTTGTACTGATTCCGTTAGCTGCCTGTTAAGCTATGAGCTTTCTTCTTCTGACGGCCCATATGCCTATTATCCCCAACGCTCCCGCTA
>MFCJ01000107.1 GCA_001775255.1 Candidatus Dadabacteria bacterium RIFCSPHIGHO2_12_FULL_53_21
AGTGTGGACGCCATTTTGGCGAGCAGGGACGGCGGCCTGAACGAATTGCAGAGCACCATGGTGCCGAGCCTCACGTTCGAAGTGACTGTGGAGAGGGCGGACATGAGCGTCCACGATTCGAAGATGTCTAGATCGAGGCCCCCCATGCCGAGTATGTGGTCGTAGAACCAGACGGAGTGGTATCCGAGCTCGTCGCAGAGCTCAGCCGTTTTCCGAATGTCCCCGAATTCGATCTTCTGCTGGCGCAGCATTACGCCGAACTCTATTCTGGGCATGCTTATTCCCCCGCGGGTTCTCTATTTCCGGAAGAATCACTTTAACAGAGCGCCGCCGGGGATTCAAATATTTCTTTGGACGAAAATCCCGGGTTTGACACCGTGTGTTAAATGCTATAATTTTAGTTGCCGAAAAAGCAGGAGGGCGAAGTTATATGAAAAAAGGATTCTTAAATTTATTCTCGGTAGCAAAATCTTTTCGGTTCCGCCCGGCGGCGGTTGTTTTTTTCGCCATACTGCTTTTACCGGCCGTGTTTGTGAGCGCGGGGTGCAAGCAGGAGGGCTCGAAGCGGGGAGAGACTGAAACCGAAAAAAGCGAAACAGAAGGAGGCAATCCGGTGGTTATAATGTCGACGTCGAAAGGGGACATCAAGATCGAGCTCTTCAAGGACAAGGCTCCGATATCTGTCGAGAATTTTCTCTCATACGCGGGCGACGGGTACTACGACGGGACCATATTTCATCGTGTAATACCGAATTTCATGGTTCAGGGCGGCGGGTTTACCCCCGACTTCAGCCAGAAGCCGACGAAATCCCCGATCAAGAACGAGGCCAAGAACGGGCTCAAGAACGAAAGGGGCACGCTGGCGATGGCGAGGACTCAGGTCGTGGACAGCGCCACGTCGCAGTTCTTCATCAACCTGGTCGACAACAGCTTCCTCGACAACGGTGTGAGGGATTACGGGTACGCCGTGTTCGCCAAGGTAATCGGCGGTATGGACGTGGTCGACGCGATTGCCGCGGTCGAGACCGGCAACAACGGCATGTACGGGGACGTCCCTCAGGAAGAAGTAATTATTAAATCCGTCAAAGTCGTCGAACAATAGTAGAGACGGATTTTCCCGGAATTCCTTTTATTCGGGTCCGAGCACTCCCCTGAAGCTTCTTCTGTGGATAGGGCAGGGGCCGTGTTTCCTGATCGCTTCCAGGTGCTCTTTCGTAGGATAGCCCTTATGCGACCTGAAATTATATTCGGGGTAGAGCTCGTGGTATTCGTCCATAATCTCGTCCCTTCTGACCTTGGCCACTATCGAAGCCGCCGCGATTGAGCAGCACCTGGAGTCCCCCTTGATGACCGTTTCCTGAGGGATGGGGAGCGATGTCCTCTGGTTGCCGTCGATCAGGAGGAAGTCGGGCTTCCTCCCGAGATTATTGACTGCGATCTCCATTGCCCGGAGAGAAGCCCTGAGTATATTGATGCTGTCGATCGCTTCATGGTCCACTATGCCGACCGCAAGATCTAGGGCGTAGGTTATTATCAGCTCGAGGATCTTCACCCTTTGCAGGTGCGTTAATTTCTTCGAATCGTCGAGTCCGACGATCGTAAACGATTCGGGAAGGATTACGGCTGCCGCTACGACGGGTCCGGCGAGAGGCCCTCTCCCGGCCTCATCGACGCCTGCGGGTGTTCTCCCGTTGGCCCAAATTCGTTTTTCCATTTCGTGATCCGGGGGACTCATATCCTCCTTCGTCTGACCCCAAGCCCCGTTGTCTAAGCTATGGCAGCAATGCCTGATAATCTCACTATCAACTAAATGATTTTTTCAATTAATGATCCCGTAATCCGTGAGCGCTTTCTTAAGCTCGAGGTAATTATTTTCCGACATCTGGCAGAGCGGGTACCTGTATTCGTAGGCGATTTTATCCATCATGCTGAGAGCGGCTTTGACCGGAATCGGGTTCGTTTCGATAAAGAGCGCGTCGTTGAGCGGGAGGAGCCTGTAGTGCAGGTCTCTCGCCTTGTCGATCTCTCCCTTGATATATAATTCGTAGAGGTCGGCCACATCCCTCGGGACGACGTTCGCTGTCACGGTTATGAACCCCCTCGCTCCTATCGCGAGGAGCGGGAAATTAAGCGCGTCCTCTCCCGAATAGAGCAGAAAGTCCCTTCCGCACAGATAAAGTATCTTGCTCGCCTGTGTTAGCGAACCCGAAGCCTCCTTCACCCCGATTATGTTCTTACAGTCTTTTGCCAGTCTCAATATCGTTTCGGGGTTCAAATTGACGCCCGACCGCCCCGGGATGTTGTAGAGTATGAGCGGAATGCGGACCTGTGAGGCTATCTGCTTGAAGTGGAGATAGAGTCCTTCCTGCGTCGGCTTGTTGTAATAAGGAACCACGAGTAGTGCCGCGTCTGCCCCTATCTGCTCCGCGAACCTCGTGAGCCTGATCGCTTCCTTCGTGCTGTTGGAGCCCGTCCCGGCGACTACGGGGACGCGTTTCTTGACCGCCTTGACGGTGAGCTCGATGACGTATTCGTGCTCTTCGTGCGACAGGGTCGGGGATTCACCCGTCGTGCCGCAGGGGACGATCCCGTGGGTACCGTTTTCGATTTGAAATTCGATGAGCTTCTTGAACGCGTCTTCGTCGATCTTGCCGTTTTTAAATGGTGTAACAATGGCAACTAGTGAGCCGTGAATCATTCAAAAGCCTCCTTCTGCTGGCTGCATTTCATTATATTGTAGCTGCGGTGTAAATCAAGGAATCGACCTCTTGGATTGATAAGTGCGTTGGGAACCGGGCTTTGTCCGGTATCGGCTTTTGTTAAGTATAGTTTAGCTTCGCTCCGCATTCCGAACAATAATGGCTTCTCCTGAGGATACTGCCTCCGCATGCCCCGCAGAATATAAATTCGCCTTCCGGTGAATTTTGAAGCATAACTCTCGCATTCCCGATTGCTTCGTTAATTATTTCTTCGAGACCCGCGCAGTGGTGTGAGGCCTGTTTCGGGAATTCTATAATGTCTTCATGACCGGGCGAGGCAATTGTGATCCTGGGCTTTGAGTAATCGAGCTCATAAAATATCTGCGAAATACCGGACAATGGTATGTCCCTGAACCTCTTAAACCCCGACGAGTTCCTCGCGATTATTATCCTGTGGTCCGTTAGAATGAACCATGTATGAAAGTACGTGTTGCTGTCGATGAATCTGGGGGCTTTATATACTACCCTCCAGTTGAGGAGAGTAACGAGGATGCTCTCCTCTTCCTTTATGTATTTCTCGACGCCTTTTTTTATCCCGTGAGGGAGCTCGGAGCATTTCTTCGCATCGAACATCCCCATGATGTTTTTCACTGCGCTCATGATCGCCATCAAATGTAGTCCCTGATAAGAAGCTCCGCAATCTGTATCGCGTTTAGCGCGGCTCCCTTTCTGAGCTGGTCTCCCACGACCCAGAAACTGAGCCCCGCCGGTACAGTATAATCCTCCCTTATCCTCCCTACAAGGCATTCGTCCCTGCCGGCAGCATCGATCGGCATCGGATATTTGAGGTTCTGCGGCTCGTCGACCACCTTGACCCCGGGGAATTTGCCGAGGGCTTCCCTCGCTTCCCTGATCGTTATCCTCTTCTCTGTCTCGATATTGACGGAGATCGAGTGCGCCCTGAATACGGGTACCCTTACGGTGGTAGCGGTTACCGCTATGTTGTCGTCCTCGAGTATCTTGCGGGTCTCGTTATGGAGCTTCATCTCCTCCTTCGTATACCCGTTCTCGAGGAAGCTGTCGATGTGGGGGAGGAGGTTGAATGCGATCTGGTGGGGGAAGGTCCGGGCTATTATTTCCTGGGAGTTGGCCCATGCGAGCGTTTGGCTGCGAAGCTCTTCTATAGCCTGGGCCCCGGCGCCCGAGACCGCCTGGTAACTCGATGCCACGACCCTCTTTATCCTGCCCAGGTCGTGAAGGGGCTTGAGTGCCATTATCGTGACCGCGGTCGTGCAGTTGGGGTTGGCTATAATCCCCCTCTTCTTATATCCCGCGATCGCGTGCGGATTTATTTCCGGCACCACGAGCGGGATGTCTTCTTCCATCCGGAACGCGGAGCTGTTATCGACGACGATTGCCCCCGCGTCCACAGCGGCAGGGGCGAATTCCTTGCTCCTCGACCCCCCTGCGGAAAAGAGCGCTATATCAATGCCGCCGAATGAGTTCTCGTCCAGCTTTTTTATTTTTACGCCGCTGCCGTTATATTCGATCTCCTTCCCCTCCGACCTCTCGGATGCCAGGAGCCTGAGCTCCCTGACGGGAAAATTCCTCTCCCTGAGTATGCTCATCATCTCCTGTCCCACTGCCCCCGTCGCTCCGACTATTGCGACGTTATAACCGTCACGCTTCATTTCTTCCTCCGGATTTTATCGCGCAGTCCCGGTGCGGGCTGCAGGCAATATTTTTTTTCGATCTCGCTGACTTTATCGATGTTCATTTTCTCATTTTCCTCCGGGCCCGAGGCGAGCCAGGCGTCCAGTATCTCCCTCGCCACGACCGGGGAAGTAGCCCTCAGACTCATGGCGAGCACGTTGGCGTCGTTCCATTTCCTCGCCCCTTCCGCGGTCCTGGCGTCCGTGCAAAGGGCGGCCCTTATTCCGGGCACTTTGTTTGCTGCGATACTGACCCCGGTCCCGGTCCAGCAGAAGAGTATACCCTGATCGCATGCCCCTTCCCTCACCCTTTCCGAAACCCTTTGGGCTACATCCGCCCACTCGAGTTTCTCCCCCTTGAGGGGGCCGTGGAGCTCGACTTCAACACCCTTTTTCCCGAGCTCCTCTATTACAAAGTCAGTCAGATATGTCTTCTCGTCGCTGCCGACCGCTATCTTCATACGATTTACCCTATGCCCCTCTTTCTCAAGTATTTTAAATGTGTTGCATCAAGTCTTCAAGCTCGGGAGGGAGAACGATGAAACCGCTCTGGTATAAGACCGGGTCCTGTGAGCGTCAGCTCCGGAACTTAATTATCTTGACCTTTTCCATGGTAACGATGCCGTTCTCAATACTCCCTTCGAGATAGGGGAGCAGCATTTTTATTTTCTCTTCGTCGTCTACTATTTCTATTATTATAGGCAGATCCTCTGACAGCCGGAGTATTTTCGCCGTGTGTATCTTGCTGTTGGCCCCGTATCCCATGATGCCCCTTATGACCGTCGCCCCCGCAATATGGAGCTCCCTCGCTTTGTATACTATGTATTCATAGAGTGATTTGCCGTTGTAGCTGTCGCTCTCGCCTATGAATATCCTGAGTAGCAACTCTTCTTTGAAAATGTTCATCCCTGCCTCCTATCTTGCGATGCTGAACAGTAATCTCGCCGTGATAAAGCCAAGAAACACCATCCCGAGACCAAGAACATTGCTCCCGAGAAAGTTTAACAGCACGTAAGCGATTTCCTTTTCTCTCAAGAGGTTGAAGGTCTCGAGCCCGTACGTGGAGAAAGTCGTATACGCACCTATTATCCCTATGAACATGAACGACCTCATGTGAGGCGTGAATGAAAGGTTCTCGAACATCTGCCATAGGAATCCGATGACCAGACAGCCGGAGAGGTTGACGACGAGTGTCCCCCAGGGGAAAACGCCGTTCGCGTAGCTATGGACGAAGCCGGATACCCCATACCTGAGCAGGGCTCCCGCTGCGCCCCCTATCGCGATGAATAACAGATTGGTCATTGCCGCCCCCGGATTGGATGATTTGAAGATCGGATGTACGAAAATGATAACATATACGGCATTATTTGTACCCTTATGGAATTTACCCATTAATTAAAGTAATTTTATTTCCGTGGAGGGGCTCGAAGGTCTGAAAATGTCCTGGAATCCGGAGCTTTATCATAAATTTCAGTCCGAGAGGTTCGCGCCTTTCGAAGACCTTATCGGTCTGATTGTCGTCAGGGAAGGGCTCTCGGCGATAGACCTCGGGTGCGGTACGGGCGAGCTGACGACCATGCTTGCAGACCGCCTGCCCGGCAGTGACGTGCTCGGAATCGATTCCTCTCCCGAGATGCTCGAGCAGGCCAAGTCGAAAGAGAGGGAGGGACTAAGGTTTGAGCTGAGAGCGATAGAGGATGCCGCCGGGGAGTGGGATCTGGTTTTCTCAAACGCCGCCATACAGTGGGTCGAGGACCACGCCGGGCTGATTCCGTCGCTGTTTACCCTGGTGAGTCCCGGTGGACAGATCGCGGTCCAGCTCCCTTCCAACCACAACCACGAAACTCAGATGCTGGTGCACGAAGTCGCGAAGGAACCCCCTTTCGCAGATGCGCTCAAGGGGTGGACGAGGAAACCCCCCGTATTGTCGATAAACGCTTACGCGGAGCTCCTGTACCAATCCGGGGGAATGAACATAAATGTTTTTGAGAAGGTATTCCCGCACGTGTTGAGGGATACCGATGCCGTTATCGACTGGCTTTCGGGCACTATGCTGCGGCCTTATTTCGATCGTCTGCCCGAAGAGCTGCACGGCCGGTTCATGGATAGATACAGGAAGAGGCTCGGGGAAATCTATCCGTCTGAACCGGTATTCTATCCGTTCAGGCGAATATTTTTCTCGGCAATGAAAACGAATTTGCACGGATAGGAAGATAAGCGGCGCGCTATAGGAGTAAGGAGGCACGGATGCCTGAAAAGAGATTCTCGAAAAGAGAGGCCGTCGAGTTCGGATGGCGGACGATGAGGGCCAACATAGCTATTTTTATTATATTCCTCGTCGTTTCGATGCTCGCGGGTTTTTTCTTCAGCGGGTTTGCGGGACTGTTTGAAAAACGCCTGCCTGTGCTGTCCCTCATTTTCAACCTCGGGTACATCCTTCTGACGATTGCGATAAACATAGTCGGAATCAAAATCGCGTTGAAGTTCTGTGATAATGACCAAAGGGCCATGGCGGAGGTAATATCATTTACCCCCGCCCAGTTCTTAAAGTTCGCTGCAGGATATATACTCTACAGCCTCCTGGTCGCGGCGGGCTTGATATTGCTCATAGTCCCGGGCCTGATCTTTATGGTCAAGTACCAATACGCTATATATTTCATTGCCGACAAGGATACGGACATAAGCGGAGCATTTCAAAGGAGCTCCGCTATAACCAGAGGGATCAAGTGGGAGCTCT
>MFCJ01000108.1:0-577 GCA_001775255.1 Candidatus Dadabacteria bacterium RIFCSPHIGHO2_12_FULL_53_21
CTTGTTGGCGAAGTTCATTATGTCTATCCCCTGGTGGCAGACCGAGGTGCATACGTTACAGGAAATGCATTTCTTCTTGTCGGCTAAGATTCTGAAGCGGCTGAATCTAGAATATATGTGCATAAGCGCGGCGAGCGGACACATGAACCTGCACCAGACCCTGCCGCTGTACCAGAAATAGAGCCCGTACCCGACGATTCCCGCGAGCATGAGGTCGACTACGTACTTATAGTTAAGCTCGATCCCGAAAGGCTTCCATCCGTAAAACGCGCCCTCGTAGAATTTGTAGACCGATTGTCCGAAAGCGGAGTTCGGAAATACCCAGCTCAATACACGGGCTATCAGTATTATGAATGCGATCGCCAGTATTACCTGCCCAACCATGTTGAGCCTGTTCCACTTTGCCCCGTGGGGCATCTTGTGGCGCTGCGTGTCGCCGAGTGTCTCCGCCATCGCCCCGCAAGAGCATATCCACCCGCAGTACGCCCCTTTACCCCAGAAGTAGATAATGAGCGGGATCAGCACGAAGGTCTGGATAAGGCTGATAATCAGCCAGGCCCAGAGGGGCTCGCTGCTG
>MFCJ01000108.1:613-1718 GCA_001775255.1 Candidatus Dadabacteria bacterium RIFCSPHIGHO2_12_FULL_53_21
AAGCCGAAGGCCCTCCAGTATTCCCGGCCGTGTCCGTAATTCGCCGCGGGAAAGAGGGCGTCGCCGACCGACTTCATGAACCCCGTGTCGAATAGCCCGTTGTGTCCGAGATACGGGAGGAGTATGTACGGCAGCAGGAATAAAGGTATCAGCTGGAACATCGTGAGAGAGAGCGTCTGTACGGTAATGTAGGGCGTCTTTCTCTTCCTTATACGAATGGTGCCGAAGACGATGATTATTATCGTATAGAGGAGCGAATAATAGAACCCCGGCTCGCCCAATGTTATCGAAAGGGTCCCGACGAGGGTCGATGGGTCGTTCACCATACGTATGAACGATTCCCCGAAGCTGCTGTACAGTTCCGGGAGGTTGAACGGGAACCACTTGTTCTTCTCGAATAGTTTCGTCAGCGCGCCCCCCGCCTTCCAGTTGTAAACGAAAGTCATGAACAGAAGGAAGAGGACCATGGCCGTTATCGATTTAACGCCCATTTCGCCCTTGATGCTCACGCCGCTTCTCCTGAAGAAATCGAGCGGGGCTTCGCGCCCTATCATGGTAAATACCGAGTCGTTGGGGATTGTGACCTCTTTGCCGTCGCGGTCTGCGAGTGTCACATCTGTGTCGCCGATGTTCTTTACGCGGCTCTTCATCATGAGGCTCAACTTCCCGGGCTTGTGCTCTCCCGGCATGAAACCTCCCGTGCTCGTCGTCACGCGCTCGGACGTCGGGGTTTCGACGGAGACGTCCGCCATCGGGTCGGCCATCAGCATCTTTATGTATTCCACGTTCTCGGGCTTGGGACGGGAGAACTCCTCGTTCCTGTATGAATGGGTTACGTTCCCGCCCGACTTCGCTATCGCTATCGATGTCTCAAGCGCGCTGTCCCCTCCGCCCACGACGAGTACGTCCCTGCCTTCGAAGTCCTTCGGGTCGTGGAGTCTGTTATATACCTTGTCCTTGTCCTCACCCGGCACGCCCAGCATCCTGAAGTTCCCGGAGCGCCCGATGCCCACTATTACCCTGAGCGCCTTGAGGCTCTCTTCGTCGGGGATTACTACTTCGATGAAACCGCCCCTGTTGACGACCTTCTCGACCCTCTGGATTT
>MFCJ01000108.1:1744-17399 GCA_001775255.1 Candidatus Dadabacteria bacterium RIFCSPHIGHO2_12_FULL_53_21
TCTTCCTTTATCTCTTCGACAAGGGGCTCTTTTACCTCTTTAGTGAACTGGAGGTCTCCGGCGGGGACCATGTCAGTCGGGTACGTGTATATGTGTTTTCCCTTCGGGAAATTCACGATGGTCGAAAAGGGCTCGGTGGCTTCGAGTATCTCGAACCTGAGACCGTTTCTTTTCGCTTCGAGCGCGGCGGCCATACCGGAGACGCCGGCCCCGACTATCACGAGGTCGAGTATGCCGCCGTCCCTGAGCGCCTCACGGCTTTTGAGGAACCCCTCGTCCCGGAGTATGTTCATCACCGCCCTGGCCCCGGAATCGGAGGAGAATTTCAGGAGGGGTATCCCGGTGAGGTCTCCGGCTATGTAGAGTCCGGGGACGTTTGTCGAGTAGTCCTCTTTCACCTCCGGCAGCTTCTCGACAATCCCCGCGGGCCACTGGGTGTGGAGCCACCTGGTGTATCTTTTTATCAGTCCGAACATCTCGTCTCCTCGGTCGGGATTAGTGCCGCGTCTTTATCCGCACTCTCAATCATCATCCGTCATCAAGCGTCTATTCCGCTTTAGCGGAAATATCGTTAAGCGGCCAGTCGTACTCTGTATATACAATAATATATCTCTCGATCGGGACGTCTCCGTAATATGTTTTCAGGAAATCAGGAACCGAACCGGATATTGCCGTGAAGTCCTCCTCGTACCATCGGGCAATATAGCGAATATACGCTCAGGAATCTTCTATGGATTCGTTTTTTTGCCGGAGCTCCGTGAAGTCAGGGAATTCTTTCCCCGCACTTATTAACGGAACAGAACGATGTAGGGTGATCGAGGCTCTATAGCGAGCCGTAGAGGTACATATCGCCTGTCGGCTGGGGCATGCCGCCCGCGGGCTCGAGTGTGACGGCGAACTGCATGGATTCTGCGGGCCCGGGCATCAATTCGATTTCCATCATGCTGTTCCCCTCTTTATCCACGTCGAATACCCCCATGCTGACGGGTTTTCCGCCCTCGATAGCCCAGAGCTGATAGGTTTTGCCTTGTTCGGGCAGAGGGATGCTGGACACGAGAAACAGGCCTTTATTCGTTTCCTTATCCCAGAGCAGCTTTCCCGCCGCCTCCATGTCGGGCATCTTGCTCCCGAGCTCCACCTCGTTGACGTCGGGGTTCATGACGAACGCCAGCATCTTTTCTTCTTTGACCAGCTTCGCCTGAAGATCGGTCAGGCTCTTCTCCCTTATCTTGAGATCGTCCCTCAGGGATATGTTCGTAACGACGAGGAAGATTATTATCGCGAGCGAGACAGCAGTCCCGAGGTTAAGCCACACGGGGCTCAGGTTCCTCCAGAAATCGAAGATAGACGAGCGTCCCCGGGCCGGTTCCCTGACCTCCAGCCTGTCGAGTATCTTCTTCTCGAGGTCTTTCGGGAGGGGCGCGTCGTCGAGGCACAATGGCAGGTTGGTAAAAACAGTGTCGCTGTCCTTGAGCATGCTCTCGCATATCTCGCACCCTTCCGCGAGGTGCCTCTCGATCTCGATCAGCTCTCCGCCTTCGAGCAGTCCGAGCGAGTAGAGAGCTATCTGGTCTTCGTACTCCGCTTTATGCGCCATTTATAGCAAGTCCCCGACATACGGTGAAATTTTTTCTTTCAGCTTCAATACGCCCAGCCTGATCCGTGTTTTGATCGTCCCGACCGGTTCGTTAAGCCTTTCTGCGGCCTCGATATGCGTCAGCCCCTCGAAAAATACCATCTCGATCGCGATCCTCTGATTGTCCGGGAGAGAGTCGAGGGCCTCCCTGATTATCTTCCTGCTCTCCTCCCTGTCCTCTATTATACGAGAGAAATCGGATTTAGAGTTCACTCTCTCTTCGATCAACTCGGTGGTTTGATCCCTGTAACCGAGTGTCCTCAGCTTGTCTATTGATCTGCTCCTCGCGATGTTCACTATCCAGGTCGATATGGCCCCCCTTTCGGAATCGTACGAGTCCGCTTTATTCCATACCTGCAGGAAGATTTCCTGAACGACCTCTTCCGCTTCCTCCCTGCTCCTGAGCATCCTCAGCGCGAGGTTAAACACGGTCTGTGAATAACGGGCGTAGATCTCCCTGAAAGCGGATTTGTCCCCTTTCCTGAGGCGGTCTATCAACTCCTGGTCTGCGCTTCGGGCTGAACCTTTGTCCATGATGGCAAAAGCTTTAGGCTTTTGAACCATTGTATTTAATTCAGGGTCCTTGTCAATCGATGGTGGTGATCCCGGGTTCATACGCGATACACCGGCGTTTTTATCTTTATTCCGTGTAAGTAACGAATTCCGGCGCTCCTCTTAAATCATATTACGGTACTTGCGTCCGATCGGAGCACACGCATGTCCCGCTTGCCCGTTGTTCAGCGGAGCCCCTATACGCCGTAACGGTTGAATATACGCGGTCCCGGTGTATACGGTTTCATAACACCTCACGGATACTAAAATCACCTTCCCTGAATTCCGGTCCCCGGGCCCCTGGCGGCTTTGACCAAAAAGCCTTACGACCCCGCACCCTCGTCACGATTCGTAAGCCGGAGGGATTATTTATTTTCCTTGCGTATGGGTTATTGCTGGCTATATTATTTCTATCCGTTAAGAGTGTCCAGGAGGCGTTTATGAACCGGTCGTTCGCACTACTGATTATCGTCCCGTTATTGATTGCCGTGGTTAGTCTCGGGTGTAAAAGACCCGATGAAGCCGGGGTTTCCGACAAGAGCCCCGCGAAGGCGGAGCAGTCGGAAAAACCGGCCGCGCCCCAAGAAGAACCGAGTGATTCCGGGACGGTTAAGGAGACCGTAAGGGATATAAGGACACACGAATTCCCCTCGTTCGCCGACCTCGTCGAGAACTTGAAGCCTTCTGTAGTCAATATCAGCACGACGAGCGTCGTTAAGCCCAAGGGGTTCAGGGAACGCCAGCCGAGGTCCCCGTACGGTGAAAACGACCCGTTCGAGGAGTTTTTTAGAAAATTCTTCGAAGGCGCTCCCCAGCACGAGTACAAGCGTCAGGGCTTGGGCTCAGGGTTCATAATCAGCGAAGACGGCTATGTGGTCACTAACTACCACGTAGTTGAAAAAGCGGTGGACATAAGCGTAATACTCGAAAACGGGGACAAATATGAGGGGAAGGTCATAGGGAAGGACCCCAAGACCGATCTGGCGGTGGTAAAATTCGAACCGAAAGGGAAGCTCCAGGCGGTGAGCTTCGGGAATTCGGACGACCTCAGGATAGGCGACTGGGTATTAGCCATAGGTAACCCGTTCGGGCTCGGATATACGGTCACGGCAGGTATAGTCAGCGCGAAGGGGCGTTCGCTGGGTCTCGGCGCTTATGATGATTTTATACAGACGGATGCCTCCTTGAACCCGGGGAACAGCGGCGGGCCGCTCTTTAATCTGAACGGAGAGGTCGTGGGTGTGAACACCGCCATAGTAGCTCAGGGGCAGGGGATCGGGTTCGCGATTCCCATAAAGATGGCCGAGTTTGTAATCGGCCAGCTCAAGGGGGGCGGAAAGGTGGTCCGCGGATGGCTCGGGGTTTACGTGCAGGAGCTCACTCCCGAGATCGCTTCGGGGCTAAGCCTGAACGAGGACGACGGGGTGCTCGTCAGCGACGTCACTCCGGAGAGCCCGGCGGATAAAGCCGGGATAAAGAGGGGGGACGTCGTCGTGGAATTCGAAGGCAAAAAGGTGAACGACGTGTCCGACCTCACTACCATGGCGGCTGTTGCCGAGCCCGGTACCGAGGTCAATATTAAATTTATACACGACGGGAAACCGAGGGACGTAACCGTAAAGCTTGCGCAGGCTCCCGATGAGGAAGTTCCCGCCGAGGTTGAGGAGAAGGCGGAAGAGCACCTCGGTCTCAGCGTGAAGGAGATCAACCCGCAGATCGCCCGGAGGTTCAATCTGGAGGTAGATAAGGGAGTGATCATATCTGAAGTCGCGGAGGGGAGTCCGGCTGAAGACGCGGGGCTCAGGGCCGGCGATATAATTCTCGAGATCGATAAGAGCGGCATTACCGACCTGAATCAGTATGCTCAGGCGGTCTCAAAGGCGAAACCCGGCAGCACGATACTGATCCTGGTAAAGAGGGCTGAGACTACGGTCTATGCGGCGCTCAGGGTCGAAGAAAGCGGCAAGGAAAAGAGAAAATCCAACTGAAACGGAATTGTCCGGACATGTAATTCAGGCACGCCGGGGAATCCGGCAGCAGCAGCTTCACAGGTTCATTATCACCCCGGCTTAAGGAGCGGCCCGTGTTCGTTTGTTGATACCGAGTCCGGCTTCATGGGGGAATGATGATTACTTTTACTTCCCCGGCTGTGGTGATAAGCTTACTCTCGATAGCATAGCAAATGAGGAGGACCGAGCCTGATGCCGGATACCGTTACTATTAACCGTGTACTTATACTGGGCGGCGGATTTGCCGGACTCGAGGTCGCCCAGAACCTCGAAAAGATCTTCAAGCAGAGGGACGACGTCGATATAACCCTCGTCAACCAGAACAACTATCTCATATTCACATCGATGCTCGCCGAGGTGGTATCGAGCAGTATCGAAGCCAAGAACATCGTCATACCGCTCAGGGAATGTCTGAATAAAGCCGGGTTTAAGGAGCTCATCGCCGACTCCATAGACCTCGATAAAAAAACTGTCTCGTGCCACCGCCCGGACAATAATGAAAACTTCACGTTCGGATACGACTACCTCGTTCTGGCCATGGGGTCTATTACCGGGTTCCACGGGGTAGAAGGGGCGGGGGAGTATTCCTTTTCTCTCAAGAACCTCGCCGACGCGATGGAGTTGAGGAGTCATGTGATAGACATGTTCGAGATGGCCGACCTCGAGGATGACCACGACGTAAGGAGGAGGCTCCTCACGTTCGCGGTCGTGGGCGGGGGCTATACGGGCATTGAAGTCGCGGCCGAGCTTAACGATTACGTGGACGCGAGCAGGAGGTTCTACAAGAACGTCAAATCGGACGAGGTCAAGGTCGTCGTCATCGATCCCGGTGACCGGATCATGCACGAGATGAGCGAAGGGCTCGCGGAGTACGGGACGGCGCTCCTCAAGAAAAGGGGGATGGAATTCCGTCTGAATACGAGGATATCCAAAGTCACTCCGGGTTCTGTGGAGACCGCGGACGGGGGAAATATCGAAACGCACACCGCCATATGGGCCGCGGGCACATCGCCTCAGCCTGTTATCGCCGCGCTCCCCTGCGCGGACAAGAAAGGGAGGATCGAGGTAAACGAGTATATGGAAGTCCCCGGATTCCCCGGTGTCTGGGCGCTCGGTGACTGCGCGGTAATTCCCGACCCTCACACCGGTAAACCGTATCCGCCGACGGCTCAGCACGCGACCCGGGAGGGTAAGCGCACCGCTTATAACATCGCGGCGTCCATTAACGGGAAAGAGGGGGACAGGAGGCCATTTATATACCAGACACAGGGCATGCTCGCCCCGCTCGGACACAGGTCCGCTGTCGCCGAGATAAAGGGTCTCAAGTTCTCCGGGTTTTTCGCGTGGATGCTCTGGCGCTGTATCTATCTCGGCAAGCTGCCGGGATGGGACAGGAAGATAAGGGTCGCGATAGACTGGTTCCTCGACATGTTCCTTCCGAAGGACATAGTACAGCTCAAGTTCCTGATGAGGGTGCGTGAGACCGGCGCGCCCGGCAAGGACTGATCACTTCTTTTTTCTCGAAGCGAGGAATTCGACGAGGTCGCTCAGCTCCCGGTTGTTGAGAGTCCCTCCGAAGCCCGGCATGTTGAGCCCCCCGTTCATAATCCTCCACGTCAGCTCGTTCCCATTAAGCCTGTCGCCGATATATGTAAGGTCGGGTCCTCTCTGCCCCCCCTGCCCCGATATGGTGTGGCAGTAGAGGCAGCCTTTGTCGTTGAAGTCCATGCCCCCCCGCCAAAGGGGTCCGCTATCGGCCCCTATTATCTCCGCGGTAAGGGGCTTCGCGTCGAAGTTGGGAGACCAGGGGGAGGTTATGCCTATGGCCCACAGCCCCGATATAGTCGCGATTGTGAGCGCCACGATGGCGACAGCCCACGGACGGCGGAGCGGGCTCCTCTCTCCTCTATTCGAGATGAACGGGAGGCAGAAAAGCAGGAGACCCACCAGGAGCGGCCCGAACACCATGAGGTACGTTTCGATTTCGGGCGGCATGAGCGCGAGGAACGCGAAATAGAATACGAAGTACCAGTCGGGCACCGGGAGCGCGTGGATGTCGGACGGGTTGGGGGGAGGCCCCAGCTCCGGGGGCCCTATTACGATTGCTATCACCAGTATCGTGCATATGACTATGAAGCCGAAGACCATGTCCTTCCAGGCGGCGTCGGGCCAGAACGGGATGCCTTTCTGCTTGACCATGGCCTCGTACTTATCTCTGTAGTTGGCGGGGTCGACCGGGTCTCCCGCTCTCGGGAACTCGGAGATCCCGTTCTTGATCACCAGGTAGAGGTGAAATCCTATGAAAACAAAAAGGAGCGCCGGTATAAGGAATACGTGGTAGGCGAACATGCGGCTGAGAGTCGTGCCCCCGACCGTGTCGCCTCCTAGTATGAAGTCGGCGATCCATCCTCCCATAAGAGGCACCCGCCCCGCCTGCTCGGCGGCCACTATCGTCGACCACACGGCGGTCTGGTCCCACCTCACCACCTGCCCGGTGAACCCCATTACTACCGTAAGCGCCAGGAGGACAACACCCGATATCCAGTTCATTTCCCTCGGGAACTTGTAAGCCGCCGTCAGGTAGACCTGTATCATATGTATGCCTACGAGGAGTATCATCGCGGAAGCGCCCCAGTTGTGCATACCCCTTACTATCCTTCCGAAAGTCGTCTGAGTCGTAATAAACTGAAGACTCTGGTACGCCTCGCTCGACGAGGGGACGTATATGAATGCGAGCGTTACACCCGTAGCCACCTGGAGCATGAACGTGAATAGCGTGGCGCTCCCGAATACGTAGAACCACGTCGCGGTGTTCGGGGGGACGGCGTGTCTGGCTATCGGTCCAATGGCGCCCGAGAGACCGGTGCGGTCGTCAAACCAGAGCCATGCGCGTTTGAGGAAATTCATCGGCAGTACCCCGCATTCAGGTTTATTCTCGTCGTGAATTTAATATTTTTCATACGGTCGTTATCGGTATAGGGCTCGCCAGCAATTCGACCTGTCCGTTATTTACCCTTACCGGGTACTGATAGAGGCCTCTCGGCGGCGGCCCCGCGGCGACGGAACCGTCTTCGTAATATACCCCGCCGTGACAGGGGCACATGAAGAGCTTCGCTCCCTCTATCCATCTTACCGGGCAGCCCAGGTGCGCGCAGTTAACGGAAAAAGCGATGAATTTATCCTCGCTCTCCCTCCTGAGCCATGCCGCCGACTGCGCCGTCACGCCCGCCCACGGCAGCGGAGAAGTGTTCACGTAGTCGACCTTCACGTAGCCTCCTCCGACCTTGAAGCCCTCGAGCGCGCCCACCACCCTCCACTCGGGCTTGGGCTTCTTTATTATAGGGGCGAGTATCGAGCCCACTATAGGGATACCCACGAGTACCGCGGCTATGCTCCCTAAAGCTATGCTCACGTGCATGAAGAACTGTCTTCTTGTGCAGTCACCCGTTCCAGTCTTTTCGCTCATGTCTCATGTCTCCTATCCATCCTGCAAGCGCTCCTATGAACAGCACGAACCCTATAAAGAAAATTATGACGATCGTACTCACGACTTCGTTGAAACCAACGGCGAGCCCCCAGAGCATGAACGTGATGCCGAGCGCCATGATCGCGGGCCAGTAACCCGGTGAAGGCAGCTTTTCAGGAAGGGGTCTGTGCCAGCCGGGGGGGATGCCCCTCTTTAACGCCTCCGCCTCCATGGCCTGAAAATCGATTGTCCCGCCCGTAGTCCCGTAATCGACGGCGGGCGAAGCCGACCTCGGCGCCTGAAATTCGTTTCCCGTGCTCATTCCCTCTCCTCCGCCTCTTTATGTTTTAGTTCAGTCATCGACTATTAATCCCTGACGTAAGAGCCCGCCTTTGCAATTGAGCCTTCCCCTGCGGGAATATTGACCGTATCGGGCTCGGGCGACGCGTACCACCTTGCGATCGTGACCATGCTAGCGGCCAGGTATATGAGGCATCCGGGCACCCACATCGTGAGGCCGCCTATCTGCTGGTCCACCCCGGGCGTGATGCAGAGGTCGTTCCTTATATAAGACAGTATCCCCGCGGGGTCCGCCGGGTTTGCGTATGCGGGGTAAAGCCCCGCTCCGGCGAATGTGATGAGCATGCCGAGTATGGTGCAGCCGAGGCAGGCAGAGGCCAGATACAGCGTGGCCGCGAGGGGCGCGAGCCTCCCGCTTTTGACCGGGGCGAAAACCGGCCACCAGAATATTACGCCCGTCAACACGAAGCTTATTTGCTGCGCGATGTAAAGGTTTTCGTTCTTCATTACGGTATCGTGGAGCGACGGCATGTGCCAGACCCACATCGAGCCCACGCCGAGGAGCCATGCCGGTATGGGGTTCCCGAGGAATTTCATCACTCCGCCCGCTATAGGCAGGGCCAGCGCTTTTTCCGCAGCTTTTTCCGGTATCCCCGAGAGGAGCATGAGAGGTATTACGAGGAGGAGTAGTATGTGCTGGACCATGTGGGCGCTGAACAGGTAATTCCGCCCGAGGTAGTCGAGCGGGGACACGAGGGCCAAAACCATGAGGAATATCCCCGAAGCGAACAGCAGGGACTTCCCGTTAAGACGGGACCCGGGCAGGGCCGCGTAAGACGCGATCAGCGCCAGCGCGAATATAACCGCCCAGGGCTCGAACGACCATGCCGTGCCTAAAAAATGTAGTACGCTCATACCGCCCTCTCCCGAATATTTGATATATAAAAGTTCATAAGAACGCCCATAGATATATCACGGAAAATACTACAACCCACACACCGTCGACGAAGTGCCAGTAAAGCGAGATGCACTCGACGGCGTCTGATTTCGGCCCTTTGAAGTCCCCCGCGAGCGCGAGCCCCAGGAGGAGCGAAAGCATAATCAGGCCCACGCATACGTGAAAACCGTGGAACCCCGTGAGCGTGAAGAAAGTCGTGCCGAATACGTTCCGGCTGATCGTTATGTTCTTGTCCAAGAGGCCGCTCCATTCGAGGCCCTGCCCGAATATGAAGACCGCGCCGAGAACGATCGTCGCCAGTATCCAGACCTTGAGCATGAAGTGGTTCTTGTTTCTCAGGCTTTTACCCGCGAGCCAAATAGTGAAGCTGCTCGCGAAAAGAAAGAGGCTGAATATGCCCGTTACGACCGGGTTCAAGCTGTTTACAGCCGTAGGGCCGTCGGTCACGGAGCCGTGGAAGTTTACGTAAGCGAGTATGAGCATCAGAAAGAAAATAGATTCCGAGGCTATGAAAAAACCGACGAGCATTCTGTTATTCGCCATCCATACTTCTCCTAAACGGTTTTCGCACCCGGTTCGTCCGGCATATCGGGGTGGGCCAGGTCCCAGAGCGGACGCCTGCCCCTTACGGGCGGGACTAGCTCGAAATTCTCTACCGCCGGCGGCGATGTGGTCGCCCATTCGAGCGTCCACGCGTTCCAGGGGTTATCCCCGGCGGGCCTGCCGTGTCTCAGGCTTACCAGGATGTTCCACACAAAGATTAAGACGGACAGCCCCAGAATCATCGCCCCTATAGTGGATATGAGGTTCATCGAACCCCAGTAAGGCATGTCGTAGTACGTATACGTGCGCCTGGGCATGCCCATGACTCCCAGGAAATGCTGTATGAAGAACGTCATGTTGAATCCGATGACAGTGAGCCAGAAGTGCCATTTGCCGAGGGTCTCCGAGAGCATCCGTCCCGTGAACTTGGGGAACCAGTAATACACGCCCGCGAATATGGCGAAGACAGAACCGCCGAAGATGGCGTAATGGAAATGAGCGACTATGAAGTAGCTGTCCGTCACGACCCAGTCTATGGGCACGGATGCGATAGCGACACCCGTGAGCCCGCCCACGACGAACTCTATTATGAACGCCGTCCCGAAGAGCATCGGGGTTGCGAAATTTATCCTGCCGCCCCACATAGTCGCCACCCAGTTGAGCACCTTTACCCCGGTCGGTATGGCGATAAGCATGCTCGCCAGCGAGAAATACGCGTTCGCGGCGTTCCCGAGACCTACGGCGAACATGTGGTGCGCCCATACGCCCAGGCTGAGGAGCCCTATAGCCACAGTTGACGCGGCGACGAACTCGTAGCCGTAAATGGGTTTCCTCGAGAATACCGGGATGACCTCCGATATGATTCCGAAGGCCGGGAGTATCAGTATGTAGACCTCGGGGTGGCCGAACCCCCAGAAGAAGTGCTGCCAGAGTATGGCCGAGCCGCCGTGCGCGGGCGTGAAGAAGGTCGCGCCCAGGATGCTGTCGAGGAGCATCATGGCGAAAGCGGCCGTGATTATCGGTATCACGAAAACGAGTAGGAGCGACGTGACGAGCATCATCCACACGAATAGCGGTATCCTCCGCATCGTCATTCCCGGGGTCCTCATCGTCAGTATCGTAACGACGTTGTTGAGCCCCGAGGCCACGGAGCCTATTCCCGATGCGAGGAGTCCGAGCGCCCAGTATGTGGGTCCCTTATTGAGGGAGAAAGGCTTCTCGCTTAACGGGGCGTACGCGAACCAGCCGACGTCGGGGGCGCCGCTCTGCGTGAAAAAGCTGTAGTAAAGAAGAATGCCGCCAAAGAAAAAGAGCCAGAAGCTCAGCGCGTTAAGGCGGGGGAAAGCCATGTCGCGGGCGCCTATCATGAGGGGGAGGAGGTAAACGCCCACCCCGATGAGAAACGGCATGACGACGAAAAATATCATCGTGGTGCCGTGCATGGTGAAGAGCTGGTTATATAGCTCGGGCGTGAGGAAATCGTTTCCTGGATGAGCGAGCTGTACCCGTATAAGGAGCGCTTCGAGGCCGCCCAGAAGGAAATAGATGAGGGTTATGATGAGGTACATGATCCCTATCTGCTTGTGGTCTATGGAAGAGACCCAGCTGAGGAGGCCGTTATTCGCCTTGAGCGAGGGCAGGGGTACGGCGTTCTCCGGCACGAGAGGGATTCTACTGCTCATCCAGCGCCTCCAGGTATGCGACTATGGATTTCACTTCCGAATCCGAGAGCTTCATGTTGGGCATGAAAGCCCCCTGTTTATACCTCTGGGGGTTGGCGAGCCATTTGGCCAGGTTCTCGGGCGTATTCGTGAGCACCCCCGCGCCTATGGTATCGCGGTCGGCGAGATGGGTTAGGTCTGGCCCGACCCTCGCTGCCGCAGCCGTCCCGCGTATCGTATGACAGTTCATGCAGGCCATCGTCTGGAAGAGATTCGCACCCTCCCCGGCTATACCGCCGGTCGGAGTGCGGGGTATGGCGAGCTGCCCGTCAAGCCATTTCTTGAATTCCGCCTCCGGCTCCGCGACGACGCGTATGCGCATGTTGGCGTGCTGGTCTCCGCAGAACTCGGCGCAGGCGCCCAGGTATACTCCGGGCTTTCCGGCCACAAGCCAGATGTAGTTGGGGTGTCCCGGGACGAGGTCTATTTTTCTCCCCAGCTCGGGCACCCAGAAGTCGTGTATCACGTCTATGGATTCGAGTCGGACGAGCATTTTTTCCCCGGCTGGTATGTGTATCTCGTTGGAGGTCGATACCCCTGAAGACGGATACCGTATCTCCCACCACCACTGATGACCTATAATGACCAGGTCCGGGTCCCTGTCCCCGGCCGGGGGGTCTACTTCTTTCATAGTGCTGCACGTGAGAAGGAAAAGCACGGCGACCATCGCTATCGGTATCACCGTCCAGACTATTTCGAGCTTTATGTTGCCGAAATTCTGATAGGGCTCGCCGTCGTCGCCCGGCTTCTTTCTGTATCTGATTATTATGTACGCGACTGCGATGACAATGATGCCGAGTATCACCAGGCATAAGGCGATCGTATAGTACGTTAAACCGGCCATTGCCTCCATTTCGGGTGAGCTGGGATTAAAGAGGCCGCCAAGGTTTTCCATTGTGATTTATCTGAGCGAAGGATTTGAATCGATTGTTAACTCGAACCCTGAATCATTATAATGACTTGCCGGCTTCGTTGTCAACACCTCTCACGAATACGGTCCGATATTCCGCCGATATTTTGCGATATCCGGATGCAATTTATGGTATTCTCTTGCATAATAGCGGCAGCTCGGCATAATAGAAAATTGGTTTTTCTCGACTTCAACGGAAAGAGTTACCTTTGCCCTCTAAATGAAAAAATATATCTTTCTATCTTTTACATTCCTGTGCTTATACGTATCAATAATTCATGCTCCGGTCGTGACGTTCTGTCAGGAAAAAGATAAGGGAGCGCCGAGCGCCGAGAGCGAAGAAGCCGCCGAGCCGGCCGTCCGCATTTCCAAGATAAAAATAAAGGGGGCGAAAGTCCTCACCAAGCAGGATATAGAGCAGAGCATAGGGACTGGTTTTCCTTCCATCAAGTTCTGGGTGAAGAAGCCCGAGTTCAACGAAGAGGTCCTGAAAGACGATATGATCAGGATCAAGAGGCTTTATGCGAACCAGGGTTATTACGACGCCCAGGCCTCTTACGAGCTCAAGTTCAATAAAGACAACACGAGGGTCGGGATAACGATCAATATAAAGGAGGGGGAGCCGGTGATACTCACTGAGCTCAGCCTCGAGTACGAGGGGGACCTGAGCGAGGACACTAAAAAAGAGATAGAGAAAGCCGCGCCGCTCAAGGTGGATAAGAATTTCTCCCCTAACGGATACCAGCAGACCAAGGGGGCGATCACGGAAATACTCTCCAACGAGGGCTACCCCAAGGCTGAAATAGAGGGCGAGGCGCTCGTGAACAGGAAGGAGAAATGGGCGAAGGCCACCTTCGTCGTCAAACCGGGCTCCATATACAGGTTCGGCGCAGTCGCAGTCGAGGGGAACGAGAAGGTGGAGAGCTATATCATTTCGAGGGAAGCGGTTTTCAAGCAGGGTGAAGAGTATTCATTGACCAAGATAAACGAAACGCAGGCCAATATATTCCAGCTGGGCCTGTTCAGGTCGGTCGTGATCGACCCCGTATACAACGAGGCGGAGAAGATCGCCGACATGAAAATAGTTGTAAAAGAAAGAAAACAGGGGTCGGTGAAGTTCGGTGTCGGTTTCGGTACCGAGGACAAGCTGAGGGGACAGGTGATATGGACAAAGAGAAATTTCTTCGGCGGCGGACGGAGGCTCGAAGTCGCGGGGAAAGCCTCTTTTATTACTCAGAGGCTCGAGACGAGCGTCATACAGCCGTATATATTGGGCAGGGATTCGAGTCTCACGGGCGCCATCAATTTCCAGAGGGACGACGTCCCGAGCTTCGAGGGCGAAAGCTTCCTCACCACGGCCGAGCTCCAGAAGGACTTCGCTCAATACTATTCTTCCTTCGGTTCCTTTAACGTGCAGTTCTCAAAGGTCCAGAAGAGCGCGAGGAGGACCCCGGAAGAACAGAGCAGGGAGAACTTCTTCCTGACTTTCTTCAATACCGGGCTCGAGCGGGACACCACGGACAACATACTGAACCCCACCCGCGGCTGGGTCGTCTCTACGGGGCTCGAATCCTCGTTCCGGGCGCTGCTCTCGGACGTGAATTATTTGAAGGGCACAGTCGAGCTGAGAGGGTATAAAAAATTATACAGGATGGTCCTGGCGAAGAAGATAACGATGGGAGTGATCCAGCCTTTCGGCAACACCGGCACGTTCGATATACCTATATTCAAGAGGTTCTTCGCGGGAGGCAGCACGAGCATGAGGGGCTTTCCTTTCCAGAAGCTCGGTCCGCTCAGCGACGGGGGAGACCCGCTCGGCGGTAATTCTCTCCTCGTGGGCAGCTTCGAGGTGAGGTATCCGATCTACGGGGAGTTCGGCGGGGTCGTGTTCTTCGACTACGGTAACGTATTCGCCGACGAGTGGAGCTTCCCGCTCGGAGACATCAAGTACGCTCCCGGCGTGGGGCTCAGGTATGACACCATAATCGGCCCTGTAAGGTTCGACGTGGGATACGCGCTCAACCCGGAACCCGGCATAAGGAGGGTTCAGTTCTTTATCAGTATAGGACAGGCGTTCTGATCATACATGCGAATTGCTGGTGGGGTTGTCGATCGTTTTGCTTTCTTCCGCCGGGGCGGCCGCTTCGTCCCCGGCCTTTTCTGGGTCCTTAGCCGTGCGGGCTTCTTTTTCGTCCATCTCGAACTGTATTGAGTCCTTGAGCTCGTTCTTGGCCCTCTCGAGCTCGCGCATTCCCCTGCCGAGAGATTTAGCGAGCTTAGGTATCTCGTTAGGCCCCAGCACTAGCAGCGCGATGAGGAGTATTATTAATATTTCGCTCGTTCCTATTCCGAACATGACCCCGCCTGACCGGCATGAGAAAGGCTACCTCATTATAACCGTATGTTCAACAACCCCCCCGACACCCGGTCCCGGGATTTATGCTACAATTATTCACTGCTTGAAGTAAAATGAATCTGAGAATAATAAAATAGCTGCACACAGAGGAGTATGATTATGAAAGCGATCCGGTATCACGAGTTCGGAGAAGTGGATGTGCTCAAGTACGAAGACGTGCCCGAGCCTGAGCTCGGGGACGATGAAGTCCTCGTAAGGGTGAAAGCCGCGTCTTTAAACCATCTCGACTTGAGACTCAGGTCCGGCAAATCGCCACGCCCCGTCGACCTCCCGCACATAGGCGGTGTCGATATCGCGGGCGATGTGGAGAGGACCGGCAAGAACGTAAAGGACCTCGCACCCGGAACGCGCGTAGTCATAGACCCGACCGTGAAGACCCCGAAAGGTCCCATGGTAATCGGAGTCAATTTCTACGGGGGTTTTGCCGAGTATGTGAAAGTCCCCGCGCCAAACGCGGTCCCGATACCCGACGAGGTGTCATATGACGACGCATCGGCGCTCCCTATATGCTACGTGACAGCGTGGTACGGACTCTTCGACAGGGGCGGGATGCGGAGCGGAGAGACGGTGCTCGTCCACGCGGCCGGGAGCGGGACCGGGAGCGCCGCCGTCCAGATCGCGAAGGAGGGCGGAGCCTTCGTTATCGCGACCGCGGGGAGCGACGAAAAACTGGAGAAGGTGCGGAAGCTCGGCGCGGACGCCACGATCAACTACAACACGACCGATTTCTCGGAAGAGGTGAAGAAAATAACGGACAACAAGGGAGTGGACATGATTTTCGACCAGATAGGCGCATCCGTCTGGGAGAATAACCTCAAGTCGCTTAAGATGAAGGGGCGTCTCCTGCTTATCGGCGTAGTCGGCGGGGGGCAGACTACGTTCAATTTCGGCCCGGTTATCGTGAAGGACCTGTCTGTACTCGGAGTCACGGTGTTTAACGCCCCGAGGGCTAACCTTATAAACGTCATTAACCTCGTTTCGCTCGGGAGGCTCTCGCCTGTGATAGACAAGAGGTTCCCGCTATCCGAGGCGGCCGCGGCTCAGAAGATGCTCGAGGACAGGAGCCAGTTCGGAAAGGTGATATTGAACCCGTGAGGCCCGGTCTGTATACGTAATAAAGAGACGCGTACTGAATAGATACATC
>MFCJ01000109.1:0-678 GCA_001775255.1 Candidatus Dadabacteria bacterium RIFCSPHIGHO2_12_FULL_53_21
GGTTTGACGGCACTCTATCCATAGGCTGGTTGCCCTTGCGGTCGAGCCGAATTTCCCACGCCTTTGCCTCAAGGATTGCCGCCCCATGAAGGTATCGCTTATGTTCATCCCTTTCTTTGTTGGCTTTGTTCTTCGATTCCTCATTCTCGAACAGGAGATAATCGGGGACGTCTTCACGGCCTTTCCGTGCCGTTGTTTGCTGTCGGAGAAAATGCTTCCAGCCGAGGGTTTCGAGGACAGGCTTTATGAGGTCGTCTTCGGTAGTAGCTTCATTAGTATTACCATCTATAGGAAATGAATCGAAGATTTTCTTTAAATCGCTCTTAAATGATTCAATCTGATTGTCGGTTATTGCTTTCCACTCGGGATAGCTGGTTATCCCTTCGGTTAAAAAATCTTCTGTGAATAATGATCCACGTAACATGGTGCGCTGATTAGATATTGAGAATCAAGTTAAACAGATTTGCCCGAATATGCAATAGAACCCTTCTGATGAAGGCATCACGCCATGCCGTTGCGCATGGAGAACTTCACTAAATCGACGAGGTTGTGGATCTCGAGCTTCTTCATTATGTTCGCCCTGTGGGTCTCGACGGTTTTGATGCTTATCGAGAGCTCCTGCGCTATGGCGCTGTTGCTGAGGCCGTTCGTGATGAGGCCGAGTATCTTCTTCTCCTT
>MFCJ01000109.1:734-6916 GCA_001775255.1 Candidatus Dadabacteria bacterium RIFCSPHIGHO2_12_FULL_53_21
GGTTCCTCTCGACTATCAACGGGTGGGTCTTGAATATGGAGAGCAGCTCTTTCGAGCTTATGCGCTCGATGTTGTACTGGATCATCATCGTGACCGGCTTTTCGAGACAGATTTTATTCAACCGGGCTTTCATCCAAAGCCTCTCGGAATTCGTGAGGAAGAAAAAGGGGTCTCTGTCCAGCACCATCAATACGCGCACCGTATTTTTCCCTTTCCCGGCTATCCTGTCGAGCCCCTTATCTATGAGCGCAATTATATCGTCCGCTCTTTGGGGCTCCTTCGAGCGGCCGCCGATCAGCAGCTCTTCGAATGCCCGCGCTTTCGTGCTCCCGTGATGTGCGATCCCGTGCCCTTCGAGCCTCTTCACGAGCTCGGGAGGGGCGTGGCGGTCGGATATGTAAACGCATGGGCTTCCGGATTTGATGCCGTGGATGAAATAGTTCGCGGCTATCTCATAGCATTCCGAATCGTTTTCGTAGAGGTGGCAGATCTGTTCGTGCTCGCCGAAGGATTTAAGAAAGGTGAATACTGAATTTTCCATACATCTATAATTCCTCTATCGTCTCCTTGATTATGAGCGCCGCGTTCCTGATTGACTCGATACGCCTGAGCGTCTCGGCGTTGTGCTTCGATGTGCCGTCTTCGAGGAACACCTCGGCGCTCCCTATGATCGCGGCAAGCGCGTTCTCGGTCTCCTCCACGAGCCTCCTCTCGATACGGTGCTTGTGGATCGCGATTTCGATCGAGGTGAACAGATCCGTTTCCTCGAAAGGCTTCAGTATGTAGCCGTAGGGCTTGGCCGTTTTAGCCCGGTGGATTGTTTTTTCATTGGAATAAGCGGTGAGAAAAATAACCGGGGTGTTATACCGCTTCCTTATAATTTCGGCGGCGCTTATACCGTCGATCTCCCCTTCGAGCATTATATCCATCAAGGCTATATCCGGCCTGAACGCCGCGGCATGCTCGACGGTGTCTTCACCCGACGATACGATGCCTGTCACGGTATACCCGAGACTCAGAAGCGAGTCTTCGATATGTTTGGCGACTATAATCTCGTCCTCGACTATCAATACTTTTATTTTTTCCATTTTCCCTGTCCCGTCGTTTTTTCTAAGCCTTGAATTCGAGCCTGAATTCCGTAACGTCGCCGCTCGACATCGTGATTGCGCCTTTTAACTGCTTCGATAGCGACGATACCAGCTCCAGGCCCAGGGTCGTGCTGCTGCTTATGTCGAAGTCTTCTGGTAATTTAATCCCGTCATTGCTAACGCTGAGCGTGTATTTATCGTGGGTCTTCCTGAATTCGATTTTTATCTCGCCGTTCATTCTGCCGTCGAATCCGTGCTTTATCGCATTAGACACGAGCTCGTTCACTACGAGCCCGAGCGGGATCGAGGTATTGATATCGAGGTAAATCTGCTCGGAATCGATTACCACCCTGATATGGTCGCTCCCCATACCGTAGGAACGCAGCAGGTGGTTAGTCATATTCCTCATGTGCGCCCTGAAATCTATCCGGGACAGGTCCTTCGAACGGTAGAGCTGCTCGTGGAGGGTGGCGATAGACCTTATGCGGTTGTTGCACTCGACAAAAGAGGCGAGGGCTTTTTCGTCTTTCAGTTTCCGGGACTGGAGATTGAGCAGACTCGATATGATCTGGAGGTTGTTCTTCACCCTGTGATGGATTTCCTTAAGCAGGACGTCCTTTTCGGCTAGCGACAGTTTTAATTCGTTCTCGACGTATCTCCTCTCCAGAATCTCCTTGATAAGGAGTGTATTGGACTTCTGGAGCTCCGAAGTACGCTCCCTGACCCTCCCTTCGAGCTCGTCTCTAGTCTTACGCAAGGCCTCTTCCGATTTCCTGAGCGCCTCCGTTTTCCTGGCGTTGTTGATAGCAGTCTCAAGCTGGCGGACCACTGAGTCCAGCAATTTCATATGGTCTTTATTGAATGCGTGCTTCCTGAACGAATGAATGTGGATACACCCGACAGTATCGTCTTCCAGCTTGATCGGCATCGAAATGTAGCTTCTAGCGCCGTATTCCCTCCCGGCTTTGCCCAGGTGCGGGTCCATATCGCCGTCGGATACAAACCTCGGTTTGCCATCTATTATTGTTTTCCATGTAGCTCCAACGGGGTAGGGTATCCGCTTTACACGATCAATAAAACTGTCCGGGTGCCCGCGCTGAGCCCGTAGAACGGCGTGAGGGTTTTGTTCTTTCGCGTCCGTGTTTTCTATCATATAAATCATTACACGCTGGGCTTCCCCGACCTCGCTGTAAATTGCCTCAACGGCATTTTCAAACACTTCGGAAACTTCGAGAGACTGATGCACGGACCTCGTTACTGCGTTTATTACCTTTTCAAACCGGTTCTTCCTCCTGAGTTTTACGTTATTTTCCCTGAGCGCCTCTCGCGATTTTTTAAGGGCTTCCGCCCTCCTCGCATTATTTATTGCCGCTTCAATCGATAAAGCGACGATTTCGAGCAGGTCGAGCTCTTCCTGATCGAATGCGTCTTTCCTGACGGAATTTATATTGATACACCCTGTTGCCCTCCCGGAAAACCTGATCGGCATCGAAACGTAGGACTTCGTTCCCAATTCCCTGCCCATATGACCTATGATAGTGTCACAGTCGACGTCGGGACAGTAAGTCGGTTTGGATTCCAGAATTGTTTTCCATGTAAATCCCTTCGGGTATGGGATCGCGGCGAGCTTCTTCATCAAGTCATCGGGATATCCCCTGTAGGATTTCAGTACCGCCCTGTCACCTTCGACCATGTAGATCGAGACATTCTGAGCGCCCTCTATATGCTTGCTCATGACATCGACCGCGCTGTCCATTACGTCGTCAAGGTCGAGTGAGCTATGGACTTTCTGTGTAACGATTCTGACCGTATTTCCATACCCGCCGACTTTCCCGTGATTATCGTTCCGATCGAGCTTGAGCGGTTGTCCCGGCTGACCCGGTCCTTCCCGCTTCTCGCGGCAGCCGCTGCCGCAGCCCGAGTCCGCTCCCCGTTTGATATTCGAAGTGTCGGTCTCGTCAGTACGAAACGAATCCGATATCTCAGAACCCCGGTTTGACGGGGCATTTTCAATCCCCGATGATTTTTTCAACGAACCCTCTATTTCCCCGAGAGCCATGCTGCCCGACCTTTTATCGGGTTTAACCGCATTTTTTACGTAAGAGTCTTTCACCTAGGTTACTACCCCCCTCCGTCTCAGCCGTTCAGCAAGGCAGGGTGATGCCGTTCCAATAATTTTATAGTCTATCACAACATAAACTTTCAATTCCAGTTTTTTCTAAATTGAATTAATTAACTGCGCCGGACAATTAAATTGCGTATCCATCACGGATCATTACATTTAGCATACGAAAAATACATAGTCACCCTATTTAAAATACGGTGATCACCCGATTGCAATAACAATCCCGATTCGATATAAATAATTTTATCTAATATTGATTAGTATTATTAACTAATGGTCTTTCTGAATGAGGGGGATAATATGGGTACGTTATATACGGACAATGGCGCCGATCTCGATGGCTATGGTTACCGCGATCAAGGAGTATTAAAAGTCCTCCTATACAGCTCGCATCCTCTCGTGATAAAAGGGATTAAGGGAATGCTTGCAGATGCGCCCGGCATCGATCTGGTCGGTCATGCGGCCAACTGGATCGAGGCTATGCTGAGAATACACGAATTGGAGCCTTCGCTTCTCATAGTAAACGACGACGGGACCGGGAACGGCTCGTCAAATATTCCGGAAACAATGTCCCCCGTAATCAGCGAATTCCCGGGACTGAACTGCCTCGTGATAATGGGCACCCACGACCACGTAAAAGAGCTCGCCGCACTAAAGCTCGGGATCAAAGGCGTATTGATAGAAAATTCCGAGAGCGATACGCTCCGTCAATGTATACGGTGCATCTCCAGCGGAGGGCTCTGGTTCAGGAGGGCTGTCCTCGAAAAGTTCATCAGTGAACAGCTTTTCTTTTACAGATTAAAGGAGAGCGCAAAACAGGAGTTCATTCCGCCAACATTTACGAGACGAGAGCTCGAGATCATTCAGATGGCGGGGAAGGGGGTCAAGAACAGGGAAATAGGCCGGAACCTCTTCATCAGCGAAAAAACCGTGAAACACCACCTATCTAAAATCTTTAAGAAACTCCAGATCAGGAAAAGGACGGATTTGAGAATGTATTTATAAGACAGTCTCAAGTCTGATATCCTGTAATAAATCTCCCCAATATTTGTTAAAAACGCTATCACTCCTATATTTTATTTACAATCGGCACTAAACTTAGCGTGACAATCCGGAAATTCCGCTTTCAAGGGAGGGAGGCGAGATGCGCTTCAATAAACTTATCTGTATATCCATAATAGTCGGACTTGCGTCGGGATGCGTGAACTATCAGGCCGTTGAGGACTTCGGGACGGGGACGGGACAATTCGCGGGCTCGTATAATTCGGTTTTTACCGGGAGCTACGATACGTGTCTCGCGACCGCGGAGATCAGGAACATAATTTTGGAGCTCGGTCAGACGCCTGCTTCTTCGCCGATGACACAGTACACGAGCGACAAGGAGAAGTGCGCGCCGTATAAATCCGAGGCCGGGGCGTTTAATCAAACATCCCTCGCGCTTCTTGATTACAGCCGGGCGCTAAACCTCGTAGTAAAGAGATCGGAGCTTAAGGGCGCGTTCGAGAACGTACAGTTCGTCCCGCAGTTCTCGGGTGTGGATGAAAATATCACAGAGACCGTTACGGAGCTCAGAGGTCACGAGAAGGACGTCGTCACGGTCAACCAATGGAAGGACTACTTCACTTCATTCTACGTGCAGAAATCCCCGCAGGAAGTGATCGTGGAGAACGAGCCTCGGCTCGAAGCGACGTTCGCATTGCTGGATGCGTTCTCGGATATCTATCAGTCGCAGATCGACGACTACGAAAGGAACATCAAGCTCCTCGATACCCTCCTCAAAGACAGCGAAAGCAGGGACGCGCTCAAGAGGTCGTTCGTCATAGACAGGAGCAAGGAGCTCGACAGGCGTCGGGCCATGCTCGACAACTACGACCAGGCGCTCGATGCGGTCAAGGAATCTTACAAGGGCATATTCGAGCGGTCGGAGCTTTCGGACCCGCACTACAACGATCCGATATTTCAGGAAGACATGAAAGAGTTCCTCATAAAGATTACGAACCTGGTGCAGCAGTCGAAGATAATATCGTAAGGGTGGGAACGGCGCACCGGAAGCGCACCGGAAGCGCACCGGAAGTACGCCAGGGGATCACCGGAATTCTATGCTGTGAGATCGGATTCGTCCTCGAGCCTTTTCTCGATTTCGAGGAGAAGGTCGAAGTCCGGGCTTTCCTCGGAAGTGTTACTGTATAATATCGTTGTTTTAGTGTGGGTTATATTGAATACATGAGAAAATGCTTTAATTATGCTCTCCTCCGCCTCCGGCATATCGATTTCTTCATTTTTCGCGAGCCACCTCTGAATAGATGTCATTTTTACGTTCTCTATGCCGCAGGGCACTATCATGTCGAAGTAGGAGAGGTCGGTATTCACGTTGAGCGCGAATCCGTGGTACGTGACCCATCTCCTTACGCCCACTCCGATAGACGCTATCTTATGCCACTTCGTCCACACGCCTGTAATGCCCTTGATCCTCCTTCCGCGGATGCCGAAATCCCCGAGTGAGACTATAATCGTCTCCTCCAGGTTCCTCAGATATTTATGTACATCCCTGCCCATGCCGTTCAGGTCCATAATCGGATACCCGACGAGCTGACCGGGGCCGTGGTACGTGATGTCCCCGCCCCTGCTTATAACCTCGAAATGGATGCCGGCCTTGCTCAGGTAGTTCTTCGCCGCAAGGAGGTTACCCATATTGCCGCGGCGGCCGATTGTGAACGTAGGGGGGTGCTCCAGGAGGAGAAGTGTGTCGCCGATCTCACCGTTCGTCCTCATTTCAAGGAGCCTTAGCTGAATTTCGAGGGCCTTCCGGTATGGGACCTTTCCGAGCTTGTATACCTTAAAGGTGTTCATTATTTTATTATATCATAAGCATGCTAATCGATATAGCGATATCTACCCGGATGGTTTTATAAACATACATTGAGACTGAAACATTATAAAGAATTAGCCTGTAGGTGAAGAAAAACGAG
>MFCJ01000110.1:0-718 GCA_001775255.1 Candidatus Dadabacteria bacterium RIFCSPHIGHO2_12_FULL_53_21
TCAGCTACGAAGTGAAGGTCAAACGGGTTTCCGTTCAGAATACCCTCGGCCAGGCCAGGGGAGACTTCTATATCACGTTCAAGGACCAGCGGACGGGCGTGACCAAGAGCTCGAAGGGGAATATAAACTGGCGGCTCTCATGGACGGGCGGGGCCTGGAAGATTCAGGAGCTCACCTATAAAGTAGAAAACACGGACACGGTCGGCGGGTGATGCGGGAAGGCCCGCGTACTTTGTTCACCGTACTCAATCAATAAGTCATTCACATATAGCGGTTACGGCGGGCTCAGGTCAGGTACGGATTTTCCGGGCCATAGGGGGATTCGGCGCATGGTCCCCGGGACGGGGTTGCTTGGCAGGATTTGCATTGGGTGTATAATTAGCTACTCAAATGACGGTTTATAGGGTAATTTTATTTTTCTTTAAGCCCTCAATCGCCGCATTACGAGAAAAACAGAATATTGGTTTACGGGTGGAAAAGGGAGGTTTCAACCTCATATGAGTACTATAAACCGAAAACAGGCAGATACATCGAAGATGAGTCTCCCGAGAAGGATATGGGAAGGCTGGAAAAAGATCGCGAGGAAGATAGGGGATTTTAACGCGAGGGTGATCCTGACAATATTTTATCTCGTCCTGCTGATGCCGTTCGCAATCATGGTCAAGTTGTTTACCGATCCCCTGGAGATAAAAAAGAATACGATGAAGAAAGGCTGGCA
>MFCJ01000110.1:735-4977 GCA_001775255.1 Candidatus Dadabacteria bacterium RIFCSPHIGHO2_12_FULL_53_21
AGGCTGGCAGCCGAAGGAAGAGAAACCGGGCGTTTCTCCCATGGAGAGGGCGGCGAGGCAGTTTTAACGGCCGATAACCGATAGCTTTCAGGCGTTCTACACGAAACGGAGAATTTATGAACATCCTTGGAATATCATGCTACTTCCACGATGCGGCCGCAGCGCTCATTAAAGACGGGGTACTCGTCGCGGCTGCCGAGGAAGAGAGGTTCAGCCGGATTAAGCACGACTACGAGTTCCCTGAGAACGCGATCGAGTTCTGCCTCAGGACGGGCGGGATAGAGAAAGGCGACATCGACTACGTGATGTTCTTCGAGAAGCCCTTCATCAAGTTCGAGAGGCTGCTGCTCTGCTCGATGCAGACGTTCCCGCGCTCGATGAAGCTCTTCAGGGAAGCCATGGTCACGTGGCTCGGCGACAAGCTCTGGGTCAAGCACCTGCTCCTCAAGAAGCTCGGCGTGCCCTCGTCAAAGGTCCTCTTCAGCGAACACCACCTGTCGCACGCCGCGAGCTCCTTCTACTGCTCCCCGTTCGAAGAGGCGGCGATACTCACGGTCGACGGGGTGGGCGAATGGACGACCGCCGCGGTCGGCGTCGGCAAGGGGACGGACATAAAGCTCATAAAGGAGATAAGGTTCCCCCATTCGCTCGGGCTCCTCTACAGCGCGTTTACAGCGTTCCTCGGCTTCGAGGTGAACGAAGGGGAATACAAGGTCATGGGCATGGCGCCGTTCGGCAGGCCCGACTACGTGGACAAGGTCTACGAGCTCGTCCATGTGGACGAGGACGGCGGGTTCGAGCTCGATATGGATTATTTCTCCTTCCATTACTCCTCTGAAAAAACGTTCAGCAAGAAATTCGAAAAGCTTTTCGGCACTCCCAGGAACCAGAAGGCGCACTTCTTTACGCCGTCTACGGGCTATCCGTCCTATTTCGGCGACAGGCCTTCCGATTTCGACGAGCTCGGGAGGCAGAACCAGTACTACGCCGATATCGCCGCGAGCATCCAGGCCGTGACCGAGCAGATAATGGTCAAGATGGCGAATTACGCGTACAGGGAGACAGGCCTCGGCAAGCTCTGCATGGCGGGCGGGGTCGCTCTCAACAGCGTCGCCAACAGGAAGATTCTCTCGGGCACCCCCTTCGACGACATATACATCCAGCCGGCGGCGGGCGACGGCGGGGGCGCCGTGGGGGCCGCGCTCTACGGCTATCACGCGCTCCTCGGTCAGCCGCGGAAGTTCGTCATGGAACACGCATACTGGGGAGAGGAGCACAGCGCGCAGGATACCGAAGAATTCCTCACGGAGAACAACATCCCCTACGAGAAGATCGGGGACGACCGGAAGCTCATCGAGCGCGTCGTAGACGGCCTCACTCAGGGGAAGGTCATAGGCTGGCACCAGGGGAGGTTCGAATGGGGGCCCCGCGCGCTCGGCAACAGGAGCATCATCGCCGACCCCCGTAGGGCCGACATGAAAGACATAGTGAACGTGAAGATAAAGTTCAGGGAGCCTTTCCGCCCCTTCGCGCCCTCCGTCCTCGTGGAGAGGGCCGGGGACTATTTCGCTCTCGACCACCCGGAGAAGCACTATCCCGCGCGCTTCATGCTGTACGTGACCGACGTCCATGAGAACAAGCGCGACGTCCTCCCGGCGATAACGCACGTGGACGGGACCGGGAGGCTCCAGACCGTGACAAAGGAGCTCAACCCGAAATACTACTCCCTGATCGAGACGTTCGGCGAAGCGACCGGAGTGCCCGTGGTGCTGAACACATCGTTCAACCTCAAGGGCGAGCCTATAGTGAACACGCCCGGAGAGGCGTTCAATTCATTCAGCAAGAGCGGCATGGACATGCTGGTGCTGGGGAATTACATAGTGGACAAGAATAAGCTGCCCTGATTGGCGCGGCGTTATCAAATCCATTAAAATAGAGATATAATTATTCGGCATTGCGGAGGGAATATTCATATGTCGTTCCTAAAAGGTATAACAAACAGACTGGGCATCGTGGGCGAGCTGCTACAGTTTTTCATACAAAATAAATGGTGGTGGATCACCCCCATGATCATCATATTGATCCTGTTCGCGTTCCTGATCATATTCGCTCAGAGCTCGGCTGTGGCTCCGTTCATCTATACGCTATTTTAAGAACCTGTACGCGCCCGTCCTCCCGGGGACGGGCGCACACATTGCACATTTCTCTCTTCAGCGGATACGCCGCGTCCGGAAAACCGCACACGGTGCGTTTCCCGCGTCATCTTTTTCCGTAAATCCAGTTATTCATATCGCACATTTTTTTATACTCGTCCGCGGGCGTGTACCGTGCGGCGAATAAGGGTATAGAATTACGGCAAGGGGAAACCGTCGGTCGCATTATAAATCAGACGACACACATGAGGCTGTTTGTTTACTCCGCAATCGGCACCGCCGGCGGAGGGAAGGATCCGGGATGAACACGCGCGGTGCTTTACCGGGAATGTAAAAATATGAAGAGAGCGATAATAAGCGGCATTAACGGCCAGGACGGGTCCTACATGACCGAATACCTCATATCGATCGGATATGAAGTACACGGCATAATACACGGGCCCGGCGGGTACAATGAGGAGTCCGTAGAGCGGCCGGGCAGTGAATCCCCGCTCTTTTATCATCCGTGCGATACGTCCGACCCGGGTCAGCTTACGAAGCTCATCTACGATATAATCCCGGACGAGATATATCACTTCGAGTCCCGGGGCAGGATGAACGTAAGATACGATATGCACGAATTCAGCGGGGATATCACGGGGCTCAGCTCTTTGATGGTGCTCGAGTCTGTGAGGCAGAGCGGGGTCGGCTGTAAATTCTGCCAGTCCTCCTCGTGCGAGATATTCGGCTCGACGCCCCCTCCCCAGAACGAGCTTTCCCCGTTCCGTCCCCACAGCCCCTATGCATGCGCGAAGCTGATGTCCCACCTCTCCGCGGTGAACTACAGGGAGGCGCACGGCCTGTTCGCGGCGAGCGGTATTCTTTTCAATCACGAATCGCCGAGGAAGGGGGAGATATTCGTTTCGAGGAAGATTACGAGCGCCGTCGCCAGGATCAGGGCATGCGAGGAGAAGCACCTCATCGTCGGGGACCTCAAGCCCCAGAGGGACTGGGGGTATGCGCCCGAGTACATGGAGATGATGTGGAAGATTATCGACGGCGATGCGCCCTGCGACTATGTTATCGGCACCGGGGAGGCGCACACCGTCGGAGAGTTCGTCGAGGAGGCGTTCTCATACGCAGGGCTCGACTGGGGCGAGCACGTGAAGATAGACCCCAGGTATTTCAGGCCCACGGATTCGAGGGGGCTCAGGGCTGACTATACGAAGGCGAAAAACGAGCTCGGATGGGAGCCGCGCATCAGGTTCAGGGAGCTAGTACGCATCATGGTGGACGCCGATATGAGGGCGCTCGGGCTCGAGCCTCCGGGGGAAGGGGACAGGGTGCTCAGGGAGAGGTTCCCGCGGATATGGTGGGAGATCGAGTAAGCCCCTATACGGATACACGGATCCACGCCACGGCTATCAATAATGACCGACGTTGGGATATACTGCTCCCCATTAAGAACTTACCAGAAATAAGATAGAAAAATTTATGGGAAAAAGCAAGAGGAGTGGGAGCAATGAAGCGAGCTTGGTAGAAAGAGACACTCCAATGGCTTTTAGAGAAACCCCCATTGAGATTGAGGAGGTGATGGAGTAGAATAGAAAAAGAAACTGACTTGTAGAACTACTGTAATGGCTTTTGTAGTTCAGAGCAAATAAAAACTTTTGCTGTCATTTTAACCATATCTCTTTGTCATAATCATAGGTATGTTGTTTGTCACAGTTTGGGCAAAAAGCTGGCCGCCAATTAAGAAGGTCATTAGGTGTATCTTTTGGAACTTTTACTGCTTCACCACATTCACACTGTTTGACTATATATTCTTCTGTCATGTTTACCCCTTATTATCAATGAACTCACCGAAATCCGCTTTCCGGACAACTTCAACATAGCGTACTGCTACCCTTTTGTCTGTCAAGCCCCCGTATGTAGGTCCATCTTGATGGACTCACAAGGTCATTATAAAATCGTGGGGACTGGATTCCCAACGGGCAGGTTTATTCGCTTCTTTTTTACCTGTCATATGTCTAAGGGGCAAGGGTTCAGGTTGGGACAGCAGTTATAAGAATGCATCATAAATTCTTCCTCAATATGTCATCTAGAACAA
>MFCJ01000110.1:5043-5660 GCA_001775255.1 Candidatus Dadabacteria bacterium RIFCSPHIGHO2_12_FULL_53_21
GTAAACTCCATCCGAATCTTGCTGAAGATACACAACGGAATTAGTTTTGTAATATCCGTGTAAATCCATGTGTTTATAGTAGAATATTGCAACATTACCACCCGCACCTACACTTGTAGTATAATCATCTGGGTTTCCCCAAGCTGCAATAACGGAATATGCATCCATCCCAACTCGTACTACCTTATTTACAACATCTTGTTTAGTTTGTGAATCTAGTTGGGTGTTCTGCTGGACATATTTTTCTCTTTCAGCTTGCTCCTGCTGATCAAGATAAACCCCACAACTAAAAATAAATAAAATAATGGGAAGCAATGAGAACACAGGTTTCATTAGTTATGCCCTAAATAAGATATCTGAATATAAAATACAATACTAACTTAAAAGTAAAACATTGACAATACTCGACTCACAATCAAAGTAATCTAAATTTAATTTTTGCTTCCCTCAATAATCAAACCATGACAGTCTCAATATCAAGTAAACCTAGTTGACCTGCCCCCTATAATAGGATCATAGCTGGAAATAAATTTTGACCTTTCCATATTTTCCCTTAAACTCTTTTTCCGAAAAAACATCACATATAGCGAATACCTGCCGACAGGTAAAGAGGAGGC
>MFCJ01000111.1:0-1127 GCA_001775255.1 Candidatus Dadabacteria bacterium RIFCSPHIGHO2_12_FULL_53_21
CGCTAAAATGTTTTAATTCCGCCCCAGCCCTAAAACATTTTTTACGCGTTAACAATCGATTTTCTTAACGCAAATTCTGTAATGTCGGGGGAAGAGAAAGGCGAGATTGCTTCGCGTTGCTCGCAATGACAATATCCACTCCCGCCCTTAACCCTCCCCCTGGAGAGGGGAGGGGATTAAGTGATTGGAGAAGATAATTTAATTCGCAGCCGTGAGCCCGGCCGTGACGTCCGTCACCGCGCCTGCGCCGCCGTCTACAGGCATCGTGAACCTCTTCGCTCCCTCCGACATGTCGAATTTCTTCATATCGACAGACCTGAGCGCCGTGTTCCCGTACGTGCGGAAGTAGAGCACTTTGTTCGCGAGGTCCTTCACCACTATCCACTGCGTGTAGTCGCCGAAAGATTCCTTATCGCTGAAGTCGCGCACCGTCCCGAGCGGTATGTCCACAGTGTTCATTATGTGCACCGCAAGGTTCACTGCCTCCGCCGCGTTTCCGGTCTTTGCGGCGAGGTATGCCATAGCCGCCGCCCTTATAAACCTCGCGGGCGGAGTCGGGTCGCCGGGTATGCCGTTTAACCCGCTGCCCTGCCCGGTCGACGCGAAGCTCACGCCGTCCACAACTATGGGCTCGGCGTTCACGCTGTTAAGGCCTACGTAGTTATTAAGGTTCGTGACGTGCCAGGGGTACGCCGGGGAGTTCGTCATTATCCCCACGCTGTCGTAGATATTGAGGCCGTCCTTCGTGTACTCGATTACTATGCCGTCGCCGCCGGGCTCGTAGACCGATATGTGGGCGGGGATTACGATGTTCTGAAGGGCCGGCGTGTGTATGCCTACCACGGTCAGCTTCGGCAGGGCTTCCTTCACCTCGTCGACGGTCGCGAAGTTCTGGAGTATGTAGAGGGGCAGGTCGTTAACGACCATCGTCCGGGACCTCTTCGCCCCCTTCATCTCCTGGTACTGAGCCGCGCCCGGGAAGAAGAGGGATCCCAGCGAGAGGCCCGTTTCGTTCATGCCGTCGACTGCTACGTCGATGCCGAAGCCGTCGAGATACATGACCCCGTACTTCGACTTCCATTTGATTCCGTCCCTGCCGTCGGGGAGCGTGGAGACGTTCTCCTGCC
>MFCJ01000111.1:1174-4004 GCA_001775255.1 Candidatus Dadabacteria bacterium RIFCSPHIGHO2_12_FULL_53_21
ATGCTCCTCCCGATTACGACCGCGTTGTCCTCCGATATGAGCCTCACCTCGGTGCAGGCGCGGGAGGGCTGCGGCATTGTCGAGAGCGCTAAAGACAGAGCGAGGATAAATAAAGATATAGTTCTCATTTACGTTTCTCCTTGTGCGTGTTTCACGGACGCCCACGGGCTGCGTCCCGTTTGGCCTAATTATAAGGCTGATTCAGGCTGAGGGGGGGAGGCCTGTATTCCTGCCGCTGATTCTATGGATGTCGTCGAAAGACAAAGAACAAATCGCCGCAAGAGTGTTTTAATTCCCTCCTTTTGTAAAGGAGGGTTAGGGTGGATTTTAAACAATGATTTGCTTTATGCCATTCGAAAAGAAACAGAAAAACAAAGGCACATTTTATTTCTTCTTTTCCTTGATGAAAAGAAGCAAAAATCATCCGACTGTACATAATTTGCTAAAAATCTCATATTAACGCTAAAATGTTTTAATTCCACCCCAGCCCTAAAACATTTCTATACGCGTTAACAATCGATTTTCTTAACGCAAATTCTGTAATGTCGGGGAAGAAAAAAATACGTCCTTCGACAAGCTCAGGACGAACGGGTTTGGCTTCATTGGCTGAGCATCGCGGAGAAGTAACGCAGCAATCGTATATGAGCACACATTGTGTGCACCCTCACCCTGTCCCTCTCCCCTCTAGGGAGAGGGAATTATGTTAGAGAGTTTGTTTATTTGTTAACCGGATCAGCCGGTCGTCCATCCGCCGTCGACGATGATGCTCGCGCCCGTCATGTATTTCGACTCGTCGCTCGCCATGTAGACGAGTGCGTACGCGATGTCGTCGGTCTCGCCGCGGTATCCCATGGGCACTAACTGCGCCGCGATCTCGTCGAGTTTCTGCTGGGCCTCGGGCGGGTTGCCTATGAAGTCCTCGTTCATCTTCGTCTTGATGAACCCCGGGCAGATGGTGTTGACCCTTATGCCTTCCTTCGCGTGGTCGAGCGCGAGGCTCCTCGACATCTGGATGACTGCGCCCTTCGTCGTGTTGTAGGCGATCGCGTTCTGGCACCCGATGTGGCTCAGCACGGAGCCGTTGTTTATGATCACTCCCTTCCCCTGCTTCTGCATGTGAGGGACGACGTGCTTGCACATGAGGAACACGCCCCTCACGTTGATGTTTATCATCCTGTCCCAGGACTCGACGCTCGTCGTTACGGCCGTGCCGACCTCGAGAATGCCCGCGTTGTTGAAGAGGATGTCTATCCTGCCGAACTTCTTCATGAACTCGTCGACTGCGGACTTTACGTGCTTTTCGTCGGACACGTCCCCGTGGAACGCGGTTATCTTCCCGCCGCTTTCCTTCACTACCTCTTCGAGCTTCTCCTTCCTCCTCCCCGTTATTGCTACTTGCGCCCCTTCTTTTACGAACATGAGCGCAACCGCTCTGCCTATGCCTTCGTTCCCGCCCGTGATGAGGGCTGTCTTTCCTTCGAGTCTCATTCGATTACCTCCGTGGGTTGATTATCCGTATAAATATACATAATGCGGCCGGGCACGGTGAAGGCAGGGCCGTTTATCGGGGGAAGTCCCGCGCGGTACGCCTGTTCCGGCGTTATGCGTCGGGGGCCTTGGGCTTCGATATGTGGAGCCCGACGAGGCGCGCGACGAGTATGGCGAGGTAGAGCTGGCCGATGATGGCCTCCAGCAGCGCGAGCGAGCGCGCGGGGTCGGATATCGGGGTCATTGTGCCGTAACCGACGGTCGTGAGGGTTATGTAGCTGAAGAAGAGGAACCTCGGCGCGGTAATAGCTATGTTGTCTCCGACGTCGATGAACGAGTTCGGGTATAGGATGTCTATGAATATATAGAGGGCAGCCCAGGTGAGCCCTACGAGCAGGTACACGCACACCGAGGCGAAGAGTATCTCGGAAGTCACCTCGCGGCTCTTCAGGAGGTGTATGAATATGGTGATGGTCGTAAAGAGGAACAGGAGCACCGCGAAGACTATCTCCTTCCTTACGACTATGCTGCGCTCGGACTCGAACATGGGGAAGTTTATCATGAGCGTCACGAACCACGGGACGGCGAGGCAGAGCGCGATGATGATATTGCGTTTCGAGTCGCTAACGGCGACGATGAGGGATACCATCACTAATATCGTGATGACGGTCATGACGATCTGCCCGATGATTTCGATCTCGAGGTACGGGTACGCGATGATCAGAAGGACGAGTGACATCGTCAGGTAGGCGAACCTCCTGCTCCTCAGGCGGTTGATGAACCTGGTAAAAAGGCTGGTTTCTTTTTCTTCCGGGTGAGGCATAAATCTCTCCGCTGCCGTATTGAATTAAGGATTAACTATAACCCAATTAAGGAGAGAAAGTAGGGGGATTTAATGGTTTTTTAAAAAGAAAACTGCGGAAGCCGGGAAGGCCGGGAGTCTTTTCTCCCGCCGCATAAGCCTGCCTCGGAAGAGGGGCGGAAAGCACCGTGTATCGCTGTTCAGCGTGTGCGTTATTGTATTACGCACTCATTACATATCGTCTGTAAAGAAAAAGGATAGCCGCGGCCTAAATGACCGCGGCTCTCTCCGGATTGTATTCTATTTGTCCCCGTGAGGCTGAGGGTAATCGGTATATGCAGCATAACCCTCGACTCCCATCTCGGGCAGATCGAGCCCCTCTACTTCTGTTTCCGGGGATACTCTCATGCCTATAATGGCATCCACGATCTTGAAAAAGACATAACTGAGAACGAATACGACAACGATGTTCGTAACCACGCCCACGACCTCGGCCGCGAGCTGTGACGAGTCGCCGTAAAGAAGGCCCTTGACCGGGCC
>MFCJ01000111.1:4011-4268 GCA_001775255.1 Candidatus Dadabacteria bacterium RIFCSPHIGHO2_12_FULL_53_21
CCGTTCCAGCCGTCTCCGTAAACGCCGTCCGCGAAGATGCCGAGGCTCAAGACTCCCCAGGCCCCGCACGTCCCGTGCACAGAGACCGCGCCTACCGGATCGTCCACCTTGAGCTTGCGTTCGACGAAGAACACGCTCATTACTACCAGGGCGCCCGCGATGAGTCCGATAATTACCGCGGACACGCTGTTGACGAACGCGCAGGGAGCGGTGATAGCGACGAGGCCCGCCAGGAGCCCGTTTGCCATCATAATGGG
>MFCJ01000111.1:4292-5391 GCA_001775255.1 Candidatus Dadabacteria bacterium RIFCSPHIGHO2_12_FULL_53_21
CCGGCTGCCGACGCCAGCATCGTGTTAGTAGCGATCACTGCTATCCTGAGGTCCGTACCCGCGAGCGTGCTGCCCGGGTTGAACCCGAACCAGCCGAATGCGAGGATGAAGGTCCCGACGATCGCCATCGGAATATTGTGTCCCGGAATCGGGAGCGCCGTCCCGTCCTTCTTGAACTTCCCTATGCGGGGTCCTAGCACAATAGCCCCTGCCAGAGCGGCTACTCCGCCGACCATGTGTACCACGGACGAGCCCGCGAAGTCCACGTGCCCGTGACCGAGACCGAAATTAACTCCGAGCTGAGCAAGCCACCCTCCGCCCCAGACCCAGTTCCCGTATAGCGGGTATAAGATCATGGATACGAAGAATCCGTATATTACGAACGGGAGGAATTTCCACCTTTCCGCCATAGAGCCTGTGGGAATTGTGGCCGTGGTGTCCATGAAAACCATCTGGAACAGGAACATCGCGAATACTCCCACGTCGTAACTGTCCCCGGACAGGAAGAACCCCTTCATGCCTAAAAGTCCGAACGAATGACCGAACAGGTTGACGGTCACTTCATGGTCGAGCGGCGTTACGCCTCCCAGCGTCCCCAGGGCCCCGATGCCACCGAACATGAACGCGAACCCGCAAATCCAGAAGCCGAGCATCCCTATTCCGTACACCATGAAATTCATGCCCATGGTGTGAGCCACGTTCTTGGCTCTCGTGAAGCCTGTTTCGACCATCGCGAACCCGGCCTGCATGAACATGACCATGAAACCGCAGATCAGCGTCCATACGATGTTGATCGCCACTTTACTATGTCCGACCGCTTCCGCGACTTCTTCAAGCGCCGGCTTGCCTGCCTCGGCCGCCGGTACGTCGGTTATGGTCCCGGTAGCACCACCGCTCGGGTCCCCCGCCCAGCCTAGAATGGGAAAGATGAATAACGATAAGACAAAGAACAGACAAATAAGGTTAGACGGCTTACATTCTCTCAGCACCTTTAATTGCCCTTTGATGAAACCGGCAATGACCCCCGTCTTGCCTGTTCCACCCCTCTTCATTTCCATCCTTCTTGGAAACATGTGCGGTGGCCTCCCTTAAATGAGTT
>MFCJ01000112.1:0-152 GCA_001775255.1 Candidatus Dadabacteria bacterium RIFCSPHIGHO2_12_FULL_53_21
CCTGAATTCAAATACAACTTCCTATCCGTTCAGTCGGTCATCCTGGCTTCGGCCGCTTCCGATATCGCCCTTCGGTCCATTATGGGACAGGGCCCGGAAATAAATATGCAAATGCTCGCTCCCCCGCCGCTTACGTCTCTATGGTTGTTCCT
>MFCJ01000112.1:163-597 GCA_001775255.1 Candidatus Dadabacteria bacterium RIFCSPHIGHO2_12_FULL_53_21
TCCTCTTCGGTATACTCGGAGTCGTTTTCAACTTCCTCCTCCTTAGGACGCTCGATTTCTTCTCGAACCTGAAAGGCCCCGCATTCACGTTTACAGGACTCTACGTAGGGGGGTTCATAGGACTCGTCGCATGGCTCTATCCCGACATGGCGGGCGGAGGGTACAAGGTCATACCCGACGCCATTTCAGGGGCGATACCTGCAACGATGCTTCTCCTCCTGTTCTTCGCGCGGTTCGGGACGACGATGATAAGCTACGGCTCGGGAGCGCCGGGCGGCATATTCGCGCCGATGCTCGCCCTGGGGACATTGTTCGGCATGTGGTACGGGAACGTCGCGCACGGCTTTCTTCCCGGCGTCGATATAACACCGGAGATGTTTGCGGTAGCCGGCATGGCGGCCCTCTTCTGCGCCACAGTGAGGGCCCCTCTCACC
>MFCJ01000112.1:604-17325 GCA_001775255.1 Candidatus Dadabacteria bacterium RIFCSPHIGHO2_12_FULL_53_21
CCATCACGATAGAGATGACGGGGAATTACTTCCTGATACTCCCCCTTATACTTACATGCCTTACGGCCACGCTCGTCGCTGAGGGATTGGGGGGTAAGCCCGTATATACGCTTCTATTGAAACGAGCCCTCAGTCTCGCGAGGAAATAACATATTCTAAAATCAGGGATTATTGCGAACGCGCCAGAGTTAAAGAATAAACGGGTGATGACCGGCCGGCAGTAGATAGACTGAATAGCCCGCGGAATGGTTTAAATCAAAGCACTTCCTCCTTACAGCCCCCTTCCCTCAATATCTCCTCTATCTCGTACCCCGCGGCAATGCTCGCGATACACGATACGAGCTCGTGCACCGGGGAATATATCATGCTGCTGTCGCCGTCTCCGGCTTTATCCCCCTCGCCGTACATCGGGGAAAACTCCATCCCTCTCGTGTTAAGATTTTCATGGTCGTTTTTACCCTTGTTCACTCTCAGGAAGCCCCCGGCCACTTTGGATTCGATGAGATAGAATACAGGCTCGGCCGAAGCGCCCGATTCCCACTTGAGCGCTGTCGGTATCCCCTCCTGGATCACGATATCCCTTACGGGCTTCCCCCCTTTACTCACCCTCATCCGCTTCCTGCCCTCGGCGTTCAGGCTTCGTATCTCATCGCCGTTCGAGACGCTTATGACCGCCATACCGTAGGTCCCGGAGTTGCTCTTTACGAATAGATAGGGGGCCTGGGGTATGCCCTTCTCGCTATAGACCTTCCTGAGCCCGTCCAGCATCGAGTCCGCAATCATAGCGGCTTTATCCCTGTCCCCGGGATTATCGAAGTCGATGCCCTCGAGGGAAACCGTATCGATCGAGATAATCCAGGGGTCTATGCCGATCAGCCGGGCGGCCTCCCCGGCGAGCTTATTATAATACTCGAAATGGACGCTCTTTCTTCTCGTGTGCCAGCCTATCTCAACCGGCGGCTCGACCGGCTGGATAATGTCTTTCAGGGTTTTGGGGCATTTCTCCGAGAAATCGTTATTGATGAGCAGCAGGTCGGGAGACATTTTGGACGTGAATATCCTGTGGTTTTCTTTCATTACTTTATACGCGGCGACCTCTTCCCCGCTCTGAGAACGGAAGCTGGCCTCGTCCTGGTTAAAGTCATCGCTCACTATCCCGACTTCCACCTCGTAATCCACTTTTTCAAGGATAGATTTAAGCACGAAGATATTTTCCCAGTAAAAGGAGTTTCTCGTATGGAGCTCCGGGATGATAAGTATGTTTCTGACCTTAGGGTATTTACGGAGGAAATAGTCCTTAAAAAGCCCGGACGCCCTGTCTCTGAAAGGCTGAGACAGGTTATTAAATCCGGCAGGGAAAATATTCGTATCGACGGGAGCGATTTTATGATTGGATACCCTTACGTCGACCGAGGAGTAGAGCGGAATAAATTCCTTTTCGGCTTTACCCCTGACCCAGGATCCTATTTTTTCCCTGTTTTCCAATATTCTGACATTTAATTCATCAAGATGCTGCATCTTTGCCTCAATCTTTTACGACGTATGTGCCGGCGATTTTATCATGCCAGGTCTGGCATTCGGAATCGACTAAAAACCATAAAAATCCGGCGAATAAAAAACCCCCCGAAATGTAATACCCGATCCATCTCACAAACGCTTCCCAAAGACCCACTCCTTCACCTTCGTTGTTTATCAATTTTATACCCAATAACATCTTTCCCGCTGTCTTCCCTCCGTACCCGTGGAGAAATACGAAATAAGTGGATGAGAGCAGGAAAAGGATCAGGAACAGCGGCAGCGTTATGTTCCCCGAACCGTATGCCCCGAAATTAAAACCGTAGACAATAAATAAACCCGCAAACACTGAGAGCAGCGCGATCATGGAGACGATAGCGATATCTATAATCATGGCAAGAGCGCGAGAGATAAACCCGGCAAGGTTATATACATCCGCCTCCCGCTTATAATATCCGGATACCATTTCCGAACCCTGTTCGTAAAGCGCCTCGTCCGGATTGATAATAGCAAACGGGTCCGGGCGCAAATCCGGGAGACCCTCTTCCTGGACCGGCGCTCTGCCCGGAGCTTTGCGGGATAGGCCTTCCGGCTCGACTTCCCCGTATCCCGCTGTATCAACTCCTTTAGAGACAGAGAACAACTCATAAGATTCAGAGGATAAATCATCGGCGCGGGCAGACGTCCGTTTATGCCGGGAACCTGCCGTCCTGCCGGACTCCGCGCTTGATTCAGTGTTCACCTCCCGGATTGGTATGTCCAGGAACAGTTCGCCTGAGTCGTTTCCCGACCGCCCGCGGGATTTTTTACGGGCCTTTTTTCCGGGCTCCGACGCGGGAGGCGGCGCGGCCTCATAGAGCGGGAATCCGCATTTTTTACAGTGTTCGAGATGATCAAAACTGTTGTATCCGCACGACGGGCATTTCATCGGTGTCAGGAACAGAATATATTATGGAAGATAGTTTATATTATGCACAAAAAAAATGCGCCCTAACCCGATCAATCAGACTATTTACGCTGATTTTACACCTCGAATCGGGATAGGGCGCAGTCGGACCTATTACGTAAAGTATTAGGAACCTTCCGAAAGTTGAATTTCTATAGCGGACTTAAGACCCTCCGGATTAGCGCCCGGAACTATCATACCGTTAACGACGAAAGTCGGCGTGGATTGTACCCCTATTTCGACAGCTTCCTTCATCTGAGTATCGACTACAGCCGCTGCTTCTTTTGAATTGAGACACGCGTCGAATTTCTTCGTATCGAGCCCGACCTCTTTCGCGTACTGATTGAATTTCTCCTTCGAGTTCTCGAGCGTTATGTCCTTCTGGCTGTCGAAGAGCTTGTCATGGAGAGCCCAGAATTTATCATTGCCCTGCTCGTAAGCGCACACGGAAGCGATAGCGGCGGGCATCGCCCAGTTGTGATTCTTGAGAGGCAGCTGTTTGTAGGCTATTTTAACCTTGCCGTTATAATCCTTTAAAATCTGGGGGAGCATGTCTTTTCCTCTCTTGCAGAACGGGCACTGAAAGTCGGAATATTCCACTATAACTACCTTGGCATTATCGGCCCCCTTAATAGGCACGTCCTTTAGAGATATCTTTTCCATTATCTCTTTCTGCGGATCGACGGTCGTGTCGTATATCTCTGTACCTAGAACCAGGAACTTACCGTTGCCGCTGATAAAGACAGGTACAGTCTGGCGGCCTCCCATGTTAAACGAACCCTCTTTAAACCCGGCGAGCTTCGAATCCTTGAACTTCGAGACGTCTATGATCTCGCTATTGATAATCAGAAACTTTCCGTCGGTCGTCATCAGAACAGGGAATTCGCCCCTTGGAATCGGAATCGCGCCCTGCTTAATGTTCTTTATAGCCGTTACTTTAAAACCGGTCGTATCCACCATGTTGCCCATCAGCAAATATTTTCCGTCCTGGCTCATCACAAAACCGACTTCCTGTGAACCCTGAGCGGTATTTATAACGAACGTACCCTTCTTAAGTCCCTTTATGGAACTATCCTCGACTCCTTTAATCTCTATTACCGTATCGGGTGCCAGGTTCGCACCGAAATTTTTCTTGAAGAACGTCTGGAGTCGCGCGTTTTCTTCCTTTGATATTTGCTGCCCGAATGCCTGGCTTCCTACAATTATGAACGCTATTGTAAGTAGTGCCGAAGTCAAAAATTTAAACTTCATACATGCCTCCTTTGGTTTGGTTAGCTAAAACTATACCACTGAATGTTGAGAAAGCAACATAATCTCCTCTAGCCGAAAATGCGCGCTAGTATCCAGAAACATTCAATTTTAATTCATGAAAACACCCTTTCGAATATCCTGTCGACATTCTTGAGATCAGCAGTCACATCAAAACATTCAGTAATTTCCTCTTTAGTTAAGAAGCCGGATACCTCCCGGTCGCTAAGCAGCAGCCCGAGGAAATCACTCTTCCCCTTCCATGTCTTCATTGCGTTACTCTGAACCAGCTTGTAGGCGTCCTCTCTCGACATCCCTTTTCCAACCAGCTTCAGCAGCACCTTCTGTGAGAAAATCAGTCCGCGGGTGAGCCATATATTTTTTTCCATATTTTCCGGATACACCTGAAGACCTTCTAACAGGTAAGCAAGCCTTGCGAGCATGAAGTCGAGGAGGATCGTGCTGTCAGGGCCGATCACACGCTCAACGGAGGAGTGGCTGATATCGCGCTCATGCCATAGGGGTATGTTTTCGAGGGCCGGCATGGAATAGGAGCGCACGACCCGGGCAAGCCCGCACAGATTTTCCGAAAGCACGGGGTTTCTTTTATGCGGCATCGCGGACGATCCCTTCTGCCCCTCCGTAAACGGCTCTTCGAGCTCAAGCACCTCCGTCCTCTGAAAATGCCTTATTTCGAGAGCTATTTTTTCGATGGAAGAGGCAATTATGGAAAGGGTAAGGAAATATTCAGCGTGGATATCTCGCTGTATTATCTGTGTCGATATCGGCGCAGGCTTTAAACGGAGGCGTCTGCAGGCGTCCTCTTCAATTTCCGGAGGGACATTCGCGAAAGTACCCACAGCACCCGATATCTTGCCCACGCTGACGACATCTCGCGCCCGCTTCATCCGGTCAATGTTCCTTTTCATTTCGTCGTACCAGAGCGCAAAGACGAGCCCGAGCGTCCTGGGCTCCGCATGGATTCCGTGCGTCCTGCCGATCATTGGCGTCTTCTTGTATTTAAAGGCCTGTTTTTTCAATATTTTAATTACGGCTTCCAAATCCTTGATGATTATTTCCGCGGCGTCCCTTAATTGCAGGGCGAAAGCGGTATCGAGAACGTCGGAGGACGTCAGACCGAGATGAATATACCTCGACTCCTTGCCCACATGCTCGGAAACCGACGTCAGGAACGAAATTACATCGTGCTTCAGATCTTTTTCGAGCTCATTTATCCTTGCGACGTCGAAACCCGCCTTCTTTTTGATCGTTTCAACGGCCTTCTTCGGTATCTTCCTGTACTTGGCCCACGCCTCGCATACGGCGATTTCCACCCGGAGCCAGTTAGCGTACTTCGCCTCGTCGGTCCAGATGGAGGACATCTCGGGTCTCGAATATCTCGGAATCAAATCGCCAGCACCTCCCCCAATGTCTTTCTCGGAGCAACTGAAATTTGCACCCCCGTCCCCTCCTCCGTTTTCCTTAATGCGCTCGAGGCGGACTCGAAAGCGACCTCGGGCCTGTTATTGACCTGGCTCAAGTGGGCGAGAACGACGTGCCTGAGCCCGGAATGGACCAGATCGGAAAGGAGCTCCGAAGCCTGGTTATTCGAAAGGTGGCCCAAACGTCCCCTGATCCTCTGTTTTAAGTCCCAGGGATAGTGGCTGTAAAGCAGTATGTCGTTATCGTGGTTAAATTCGATTACGAGGGCGTCCGATCCCCTGAGCCTCTCCCTGACGAGCGCGGTAACCGAGCCTATATCCGTTACGACTCCTATTTTCTTGCCTTGCCCGGACTCTATAGAAAAGCCGACCGGGTCCAAGGCATCGTGAGGCACCGAGAAGGGTGTAATCGAGAGGTCCTTTATCATAAATGAGGTATCGGTATCGAATTCCCTGAGAGTGCTCACCTTACTGGCCCATAGATGTCCCGTGGCCCTGGCGACGTGCACCGGCACCCCGATATTCCGGAGGGCCGCCGTGTGGTCGGAATGCTCGTGGGTGACTATAACGGCATCGATGTCGGATAGCTCCATATCCAGTTTTCTGAGCTTGAGCCCGATTTGTCTCAGACTTATTCCCGCATCGACGAGTATCTTCGTCTCCCTGGACTCTACATAAAGACAATTCCCGGAACTGCCGCTTGCAAGTGTACAGATCCTCATAGGTTAGCCGCCGCCGATTACATCCGTTTTGGAATTTTAGTATGGATTATAATTTTGCTAAAAGTCAACATTGCGATCCGGCAGATACTGAACAAGTTAGCTCTCATGCTGACACAAGAAACAGTTAACACCCTCTCCCCCGCAGCGGCTGTACCGGTGCCGGAGGAATATGCCGCCTCCCGTCACACCTTAAATCGGCCGCATTAAAAATCCTTCTCTCTCTGAAGCGCGGGCTCCGGGATGATCGGATTTATGTGTGCAGCCGCGCCCTTTTTGCCTGTACCGTGAAAGATCGAAAGAAGCCCGGTATACAAAAATCCGAACTGGATGAGCAGGAGGAACGGGACCCATCCAAGGTATCCCATATATATGGCGAGAAGGGTCTGTAGAAAAAACATCACGCCGAAAGCGATCTCTATGATTGCGGTCGCTTCTTTCGAGGCTACATAGCTCCTCGAGCGCCAGTTGTCGTTCCTCGAGGTAACGGCGAATTTCGGAGTACGCCTGAATTCGGAGTTCTTGCCCAAAAGCGCTTCCAGCACCGCCTTGGAATTATTGACCGCCATGCCCGCACCTATCGATATCGCCAGAGGCACATACTTCAGATAGGCAAGCCAATTTTTTCCGTGAACCTCTCTCACGGTGATTATATAGAAAAGCACGAAGCTGAGCGTGCCCGCCGTGATCGCGAAGACATTTACCAAAATGCCGCTATCCCAGCCGATCTCACTCCAGAAAAAACCCATCGGGAACATCAGCAGGAAGAGAACGAGCAGGAGTAAATACGAAATATTTCCGAATAGATGGAAGAAGGCTTCAGACTTGATCCTGAACGAAAGGTCTTTCCTTCTGAAAACTTCGGGGAGAATTTTGATTGCGGTTTGAACCCCTCCCTTCGCCCACCTGTGCTGCTGTGATTTAAAGGCGTTCATATCCACGGGGAGCTCCGCGTCGGCAACCATATCCCGGAGGTAGACCAGTTTCCATCCCGCGAGCTGGGCCCTGTAACTGAGATCGAGGTCCTCTGTAAGCGTATCGTGCTGCCACCCGCCCGAGGACTCTATGCATTCCTTTCTCAGGACGCCCGCGGTACCGTTAAAGTTAAAGAACATCCCGCCGTTATACCTCGCCGTCTGCTCTATCATAAAATGCCCGTCGAGGAGTATCGCCTGAGCCTTCGTCAGAGTGGAATAATCAAGATTCACATGCCCCCACCTCACCTGTACCATGCCTATTCCCGGATCGGAGAAAAAATCCACGGTATTCCTGAGAAATTCGCGCGGGGGAATGAAGTCCGCATCGAATACCGCCAGGAGCTCGCCCTTGGCCTTTTTGAGCCCTTCCCTCAATGCTCCCGCCTTATAGCCCTCCCGGTTCTCTCTATGTATATATACAATATCGATCCCCGACTCTTTAAATTGATTCACACACCTGCTCGCGATCTCCACGGTCTTATCGGTCGAGTCGTCGAGTACCTGAATCTCGAGCAGCTCCCTCGGGTAGTCGATTTTACAGACCGAGGAAATGAGCCTCTCGACCACATACATCTCGTTATATATAGGCAGCTGTATCGTAACGACCGGAAGGTTCTTATACCTGGAACCGGGGACGGGCTTTTTATGTTTATACTTCTTATATAGGTATGAAAGGTAATACCGGTGCAGACCGAATATGCAAAGAAGCATCAGCGTTACGGCATATAGGACTGTTACAATTATCTTAGAAGCTAAAATAAAATATTCCACTTCTCATTTCCCGCTGCCTTTTCCTTCCGGATAGGATCAGAACTTTGCCTCTTTGAGCCTATCTACAGCCTGAATTATTCTGTCCGTATTGAACGTGGTAGAAACACGCGCATAGCCTTCGCCGTATTTTCCGAATCCTGTACCGGGGGTTACGACAATTCCGGTTTCGGATAAAAGCTTCGCAGAGAAGTCCTTGGACGACAACCCAGCGGGGACTTCAAACCATACGTAAAAGGTGGCCATGGGTTTATTGTAGCTTAAACCTACCTCGTCGAGACCCCTGCAAAAAATATCCCTTCGCTCCTGGAATATCTTTATTCTATCCTCGAGGCCGATTTTGTAATTTCTCAATGCTTCTATGCCGGCGACCTGAACCGCCTGAAAAGCGCCCGAATCTATGTTCGTCTTAATCTTCCCGAGCCCCCCGATCGCCTTCTTGTTTCCAACTGCAAATCCGATTCTCCACCCCGTCATATTGAACGTCTTTGACAGGGAATGGAACTCGATCCCGACTTCCTTGGCGCCGTCGAACTGGAGGAAACTGGACGGCTTATACCCTTCATACGCCATTTCAGTATAGGCGGCGTCGTGACATATAAGGATATTATATTTGACGGCAAAATCCACAAGCTCCTCGTAAAAGTCCCCGCCCGCGACTGCCGCTGTCGGGTTGTTCGGATAGTTCACGAACATTATCCTGGCTTTCTTTGCAATATCCTCCGGAATAGAGCCGAGATCGGGGAGAAATCCGTTCTCCTTGAGAAGCGGGACAGCATGCGGAACCCCGCCCGCGAAGCTTATCGATGTCGGATAAACGGGATATCCCGGGTCCGTATAGAGACCTATATCCCCGGGGTCGAGGAAGGCAAGGGGAGTGTGTGCTATCCCCTCCTTGGAGCCGATGAGGGCCACGACCTCGGTTTTGGGGTCGAGCTCCACACCGAACCGCTCCATATACCAGTCGGCGACTGCCGTCCTGAATGAGAGCATGCCTTCATAGGAGGGGTATCTGTGGTTTTGCGGGTCCTCCACCGCTTTTTTTAACGCATCGACAATGCGCTGAGGCGTAGGTATGTCAGGGTCGCCGACGCTCAGGTCTATAATGTCCACCCCCTTCGCCCTCATCTCGCTTTTCTTTGCGTCAATTTCTGCGAACAGGTATGGCGGAAGGTCCGCTATTCTCTTCGCCCACTTCAAATCCATGTGAAATTCTCCTTTGTTTCTCCCATTTTGGGATTTTCTATCATAACTAACCTATCGTATTAGAGCAAGAAGGAGCGCGCCGGGCTCACGGTTAGAGGGCCGATAAGACAAAGACGTCTAAGCCTCGGGCACAATTGAGTCTCAGAAGCCGAATCCCTCTTTGTACGCCGTGCTTATTCGTTCGAAGGCGATTCTGGCCGATTCCTTCCTCGTATAGCCGGGCGGTATTACCTCAAGCTCCGTAAGATCGACGCTTATCGACCTGAGATTAAGGAGCCTGAAAAAATGCTCGAAAAATGTAAGATCGCCGTAATAATAAACGAGCCGTCCGTTCCCGGCGTCTATATCCTCTCCGTTTATCTTCCTGTACCTGACACAGAGGGGCAGGACGTCGACGCCGCTCCCCGCTGCCGCATCGAGAAAGGAAGTTTTGAAGGGCTTGACCTCCTCGCCGTCCGACGTCGTCCCTTCCGGGAAGAGGACGACGTTAAAACCCATATGCAGTATATTCTTTATATGCTGCATATCTTGCAGGAGGCGCGACCTGTTCCTCCTCTCCACGAAGACGCCTCCCGAGTACTTGATGATGGCTCCCAGAAGGAATGTATCCTCGAGCTCGGAGTTCGCGATGAACACCGCGGGGACGGTGGAGAAAATCACGAAGATGTCCAAATAAGAGAGGTGGTTCGAGATTACGAGGTGATTCTCTTTTCCGCTCACGAGCTTGTCGATATTTCTCCGTCTGACCTTTACGCCGAGCACTATGAGCGCGGCCCGGAGATAAAAGGACGATATGCGGGAGAAATACCTGAGCTTTACCATTTTGTTGCCTACGATCAGATCGACGCAGAACGATATTATTAGAAAGGTAACTACCAGAATTACGAAGGCGAGCATCTTAACAGTTTTAATAACCCAGACCATATATCTCCGACGAAGCCGGTCGCCATTCGACTGAGGCAGCTGTGATACAATTATTGCCGGATATAATTTACTCCACAGATTAGCAACATGGAAATGAACCCTTTAGCCGAAATAATTAAATCGGAGATCAAAAAAAAAGGCAGGCTGACTTTTTCCGAATACATGGAGAAGGCGCTTTACCACCCGGGGCTCGGATATTATACGTCGGGAGAGACGAGGATCGGGAAACGCGGGGACTACTACACGAGTCCAAGCGTAGATCCCGCTTTCGGCGAGGTGCTTGCAGGGTTTATAGCGAAATCCGGGGGCCTGATAAACGAGCCCCGTCTCCGGGTTATCGAGTTCGGAGGGGGAACGGGGACCCTCGCTGCGGACATACTCGATTCGCTCGCACGGAGCCACCCGGAATGTTACGGGATGACAGAATACTTGATAATAGAAAAAGGGGGCCGGGGGCCTGATGCGGCAGACAAGGCGCTCGACAAACACGGGGCAAAGATCAAATACGTGTCCTCTCTATCCGAAATAGACTCGGGCGGTGTCGCCGGGATTATTTTATCCAACGAGCTCGTGGACGCTCTTCCCTTCCACAGGGTCAGATTCACGGGCGGCGCTATGAAAGAGGTTTTCGTTACGCTCAGGGAGGGAGAATTCGAAGAAATCATCGACGAGTCGAGCACATCATGGCTCGGCGAATACTTTAACGGCTATGAGATTATGTTTCGCGAGGGCCAGGAAGCCGAGGTAAATCTAAACGCCGGCAAATGGCTCGGAGAGGTGCAGAAGGTGCTTGGAAAGGGCTTTATACTGACAATAGACTATGGGTTTCTTGCACGAGAGCTATACAGCCCTGAAAGAATGAAGGGTACATACAAGTGCATGCACAAGCATAAGATCAGCGAGAAACCATACATCAACATCGGCGGGCAGGACATCACAGCCCACGTGGATTTCAGCAACCTGATAAGGGCCGGCGAATCCCTCGGGCTTAAGACTATTAAATACACCACGCAGGGTCAGTTCCTCATCGACTGGGGCGTGCTCGACATAATGACAAGACTAGCTGAACAGGACAACACCGAGGACAAAGTAGAACACGGCAGGAATACAGCCATAAAGAACCTATTCCTTCCCGGCTCCATGGGAAGCAGCTTTAAGGTGCTCCTCCAGGCGAAGAACCTGGATGTAATCGATCAGGACTTCTACCCTGAATCACCATTAAAATTAAGCTTCGGCGTAGTGTAAAAATCAAGATACACTCCAACCTTAATTGACCTTCTCCTGGTTTATTCCATCCATTGATCAAATGGGTTATCGATTCCTGACTAAAAAAACCCATTGACATGGATAATAATACAATATACAGTTAGGACTGACTGGTCGGTACTAATTCATTGGGGAGGGCGAATTTGAATAAAAGCAAAGAACGAATACTCGCGAGCGCGAAAGAGCTCTTCCACGAATACGGCTTTCAGCAGACATCGGTCGACGAGATACTCAAAAAGAGCGGTGTAACAAAAAGCAATTTCTATTATCACTTCAAGAGCAAAGAAGAATTAGGCCTGATAATACTCCAAAGATTCATAACCCTGTACGAATCGGACGTTTTGATAAAAACACTCGGCAACAAATCCCTCAGCCCATCCGGGAGGCTGGTCGAATTCTACAATTCAGTCAAGACATTCCACATAAACCTGGAGAATCCGAGGGGATGTCCCTTCGGAAATATGGCAATCGAAATGAGCGGATCAAACGAAAATTTCAGGGAAAAGCTTTCGGCGTTTTTTAACTCCTGGGAGAAGATCATCGAAGAATGTATAAACGAGGGTATGAGCACAGGGGACTTTCGCGGCGACCTCCCCCCGGGAGTAGTCGCCCAGTTAATACTTTCACACCTGGAAGGGGCGATAATGATGGTTAAAACACACAGGTCATTAGAACCGCTTTCTTCGGGGAGCGAGACTATAATGAGGCTTTTAAAGGCTGCCTGATAAAATTCAAGGGAGGTATCATATGTCGGAATACTTATTCAAAAGTGATATATCAAGCGATATGGCGCTCTTCAAAGAATTAAATCCGGACCTTCACGGGGCATGGATGAACCTGCACAACGGGGTATTCGAGGACGGCGCCCTTTCCCAGAAAGAGAAACAGCTCATAGCCGTCGCCGGAGCTCATATTACGCGATGCCCTTACTGTATAAGATCGAGGGTCAGGCTATCTAAAAACCTTGGCGCCTCGGACCAGGAAATTATAGAGGCGATCTATGTCGCATTCAGATTCGCCATGGGGGGGCCCTATGCCTACTCGAGCATTGCGTTTGAGGCCCATGACGCCCTCGAGCATAACATCCCCCTCACCGAGGGACATTTCTTCAAAAAGGATATAACCAAAGAGATAAACGAATTCAGTAAATGCAGCGGAGACAACTCCGAAGCCTTTAAGGAGTTCACAAAGAAGGTATTCGCAGAGGGAGCGCTAAGTAAAGACTTCAAGAGAGGGTTGATCGGGCTTGCCTGCGGGCACATGACGAAGTGTCCCTACTGCATCAGGGGCTGCGTAAAGGACGCGAGGAGCGCCGGGATCACAAAAGAGCAAATGGCCGAAGCGATCAATGTTGGCATGGTCATGTCGGCAGGCGCTTGTTTCGCCCATACGAGCATTGCTATGGACACCCTCGCAGGCATGAATGAAAAGAGTAAGGCCAGGGCCGTTAAATAAAGAGACCGCCGAGTTAATTTCTCGATCCGGAAACCCATCTCGTGCGGGGGAGCTTAAGACTATCTTCCCAGCTTCCCCGGCAAGAACGGATCTAGATACGTCCCGTCAAATCTAACCAACCGGCATCAAAGGACAAATAATACATATTAGCACCTCTGGGGCTATTATGGTACCTTATCCACCTGATGAACCGGCATCTAATCCCGAATGAAGACACAATCGCGGCTATCGCTACGCCGCCCGGCAACGGAAGCATAGCCATCATCAGGATCAGCGGGCCAAAATCCTCCTATATACTGGAACTCATCTTCAGACCCGGACGGGGAAACGTCAAAGGGAGGGCGCTGGATCCGCACCGCCTGTATCACGGACACATATTCAATCCCTCAACTAACGACATTGCAGATGAGGTTCTATGCGTACTAATGAGGTCGCCCAATTCATACACCGGTGAGGACGTCGTCGAAATCCATTCACACGGCGGACACCTGGTTCCGAAAAGAATACTCGAGATACTATTCGGCCTCGGCATAAGGCCGGCAAACCCGGGGGAATTCTCACTAAGGGCATTTTTAAACGGCAAAATGGACCTCACGCAGGCCGAGGCCGTCTCCGACATCATCAATGCCCGCACGGAAGAGGGATTAAAACAGGCGGAGCTCCAGCTCGAAGGGGCACTCTCACAGAGGATAGGGGGATTCAAGGAACAAACACTCGATATACTGGCCGAAATAGAGGCACAGGTGGACTTTCCCGAAGATGAAATAGGCCCGATCGCAAAGGAAGGAATGGTCAATCGGATAAATAGTCTCATTTCGGGTATACGCAGTCTGATGGAAACGTATGAGGAAGGCCGCATCCTCAAGCACGGCGTCAAAACCGCCATACTCGGCAAGCCGAACGTAGGGAAATCGAGCCTCTTGAACATGCTTTTGACGAAAGAAAGGGCTATAGTGAGCCCGCTGCCCGGCACAACAAGGGATTTCATTGAAGAGAGCATCGATGTGAGAGGGATACCCCTGGTTCTGATCGACACAGCGGGAATCAGAAAGACCTATGACGAGATCGAGCACGAAGGGGTCAGACTCGCTAAGAAAAAGGCGGAAGAGGCGGAGCTGCTGCTCATAGTGCTAGACGGGAGCGAGGCGCTCGACAGCGACGACATAGAAGTATTACAAGGCGCCGCCGGCAGGAGAGCCATCTTCATACTCAATAAGTCCGATATAGGCATCAAATTTACTCCGGAGGCCCTACCCTCTGTCATCCATAGGGACAGAATCGTTCATACCTCGGCCAAGCTGGGCACCGGGACAGAAGAGCTGAAGGATGCAATCAGGGGGCTGCTCACCAGCGGGAATGCCCATACGGACGGCAGCGAGATCATTCTGACCGAGCTCAGGCATAAACTCGCCCTCGAAAAGGCCGCGAACGGACTCATATCTTTCCTCAATCTGCTGAAAAACGGGGATTCGCCGGAGTTCCTTGCCATAGAACTCAGAGCCGCTCTGGACTCCCTGGGCGAAATAACGGGCGAGGTCACGACCGAAGACATCCTTGGCAGGATATTCAGTAAATTTTGCATTGGGAAATAGGGTGTTATGGAATGTTTCACGTGAAACATCCACAATTGTGGATAAATATCTTCACATTTATTAAGACCAAATTAAGAGGGTTTATCTAATATTTACAGGTAGTTACGCTTTTATTGCTGGCGTGTCCCCGACTTTTATCCACAATTCTTCCACGATTTTTCAATTTTTCTTTATTTTTCAGGAAGTTGAGAAATCGCAGCATTGATTCTCTGTTGTCAGGTCAGAATTTATACCCATCCGAGTCCTGTAATCACCCGTTTTTTTATAGTTTCATAGAGCCCGTCATCAAGCGGAAATTCGGCATTGCCCAACTGAAAAATGAGCATGGACCCCGAAAGCGAATTAGTCAGAAAGGCGAATCGAGAGCCCGTTATGGATTCGGGATAATACCCGCCCTCCTCCACCCCGAGGCCGAGGGCATTGACAGAATCTATCAGTATTTCCCTAATGATGCCCGGCAGAATACCGCACTCAACGGACGGGGTGTAAAGTGTATCTTTCTTGACCCAAAAGATATTGCTTGCAGTGCCTTCGGCGATCTCTCCCCTCTCGTTAAGAAAGACCGCTTCGTCATAGCCATTCAGTCGAGCTTCTCTCCGGGCGATTATATTCTCAAGGTAATTCAAGGACTTAACACCATGTACAGGCGAGTCGGAGATCCTCCTGAATTCGTTGATACACACCCTTGCCGGCCCCGTCCGTGATTCATAATCCCTCACAACAATCGCTACATCCCCTCTCGACGCATCGTCATAGTAGTTCAGGGCCCCGCCCGAGAGGAGACATATCTTCACGTATGCGTCAGAAATCCCGGAATTCGCTACTGCACTTTTCACAATACCGGCAAGATCATCCCTCTCCACAAACGGTATTCTGAGAAGCCGGGCGCCCCGCTCCATGCGGTCATAGTGCCTGTCGAAAAATATCGGCATTCGGGATTTATATCGAAATGTCTCAAAAAGCCCTTCCCCAAAGAATAAGGCCCTCAGCGGAATTCGGGAATCGGCCCTCTCGCCGTTTATAAATACCTGTTCCAAATCAACTATTTCCCTTGTTTGCCTTTTGGTTTAGGTTGTTCTTACTCGTATAGTCCGAGCGCTTTCTTTATAGCCATGGATTTTAACAGCGTTTCCTCATATTCCCTCACCGGGTCAGAATCCCATACGACCCCTCCCCCTACCCAGAACGTTGCCTTCCCCGGGTCCGTTATAAGCAGTCTTATACCGACGCTCAGGGTAAAGTCGCCGTCAGGAAAGAATACACCCGCCGCCCCGCAGTAAGGCCCCCTGTAGTGTGGCTCCAGGCCGTCGATTATCTGGAGGACCCTTCTCTTAGGCACGCCCGTAACGGAACCCGGAGGAAATATATTCTTAACTATCCCGCTAACCCCGATACCGTTTGCCAGTTTGCCCTCTACCTCGGATACAAGCTGGTGGAGGGTCGCGTACGATTCCACATCAAAGAGCCTGGTGACCTTTACCGAACCAGCCCCGCAGACCTTGGAAAGGTCGTTTCTCATGAGATCCACAATCATCAGGTTTTCCGCCCTCTCCTTTTCACTACCGACGAGTTTCGCCCTTTTTATAGTATCGGACTCAGGATTCAAACCCCTTTCCGACGTTCCCTTGATCGGTCCCGTAGTCAATACCCCGCCGCTCCTTCTCAGGAATAGCTCCATCGATCCGCTGCATAACTGGAAATCCCCGAAATCTATATAACAGCCGAAGGGCACTTGTTGCACGTGAAACATCCGTAAGAAGAATTCGATCGGAGATATCCCGGGACCTACAGTAAAGCGCTGAGAAAGGTTGATCTGATATATATCCCCGTCCCTGATGTATCTTTTTGCCGCCTCGACCATATTGATATATTCGTCTCTGCTCATATTGGACGTCGGCGGGCTTAAGCTGCGATTGGGGGAATCGAGAAAGTCAGTAGTCTCGGTCATATCGCTACCGACTTTGAGTTTGTAATCGGCTGTATTTCCCCTGACTATATCGTCTTCCCGGTAGAGAAGAAATTTTAGATCCGGGTATCTGTCGCCTTCTTTAACTCGTAGAGGGGTAAAAGCCGATTCGGTATATGTCGAGTACTCATATCCTATATATCCCGCAGCAATATATCCTTCGCTCAGGAATCCTTCTAGAATCGTCAACGGATCGCGCTTTGTTTGTACTTTGCCTGAAGCCGTAATAATAGTTACATCTCCGCCCTCGGCACAAAATGACCCTCTTGGCTGTCCGAAACGCATGAAGGTTCCTGCCTTCTCATACTTTCCGGACCACCCGCCGCCCGAGTCCAGAAATAGGCACGAGATTCGGTCCATGACTATCAATCTTAACTATATTGAATTAACTTACAAAGAGATCGGGACAGATTGAGGGAAATTTTAGGCATACGCCCCTAGAATTGACAAATAATTATTTATTTATTTGATAGTACCGACTATTTCCCGAGTAGCAGCCCCTCAAGCATCTCAAGACTTGCTCTCCGCCTCGACGGATTCCCTCAGTATTACGGATATATCCTTGATCTCGATCTTATCATTGCCCGCATGTTTGGATGCGTCCTCGAACATCGTATCGCAGAAGTAACATGCGACAGCCAGGGTATCGGGGTTTTTGGATTCGACTTCCTCGAACCTGTTCCAGTTCACCCTCGGG
>MFCJ01000113.1:0-4840 GCA_001775255.1 Candidatus Dadabacteria bacterium RIFCSPHIGHO2_12_FULL_53_21
GCTACACGTCCGACCAGCAGAAGATAAGGGAGACCAAGAGCAAGATCAGGGCGTATATATTCGAGCTCAGTCTCTTCAAGGACGAGATAGGCATAGTGCTCTCCGCCCAGAAAAATATTTTTATTTACAACCTCAAGTATATCAAATACGCGCTCAAGCCCATGCTCTTCATGATGATTCCGCTCGTGCTGATACTGATCCAGCTCGAGAGCTGGTACGGTCACAGGCCGCTTAAGCCGGACGAATCCGCTATAGTCTCGCTCAAGCTCCGTGAAGGCGGCCACACGCTTTCGGACATAACGCTCACAGCGGGGAAAGGGGTTATTGTCGAGACGCCGCCTTTAAGGATTCCGGATCAAAACGAAATCGACTGGAGGATACGTGCGCGGGAAACCGGGGATCAGGACCTGACATTTAACGTGCCGGGCGAGGAGATCCGGCAGAAAGTCATAGTCTCCGAAAAGGGCCTCGTACAGGTCTCTCCATTGGCGTCTGCATCGGCGTCGGGTTTCACGGATACCCTGCTCAATCCCGCTCTGCGGCATCTGCCGGGAGACTCACGGGTAGAGCAGATAAAGATCGATTATCCCGCCATGTCTATAGAAATATATAAATGGCATGTCCACTGGCTGGTTATCGTGTTCGTGTTATCGATTGTCTTCGGATTCGCCCTTAAAGGGCTGTTCAGGGTAGAGATATGACGGGCGGTGGGGGGATTCGAAACCCGTATTCGAGTGACGAAGAATTTGGGGTAGTGTTGTCCGCGCCCTATCTCCTCAGGACGTGAGGTTAAGGGTGATGCGCCTCTTCTCGACGTCGGCGGCGGTTACCTTCACGCGCACCGTCTGACCTACGTCAAACCAGCGCTTCCTCCAGTTTGCAACGCTGTCCCTGGGAACGAGGCCTTCCACGAAGACCTCCTTGACCTCGACGAACATACCGAAAGGCAGAACGCTGAGAACGACCCCCTCGTACTCCTGTCCTATATAGGACTTCATCAGATAAGCCCTCTCGAGGTTAATGGCTTCCCTCTCGATCTCGTCAGCCGTCCTCTCTTTCCTGGATAGTTGTTCAGACATCCAGTCGAGGGACTCCTTGTCATATGGTGTCGAACCGTGTTTCAGCAGTGAGTTGGTAATCCTGTGGACTATCAAATCAGGATAACGCCTGATCGGTGAGGTGAAGTGTGAGTAGTGCTTTATCGCAAGCCCGAAATGGCCTTTTTCCTCGGTCGAATATATGGCCCGTTTTAAAGAGCGCAGTATGAGCATGTTGACGGCTATCTCCTCGGGCCTTCCCCTGCTCATGTTGATCACCCGCTGGAAATCCAGGGTGTCTAATTTCCCCGAGGCCGACAGGGAGTAGCCCAGTTTTTTTAACCCCTCCGAAAGCTCGAGTATGGATTCTTCATCAGGATTTTCGTGAATTCTGTATATGGACGGGACCTCGGCCTGACGCGTATATTCGGCTACCGCCGAATTCGCCGCGATCATGAACTCTTCGATCAGTCCGTGCGCCAGGTTCCTCTGCGTCCTCACGACGTCCACGGTCCTCCCGAGCTCGTCCCGTATAAGGTCAGGCTCCGGGATGTCGAAATTAAGCTCGCCCTTTTCGATCCTCCTCTCTCTTATATGCTGGTAAAGCTCGTTCATAATGAAGAGCTTCTCGGTTATGAGCCTCTCCTCGAGCGGCACCCTCTCCGAATCTCCGAGTCTCGCCGCGACCTTCGAGTACGTAAGCCGCGCCGCGCTCCTTATCACGCTGTTATAGACCTTGAAATCCACCATCAGGCCCTTGCGGTTGAATTCCATCTCGACCGTTTTCGTGAGCCTGTCCTTGTAAGGCACGAGGCTGCAGAGGTCGTTAGAAAGCCTTTCAGGCAGCATGGGTACGACCATGTGAGGCATATAGACGCTCGTCCCCCTGCCCAATGCCTCGTTATCTATCTCGCTCCCCACTCCCACGTAGTGAGAGACGTCCGCGATCGATACAAGCAGCTTGTATCCCGAGTGAATCCTCGTGATACCGACAGCGTCGTCGAAATCCTTGGCGTCGTCGTTATCGATTGTGAATATGACCTCTTCCCTGAGGTCGGCCCTCTTCTTCAGCTCGCTTTCCGGTATTTCGTCCGGTATGTCGGCTAACTCCCTTATCGCTCCGGGCGGGAATTTTTCCTCAAGCTCGTATTCCACCATCAAGCCCTTCTTCTCGACCTCGAGGTCCCCGGCTTTGCCGAGCACATCCATGATACGGCCCTTTACCTTCCGGCTCGTCGAGACCCCGCCGCTTATCTCGAATACGACGAGACTATGGTTCCTCAAATCCTTTATCTCGCGGGCCTGGAGGTGGATGTGCGGTATCCTGTCGTCTTTCGGTATTATCTTTCCGGTGTTCCCCGTCCTGACGAACTTCCCGAGGATCCTGCCGCCTTTGACCATCCCCTTGATGAGGGCGTTCGCCCTTACGGGCTCTTTCTTAACTTCGTCGGTTTCCTTTGGGGCGGAATGTATGTACCCGCCTTTCGTCCTGCCTATCTTCCCGTCCGTCACCATTTTCCCGAGAACCTTTTTAAGGAGAAGCCTCCCTTCCTTTGGCACGCCGAGACGCCTGGAAAGCTCCTTGGTCCTCATAGGGCGGTGAGAGTTATTCTTTAAAAGCTTAAGAATGTCTTTCGGTTTTGGAATCCTCATTTCTAAATCAGTGGAAATTATAGGTCACCTTCGATGGGTAGTTTGTTATATTATCTATTAAGGACAAGCGGGGTCTCGTTCCGTTAAGAGAAAATAATATTTAGTAATGTTACATATATTATCGATTAAGTTCAAATCCGTGTATCGACTGTGGCTTAGGAGGCATGTTCCCGGAACCGGACCGCCGGGTGTTGAATATGAAGAGAAATTCAGATAATATTATGTCCGTTTCATAAATTTTACAATGATTAAGGAGTGTTGATACGAAATGCTTAGAAAGAACATACCCGGCGCAATACTGGTGCTGCTCATAGTTTTCTCATTTATAGGTATGGGTTTCTATCTTGGAATAAAGATTAACTGGCAGTCGTATTTCAAGATCCTTTCGATAGTAGCCGTAATCGCCTTCATAGTCTCGGCGATCATCAACACCGTTCCCGCGGGCAACAAGAATAAATAGGAGCGGCTCCCCCCCACCCCCATTAACTGCTCCAACATCAGGGAGTAATAATAAGCTCGCTCTGCCTCCCGGCGGAAGGGACGTCCTCTTCGGGGTGATAACGCAATATATGGACAAGGTAGCTTTGGAGATTCGAGTCGTTCTCCATATAGAACTTCGCTTCTTTCAGAAAATCATCCACGACACTTAATGCAAAATCTATGGTGACTCTGTCCTCGCTAATATCGGGGCTGTCTTTAAATTCAGTCAAAGCTATCAGTAACCGTGTCGACAATTCATTGGCAAAGCTGTTTTCGCTCTGATGCTGGTATATGAGGCCCTTCTTCTCCGTATCGAGGGTGCTTTTCACGAGCTCGAGGGCCGAGACCACGTCGTCGTTCCTGAGCTTCCTGTTGGCGCGGAAGGCGTCGGCAAATATCTTTTCGATCCTCGCGAAAACGCCCGGGTTCCGGTTATAGAGCTCCGCGCGCCGCACGTAGCTGACGGCGCCTTCTTTCCGGAGCCTCTGATGCATAACCTTAAGCTGCTGATGCTTTTGACCCTCAACAAAATAGATACAGTCGAGCGGGCATTTTATCTCGACGCCCCTCTTCTCACCGCAGCACACCGGGCAGATCGACGCCCTCAGCGCGGGACAATGCCTCTTCGCTTTACTCTTGCCGCAGCTCGCGCACTTCATCGGACAAACCTACAGCGCTTTGGGAGTAACATTCTCTCTGACCCAATCGATAATTTCATCGGTCGAGACGCCCGGCTCGAAGAGAGCCTTGACACCCTTCGTCTTGAGATATTCGACATCTTCCTTTGGAATTATACCGCCCCCGAAAACCGTAACGCCGCCTATACCCTTCTCCTCCAAAAGACGCACGACCTCGGGGAAAATATAATTATGAGCGCCCGACAATATGCTGAGCCCCACGGCGTCAACGTCTTCCTGGAGCGCCGTCTCGACTATCGCCTCAGGCGTATTATGGAGCCCCGTATAAATGACTTCGAATCCCGCGTCTCGCAATGCCCGCGCAACTATCTTTACACCCCTGTCGTGACCGTCCAGGCCCGCTTTCCCTATTAGAATCCTTGCCCTCGAACCCTGCTGACCCATGTCGAACACCCCGTATAATGATTGTAACTCTTTTCCGGAATCATCGCCCGCTTTCTTATCACGAACAAGGCGCCCGCAGGCTGACCCTTTCACCGGTTAAAAATATCCCGGGTCTCTGTAAACGCCGTACACTTCCCTGAATATATCGCATATTTCCCCGAGGGTCGCGTACTCCCTCACGGCATCGACGATCGAAGGCATCAGATTATCCCCGTTCCGTGCTGCCGTGACGATATCGCTCAGTCTCGCCTGAACAACTTTATTATTTCTCGTTCTCTTTAGCTCGCGCAGTTTTTCTATCTGACCCGTCTCGACCCTCTCCTCGATTTTAAGGGTCGGTATTGTGACTTCATCTTCCGTATTGTATTTATTCACCCCTACGATCGTCTTCAGACCGGTATCGAGCTCCCTCTGGTATTTATAAGCCGCGTCGGCGATTTCCTTCTGGGGATAGCCCGTTTCTATGGCCCTGAATATACCGCCCATTTCGTCTATCTTATTTATGTAAGCGAACGCTTCCTTTTCCATCCTGTCCGTGAGTGATTCCATTACGTAGCTCCCGCCGAACGGGTCGATAGTATTCACGAC
>MFCJ01000113.1:4865-6161 GCA_001775255.1 Candidatus Dadabacteria bacterium RIFCSPHIGHO2_12_FULL_53_21
TGAGTCCTGAGCGCGACCGTGACAGACTCCTCCGTCGGCAGGGCGAGCGTCTCGTCCATCGAGTTCGTGTGGAGCGATTGGGTCCCGCCGAGCACGGCTGCGAGGGCCTGTATAGTCACCCTTGCCACGTTATTTATCGGCTGCTGCGCCGTGAGGCTGGCCCCCGCTGTCTGCGCATGGGTTTTCAGCATCAGGGATTTCGGATTCTTCGCCCCGAAGCGCTCACGCATGATCTCCGCCCACATCCTTCTTGCCGCCCTGTATTTGGCGATCTCTTCGAGAAAGTCGTTGTGCACGTTGAAGAAGAAAGAAAGCCGGGGAGCGAAATCGTCCACGTCGAGACCGCGCTTCACGCCTTCCTCCACATAGGCTATACCGTCGGCGAGCGTGAACGCAAGCTCCTGGACGGCGGTCGAGCCCGCCTCGCGGATGTGGTAGCCGGATACAGAGACCGGGTGCCACTGCGGGACTTCGTTCGCGCAGAACTCGATAATGTCGACCGTGATTTTTACGGACGGCTCGGGCGGCGATATCCATTCCCTCTGCGCGATGAACTCCTTCAGCATATCGTTCTGTAGGGTGCCCCTCAGCTTCTGCCAGCTGACCCCTTTCTTCTCGGCCATGACGAGATACATCGCGAATATGATGCTCGCGCTGCAGTTGATGGTCATCGAGGTCGTCACTTTTTCGAGGTCTATGCCGTCGAAGAGGACCTCCATATCGGCAAGCGAAGATACGGACACGCCTTCCCTCCCGACCTCCCCCTTCGAGCGTTCGTGGTCGGAGTCGTAGCCCATAAGCGTAGGCATATCGAACGCGGTACTGAGACCGGTCTGCCCGTGCTCCATCAGATACTTGAAGCGCTGGTTGGTGTCCTCGGGGGTCCCGAACCCCGCGAACTGGCGCATGGTCCAGAGACGGCCCCTGTACATGGTGCTGTGGATTCCGCGCGTATAGGGATATGAGCCGGGGAACCCCAGTTTGCCCTCGTAATCAAAGCCGTTCAAGTCGAGAGGCGTAAGCAGGGGGGGCACTTCCATGCCTGAGATCGTCGTATAGTCAGCCTCCCTTTTCCGGGCGCTGCCGTAATCTTTTTCCCAATCGTCTCTTGCTTTCCTCAGCCTTTCAATCTCGTTTTCGTCAACAGACATCCGACCCTCCGACCCAATGTACTTGAACAAATCCTGGAACCCGTGAAGCGCCCGGCACAACTTATTATAAATATTACCGAAAATTAAGCGTCTTGGAAAACAATTATCAAATAAATAGTAAAAAAAGGCCGGGATTAAGTCAAAT
>MFCJ01000114.1 GCA_001775255.1 Candidatus Dadabacteria bacterium RIFCSPHIGHO2_12_FULL_53_21
TGATGCGCAGAACCTGCGCTCGCACACGTAGTGTGTTTTACGATTCCTTCCAATCCCTCCAGCCCGACCGGCATCTCATATGTCTGCGGCGACTCGCCGCCCGTTCGCCCTGAGCCTGCCTGTCCTGAGCTTCGTCGAAGGGTCGAAGGGCCGGACTGTGGAATAGCCCGCCGCATCTTCCGCAGGTGCCATTCGACCGACTGCGCCTGGCTTGAGAGCAGGCATATGTCGGGCGGCTTGTGCATCCACCCGAATACGCCCCCCTCCAGCTGAGACGCGATCATGAACGCGGCCCCTTCCCCCGCGAGCTCGTAGATCTCCCCCGGCTCCATCTCCGGGTTAAGCTCACGGAGCCTCCTGAAATACATCTCGGCCGATTTATACTCCCGCCCGCCCGTGAGCGCAGGCTGCCCGGCAGCCTCCTCGTAAAGCCCCCTGAAAACCTCGTTATACCACCTCGACGGCGAGCAGGGGTCAGACTTCTTCTTTTCCTTCCGCACCGGTTCCTCATCCTCCCCCGTAATGGGACCACGGGGGCCCTGCCCTGCCCGCGCAAGGTGGATTTGACCGGCCTTACCTTCTTTGGTCTCGGCGTCGCCTTCGCGAGCCTGACGGCGGTCATTGCGCGGAGCCTCCTGATCGGGCCCCCCGGTCTCCCGTATAAAGCCGTAATTCCTTTCCACCACCTCGCTCACTTCCTTTGCTTCTTCATTCACACGCACGCCGTCATACGCGCGCTTGCGGCCGTCCGCGTTCTTTGCGGACGTGTTCTTACTCTCGTCTCTCTTATTAAGATCTTCTCCTGTATTTGGGGGGACGGATTCTTCATGGACGTAGGGGACATTTTCTTCCCCCACAGTGGGGGACATTTCTTTCATTATGATCCTCAACTTTCTCACGAGAGGGTCGATGCTGAACACCACTCCTTTCGTCCTCCCGTTCCCGTGCAAGCTGACCTTCCTCTTGAGGAGCCCCTTCTTCTCGAGCGAGGTCAGGACCCTTCTGATAGACCTCTCGTTCATCCCGCTCACCTCGGACAGGTGTCCGTACGGGTTCATGGTCCCGCTGAACGAGTAATAGTCCACATAGTCGAGCAATATGGTATATTCGTTATTGGTGATGCCGAGCTCGGCGCGCTTGAGCCTGAGCGCCCTCGGCACGCGCATGAAACCCTTCTCCGTAATCAGACTCTCCCAGTTCTCCCCGCTCATCTCAGTCTCCGTGTCAGTCCTGTTAGAATTCGGTCTCTACGATCATACTTCCCTCTCCCTTGAGGGAACAGTTGCAAGCAAGCGTGCAACTGGTCGCCTTCCCCTATGAAGCATCGAAGCTCATTAACTCCCGGCTCAATGCCACATAACCCAAAATAGGGTCAGGGTGAGGGTGATACAACTCACTCTCATCCAAAGCTCTAACTATTACGTCCAATACAATCTCCACGTCCTCAAGCACCTCATTATTCCAAAACCTGAGAACCCGATAGCCCTCAGATTCGAGCCATGCTGTGCGTTCATTGCCATATGCGATTTGTTCTCCATGTTGCCCGCCGTCCACTTCCACGACCAGCTTCCTTTCCTGACAAACAAAGTCCACAATGTACTTTCCGATCGGCTTCTGCCTTCGAAACTTTTCCCCATCGGTCTGCCTGTTGCGAAGACGTTTCCACAATTTCAACTCGGCATCGGTGAAGTTTCTCCTCATTGCCCTTGCGCTGGCTGTGGAGCTTTTTCTATTCATATCCCCCTCATCCTCACCACATGCTCGACAAATCGGAGAGCATGGTCACAGTTACCCAAGAGGCTAAAGAGTCCGGGCGTCCTACTTCTCGCTCGCTCGAAGCAGTTTCCCACGCTGGGGAGAAGGAACTCTGTTTGAGCGGTTGAGGAGTAAGTAATCCGACCGTAGAGATTAACAATTTTTCATGCCTGCTCTTTTTCTTCTGAGAGACAGCGTCAAAATTCCAAGAAGGCCAAGTATTACCGCGGCCGCCATCATCCCCCATTCATTAAGGGTCGGTATAGGCCTTGATATAGCGAACTCCTGACCGATGATCTGAAAAACGAGGTCCGGGAAGTCGGCGTCGCAATCGGCCTGGGCCGGCGTGAACTTTACACATCCGGTACTGAACCCGTCGCCCGGGTTCTCCCAGACGAAAGGACTTAGCGTCTGTACGGTCCTTTCAAACCAGAACCACTGCCCGTTCTGAATGAAAGCTATGTTCGCCCGGACCGAGACCCAGTATGTGCCGGGCTGGAGCGGGCACGTATGCGGGAGAATTATATTAAACTCCGGATTCGTTAAATCATCCGGCAATATATCGTCGTAAACACATTTGTCTACTAAGTGACCCGGCAGGCCGTCCCTGTCTACGTAAAAATCTACATCGACCGAATCTATGAGGTCAGGGGTAGTTTCGTCGAACGCCCCGAATACCCTTACTGTGTCTATAACCCAGAAAAACCCTTCCGGCACGAGGAAATCGTCCGCCGCGCGTGAATCATATTGATTGAGTGATCCTCCCCCATCCGTGAAGTCCTGGGAGGAAATGTCGGAAGAAGATACATTATCCGCCTGGTCCCACAAAGTATCCGGAGGCACTGACACGGCGGGCGGAGTATCCGTGTCCTCCATTAAAGGGCTTACCGCAAACGCACCGGACGAGAGAAAAAATACGGCGTTAAATAACGAGCAGATAAAAAGGAGCTTCAGGTATGGATATATTCTATAACTGAATTTGTCACGGGACATATATCATCATCCTCCGGAAACCGGATTTATTTTAGGAAAAATAATCAATTACGAACTCAATTTTAACAGAAACGAGAACTGCGTACAATCATCCCGGAACAAACCGGTATTTATGCGCCCCTATACCGGACACGCCGGTTTGACCATATATTTTAATATTGATTTATAAATCACAAATTCTCGAAACCGGAGATTCCAATGCCAGATGTAAATATCCGAGAAGCGAGGGCCGGGGACGCGGTCCGCATGGCGGAGATATTGAGGGAGATCGGATGGTCCGATAGGAGGAACACGCTTCCGCTTGAGGAGGTCGCGGGGCCTATCGAAAAGCTGATCGAGCACTGCGTCAGTGACAGGGAAGGACATTCGATTATTGTCGCCGCCGATGAAGACGATACGGTGCTCGGCTTTCTCAACGTCCACTGGGTCCCGTTCATAATGCTCGGGAGCCTGGAGGGATACGTCTCGGACGTATTCGTAAGCCCTTCGGAGGGCGGCATGGGGGTCGGGAAGGCGCTCGTCGAACACGTCATCGAAGAGGGTAAGCAAAGGGGCTGCATGAGGCTCATGCTCACGAACGGCAAGGAAAAGCTCTCTTATAAGACCGGTTTCTACAAGAAGCTCGGCTGGACGGAGAGGCCCTCAGTCGCCAACTTCGTCTACTACTACAGGGAGCCCTGGTCGTAGGCAGCGCAGAACCTGCGCTCGTATATGATTCTACTGAATCTCCTCCGCTCAACCAATGACCGGAGCCAATCTCGTCTTTTTTTCTTCCCCGACATTACAGAATTTGCGTTAAAAAAATAGATCGTTAACGCGTATAAAAATGTTTTAGGGATGGGGTGGAATTAAAACATTTTAGCGTTAACATGATATTTTTAGCAAATTATGTTCAGTCGGATGATTTTTGCTTCTTTTCATCAAGGAAAAGAAGAAGATCCTTGCTTGTTAATTCTCTTTTCGAAAGACCACACTGCGTGTGTGTCGCGGCTGGAAGCCGCTCCTACAGGGGGTTTAGAAAGCAGTATCGCTAAAGCAAAAAAGCCCCTTCCCCCGTATGGGAGGAAGAGGCTTAATTTTTTTTTGTCATTGCGAGGTTCCGCAGGAACCGCGGCAATCTGATTCTTATTTTGTCGTTTCGAACCGGAGTGTGAGAAACCTATCTTATATATTTAAAAAATAGATTTCTCCTTTCAGTCGAAATGACATGCGTCCTTTACACTGCCTGCGCTCTTCTCTTACGCCTCACCGCGAAGAACACTCCGATCAACGCCAATCCTCCCGCCGCCGCCATCATCCCCCACTCGGACATCGTCGGTACGGCCGGAACCCTCCTATTCGTGAACGTGCAGATTGTGAAACCTTGAGACTGACAATGGGCGCTCACGCCGTCCTCAATTAGCGTGACGACTATTCCCGGGTCTCCCTCGCAATCGATATCTACGAGTTCCCATCCTTCGAAGGGCTCCTCAATAATCTCATTGCTCTGACCGGTATCGAGGCCGGCCCCTGTACAACGTGAGTTGGCAGCCAGGGTAAATTCGAAAACGGACTGTCCACGTATTTCAGTGAACGGAAAGAAAACCAGTTCGCCCTCGGAATCAGCCGGGGGCAGCTGGGGGGCGCTTTTACAGATTGTTACGCCGCAGTCCGGTTGTGCTATTGCGGTATCATAAAACGACGGAATAAGCAAAAGTCCCAATACAGACAGCGCGAAAACGTAAAACGGTAAAGCCTTACGTATGTACGATTTCATAAATTCATCCTCCATTAAGATTGAATTTAGCACAATTATACAAGAATCACGGGGATTGAGCAATTCAGTCACGTAACGGCCGCCTTGCCATCCCTCTCACGGATGTTAGCCTTTAATTTGAGGTGACTCCTATGCCCAAATCCAGAACGCTATTCCTCGTCCGTCATGCGAAATCGAGCTGGGACGATGCGGGGCTCGACGACAAGGATAGGCCCCTTAACGGCAGGGGTAAGGAAGAGGCGCCAAAAATGGGGAAGCATCTGGCCGGATATTCCGTCAAGCCCGAGCTGATCACATCGAGCCCGGCGGTGCGCGCGCTCAAGACCGCCCAGAAGATCGCCAGGGAGCTTGGGTTCAAAAAATCGGACGTGCTCGTGAACGAGGGGCTCTACACGTTCGAAGGGGGGAGCCTGACGGACGTGATAAAAGGGTTCGACGACAAATACAGATCCGTGATGCTGATCGGCCATAACCCCGCCGTCACCGCACTCGTGAACGAGCTCTCCACCACCGGAATAGACAACGTCCCCACATGCGGCGTTGTACTCCTCGAATTCAAAGACACGAAATGGAAGGACATAGGGAAGGGCTCAGGCAAGCTCCTCGAATTCGACTACCCGAAAAAGCTCTGGGGACAGGCTTGAAATTTCCCCCCGCCCCTGTATAAATTCCCCTGAATCGGATTAACCGAAATGGAATACTCGACCCCCGACCTCTGCGACCTCTACCCAGCGCTCGTCCGTATAGCCGAGCCCGTATTCAGGAATTACGGAGGCAGGCGCTCCTTCGGCGGCGAGGTCGTCACCATCAAGTGCTTCGAGGACAACTCGTTCGTAAAGGAAACGGCAGGGAAGCCGGGGAAGGGCAAGGTAATGGTCGTCGACGGCGGCGGCTCTCTGAGAAAGGCCCTCCTCGGGGACCTGATTGCCGGGGCCGCTCACGAGAACGGGTGGGAGGGGTTAATCATATACGGCGCCGTGAGGGACGTGGACGCGATATCAAGCCTCGACCTCGGCGTCAT
>MFCJ01000115.1 GCA_001775255.1 Candidatus Dadabacteria bacterium RIFCSPHIGHO2_12_FULL_53_21
CTCCTGGAGGCAGCCGGGTATGAGGTCATGCTTGAACGGCGGAGGGCCTGCTGCGGGCGGCCCATGCTGAGTAAGGGCGTAATCGAGCCCGCCAGAGAGATGGCGCGAAAGAACGTCTCGTTACTCGCGCCTTACGTAAGAGAGGGCATTCCCGTCGTCGGCACCGAGCCGAGCTGCCTACTCACATTCAGGGACGAGTACCTGGACCTCCTGCCCGGAAACGAAGACGCCCGGATACTCGCCGGGAATTCATTTATTATCGGTGAGTTCCTGCACCGCGTGGACCAGGAGAGAGGGCTCGGAATCGAATGGAAGGAAGACGCCCCTGAAATCCTCTATCACGCACACTGCCACGAGAGGTCGCTCACCGGGGTGACAGCTCCGCTCGGCATCCTCGCCGCTTCCGGCTGCAAAGCCGAAGAGAGCGGGGCCGGGTGTTGCGGGATGGCGGGCAGCTTCGGTTACGAGAGAGAGCACTACGGGATATCGAAGACCATAGGCGAAGACCGTTTATTCCCAGCGGTGAGAAAAGCCTCCCCCGAGACAGCTATCGCGGTCTCCGGCGTATCCTGCAGGCATCAGATCGAGCACTTCACGGGCAGGAACGTAAAACACCTCGCGGAGATACTGGCAAGCCGTATCAACAAAGGCGTCCGATAAACTCCTTCAGAAAATTCACGAGCTTCACGAAATCCGCGGGCGCAATTTCGGGCCGCCTCAGATCCCGGTTTATTTCGAGCTGCATAGAGGGCACGCCCAATCTGGTCGCCGAGAACCTTGTAACTGTCATCTGCTTCGCCGCAGGGAAGACGTCCGTAGACCCGAGCGAGATGCCGTTCGATTGGGCAGCCTGACTGAGCTCGAAGAGCGATTCGCTTCTTCCGTTCAGGAACTCGCTGTTCATGCCGACGCCCGGAAAGACGTCCCGGGGCCTTTCCGAACCGGTCCCGTGAATGTCGATTTGAAATTCGAGCCCGCATCTCCCGGCTATTTCGGACAGCTTCGCTTTAAACGGGGATTCGTCCGTGTAATTTGGGTCGAGTGAAGACAGCCGGCCTGTGTAGAGCGCGTGACACCCCGTCAACGAATGAAGGAGGACGGCGAGCGCGCCCGTGTAGAATTCCTGCCTCTTCAATTTGCCCATTCGCACGTGCGCGGTTGCGTGGGGCGCAGTGACGAGGACCGGGATGTGTCCCCTTATATAATGTATTCCGTCCGAGTCTTCGCCCGGATGCTCCTTGTAACTATCTTTCAAGTGCGTCTCGAACCTGAGCGCGAAATCTACCGGGTCAGTGAATGCGAGCGAGGAGTGCGTCCTCCAGCTCCCGCTCATGATCCTGTTCTCGTCGGTCGCTGTCTCATTCAGCAGAGGTCCCGCCTCGTAGCAATAAAATTCCGAATTGGGGTATTTGATCGTCGATCTTCTGAAGAGCCCGGATAGAGTCCCCTCGACCCTGTCGAGCCCTTCGATCCTGGAAGACGGGTCCTCCATGGTATAGAGCTCGCCCGATACCGCCCGGTCCGATCCGTCGTCGAATAGAGCGGCCGGGTAACCCCGTCCCGTATCGTAAAGACTTCCGGGCACTTCGAGTATCTCCGAGAGCCTGCAGCCAAGCATGTAGCAGCTCCTCTCTTCCCCTCGGAGGAGCGTCCCGTAGACGAAGATTTTATCGATTATGCCGGACATCTCTATATATTCGGATGCGTGTCATTTCCGGTGCGGATGATTTCGCCTCGGACCATGACCATTCCGACATTCCACGCGGTAGATGAAATTACCGAGAGATAGGGGTCGCCCGATCCGCCGCCGTTATTGAGGAATATCAGGTCGGCCTCTTTGCCCGGTTCTATGCTGCCGGTCTTATCCTCGAGATATAGCGCCCCGGCCCCCCCGAGTGTCGCCGCATAGACGGTTAGATAAGCGGCACGCCGCCCCTCGGACTGTGACATGAGGAGATGCAGGAACCTCATCTCTTCGAAATAGTCGAGGTTGTAGTTGCTGGAGAGACCGTCTGTACCGATGCCGAGCCTGTTGAACTTCGCATACTCCCTTACGGGCGGGGCTCCGACCTGAAGAAAAAAATTACTCCTCGGGCAAAGGACGATAGCCGCGTCTAGCTCGCGCAGTTCCCGCGCCTCTTCCCCGCTCACCTGCACCATGTGAACGAGTGTAATCCTCACGCCGTCGAGGAGACCCGCTTTCCTTAGATATGTGACAGGCGTGTCCGCCGAGGGCTTTTTAAAGGGGGTCTTGTATATAAGCGGGAATATCTTCTTTTCTAAATTGTTTTCCTCGCCCCTCACGAACTTTATCTCATCCGCGCTCTCCGCGAGGTGTATACCGAGTGGAACGCCGTTCTTCCTGTGAAACCTGAGTGCTTTTTTCAGCACCCCGGGACTGCACGAATAAGGCGAATGCGGGAATAGCCTCTCCTCGAAAAGCGCTCCCTTTTCGAGAGACGAGAAATCCGCCTCGCCTTCATTACTGTCGAGGATTTCTCTGAAGAGCACCGTCCTCAACCCCGAGGATTTAAGGAGCGGTTTATCTATGCCGCCGTATGAGGATATCTCCCCTACGGTCGTAACCCCCGAACGGATGTTCGCCTTGATCCCCTCCTCCACCGACTCGACTATTTCACAGTCCGCGACGCCCGCCCGTTTTTCCTTTATTACCTGCCCGAGCCAGCCCGTGAAGCCCCTGAAGCTGCGGAGCCTTTTGAACATCCATCCGAGCTCGAGGTGTGTATGGGCATTGACGAATCCCGGCAGGAGTATCCCCTTTCCGAGATCCGTTTCGTTGACACCCTTATAGCGTTTCCTGAGCGCTGCGGATTTTCCGACCTCCCTGATCCTTCCGTCGGAGATCAATACGGATGCGTTCTTTAAAGGTTTAGAGGAAACAGGAAGTACCGTTTCGGCTGTCAGTATCAGCTTTCCCATAATAATTTCGAATGTACCGGAATCAATTATTCAGGCGTGCGGAATATGCTTATACCGGAGCTCTTCCTATCATTCCGCACCGGGGGATTTTATCCTGTCAATCAAATCGCCGCTCAGCGTGCCGTAGGCGACCTCTTCCACCGCTCCCCTCATTTTTATAGACCAATCCTCCCTTATTTCTATGCCGAGCTCGCCGCCCGGCATGGATACGGTGACGGTTCTGCCGGTAAAGCCGTTCTTTACGCACGCCGCCGCCACGGCGCAGGAGCTGCTCCCTGAAGCGAGCGTGTAGCCGGCCCCCCGCTCCCATATCATTATCTCGACCCTGTCTCTCGAGACGACCCTTGCGAACTGGACGTTCGTACGGTTGGGGAAGAGCGCAGCTCTCTCGATCAAAGGCCCGAGGAGCTTCGTATACCCCTCGTCGAGCTTCTCCGTAAACACGACGCAGTGAGGGTTCCCGACGGATACGGCCGTGAACTTGAGCACCTCGCCTTCTATCCTCATCTCTTCGTTCACTACCTCTCTCTCGTCACCTGTTACAGGTATCAGGCGGCTGTCGAATGTCGCAGTCCCCATCTCCACGGTAACGAACGGGACCCTGCCGTCTCTTACCTCGAGCTCGGCCGTGACTACGCCGCCGAGGGTATCGATTTTGAATTCCTTCTTATCCGTGTGGCCGTGCTCGTAGAGATACTTGGCGAATATCCTGAGCCCGTTCCCGCTCTTTTCAGCCTCGCTCCCGTCGGGATTGAGAATCCTGAGGCCGAAGTCCGCCCTGGCCGAAGGGACGAGGAGCAAAATCCCGTCGGAGCCTATACCGTAGTTCCTGTCGCAGAGGAGCCTTATGGCCGCGGGCGTGAGCCCGAAGGATATGCGGGAGCCGTCCAAGACAAAATAGTCATTCCCGAGCCCGTGTGATTTTACGAATCCGTTCATATGCGCAGGTGTCCCCATAGCCGACTTCCGGATAGCGCTTATTATATTACACCACTAAGTATGTTGAGTCAGTCCTTATCCGAACCCCTGATAGGAACAAGGCGGGAGGTACGGAATTATTCCATGATTACCCTTACGTAATGCCCGTCCGTTCTAAGCTTCGAAGCGGTTTCATCGGCGTCCTGCTTATCCTCGTAACGCCCGACCCTCACCCTCCAGTAATTATCCCCGCTCAACTCTATCGACTCTACCCTGACGTCATCGTACTCGCCGTCGAGCTCCCGTTTGAGTGTCAGCGCTTTGCCCTCCTCCGAGAACGACGCGACCTGCACGGTGTAGAGGGGTTGAAAATAGCTGCCCCCTCTCGTGGAAGGTGTCGATATGACCTCGACCTTGACCTCTACAGTGCCCTGCTCGACCATGCCTATCGACTTGGCCGGAGCATATGAAAGATCGATTATACGGCCCTTCACGAAAGGGCCCCTGTCGTTTATCTCTACGATCACATCCCTTCCGTTCTTCATATTCGTGACCCTGACGACCGTGCCCAACGGGAGGCTCTTATGGGCCGCGGTATATGCGTACTTGCTGAAGCGCTCGCCGCTGGCGGCGTGATTGTTATGCTCTTCGATCCCGTACCATGAGGCAATGCCGACCTGTGTGGAGCCCTCCTCGATATAACCGCCCGAAGGGGCCTCTTCCCCGGGTGGACGGGTAGACTCGACACTTTTTTTTGCGCATGAGAAAACGACCGGGAGAATCAACAATAATAGAAGTAATCTATTATTCATGCTCTCGAAAACAGATGACAGAGGACGGGCTGCAACAGGAACCCCGCCTACGATGCGGAGCCCGGATCAGCGAATACGGGCAGTGAGATCACTTCGAGACTGACTCTCGCAGTGCCCAGGTTCAGGATCCCAAGCGTAATAGCCGCCGCCCGAGAGAGGTCGATTATACGACTCTTAATAAACGGCCCTCTATCATTCACCCTCACTATTACCTCTTTACCGTTATTTAAATTCTTAACCTTTACCAATGTCCCGAACGGGAGCTCCCTATGGGCGCCCGTAAGCTCGTCCTTGTCGTAACACTCGCCGCTTGCAGTCTTCCTGCCGTGGAGGGAGCCCGAGTACCAGGAAGCGTTTCCGTACTGGCGAACCTCCTCTGCGCAAACCAGGGGCACGGCGAATACTACAAGTAGCAAGATTGAAAATATGCCTGTATTTTTATTCATGACCCATAATCTCGGTTTTTTACTAGTTTCGCTTAATTTTCTTGAGATTGTCAAGGATTCGAATAAAATAACTGAAAAGGAAAAAGGACCTCAGATGCAGCATATACCCGAAGAATTCTCTTTAATCAGGCGGCTTCCGCCGTACGTATTCAGTATCGTAAACGAGCTTAAATCGAAAGCCAGGGCCAGGGGGGACGATATAATCGACCTGGGAATGGGGAACCCGGACCAGGCGACGCCCGACCACATAGTAAAAAAATTAATAGAGGCTTCAAAGGACCCCAGGGCCCACAGGTATTCCGCGTCGGCGGGCATACCGAAGCTGCGCAGAGCAGTCGCCGGCTGGTATAAAAAGAATTACGACGTCGACCTCGACCCCGATACGGAAGTCGTTACCACCATAGGATCGAAGGAAGGGATATGCCACCTGATGCTCTCCATTCTGTCTCCGGGAGATACGGTTATAGTGCCTAACCCCGCATACCCTATACACATCTACTCCGTCATTATTTCGAGAGGGGACGTACACAGCGTCCCGTTCACGAGGGACTCGAACATACTGGAGGGGATCGAGAAAGCGGTCAAAGAGACCTGGCCCAAGCCGAAGGTGCTCATGATCTCGTTCCCTAACAACCCTACGGCGGCCGTCGTGGATCTCGGATTCTTCAAGGACATATATGAGCTCGCGAAAGAGGCCGGGCTTATCGTCGTCCACGACTTCGCGTACGCCGAGCTCTGTTTCGACGGGTACAAGGCCCCGAGCTTCCTGCAGATCCCCGGCGCCAAGGAAATAGGCGTCGAGTTTTACTCCCTCTCGAAGAGCTACAATATGCCCGGATGGAGGGTGGGTTTCATGGTGGGGAACCCGAAGATAGTGTCGGCGCTCAAGCGTATCAAGAGCTATATGGATTACGGCATATTCACTCCCATTCAGGTAGCCGCGATCGCGGCGCTAAGCGGTCCTCAGGAGTGCGTCGAGGACGTGAGGAAACTGTATAAATCGAGAAGGGACAAGCTCGTGGAGGGGTTGTCGAAGTCGGGATGGGATATACCGAAACCCAAGGGGACTATGTTCGTCTGGGCCGAGATACCGGAGCCATTCAAGAGCATGGGGTCTCTCGAATTCTCGAAACTGCTTATAGAGAAGGCAAAGGTAGCCGTTTCTCCCGGCATAGGATTCGGAAACTACGGTGAAGGACACCTGAGGCTCGCGCTGGTGGAGAACGAAAAAAGGATCATGCAGGCAGTGAGAGGGATAAGGAAGCTCCTCAATAGTTACTGACAAACAAAATTGATCCGCGCCGATGTCTTAATCAAGGAACAGCCGGATAGATAACTATCAGTAGTCGAAATTGAAAAAGACGTCCGCACCGGCTTCATCCCCTATCTCGCTCTCGAGCGTAAGGAAATCGAATACCCTGTATTCGATCACCGCCCTGTTGGCGGTTACCGTGGACGAAGGGAGGCCGGGACTGAAGAAATACCGCTCGTAGAAATACCTTTCATAAGACAGCCGTTCGTACCCTACGTAGAGGTCGTCGGTCAGATACTTGCCTATCTCCAGGTGCGTGTCCCTGAACCCGGTCTGGCCGCCTTTGATGGTCATCACGTCTATCGCGAAATCTTCGCCGAGCGCCTCTCTCAGCTCGCCGACCGCCATCGTTCCCAGGACCTCTCCGGCTTTCTCCTGGAACTCCACCCTCTCGTCCGTACCGAGCTTATCCGAAGACGTGCCGAATACGAGATACGAGACTATCTCGTTCTCGTCGAGCGGAGGGTCGCTCGAAAGCTGTATCTTCGGTTTCTCCGCCGTCCCCGTGATGTTGATGTACACCTCGACGCTCGACACTTCGTACGTCGCCCTCAAGTCGAGGAACGGGTCCGTAATCTTCTTGCCGCTGAAGCTCACAGTGCCGTTTTCGATCTTGAAGAACCTGCCCATGAACTGGTAATCACCCCTTAAGACGTCTATATTCCCCGTTATCAAGTAGGGCTCTTTGTAGTTCTTATTGACATCGAGCTTCCCTTCGACCTCGATGTTCGCCCCGCCCCCCTTTACCCATGAGTCCCTGGGTATATCCACGTCGAGGTCGAGCGCTATAAACTCTTCGACAAAATCCTCTTTTTTCTCGCCCGTGAAAATGAACTCTTCCTTATCCTGCTCCTGCTCGTCAATGAACTTTATGCTCTCGATCTCCTTGAGGGGCTTTTCGGGGACCATGATTTCAATATTCCTGGCCGTGATCTCCCCCTTGATGAAAGCGTTCAGGAATTTCCCCTCGACCTCCACATCGCCGTCGAGGTTGGCGGTCACGTCCGCGGGAAAAGTTTTCATGAGCATGTTGGACATCGTGCCTTTACCGGTGTACGAAAGGTCCCTGAAATCCACCCTGCCCTCGAATACCCCTTTCCCCTCGCCTGTATCGATCGTAGCGGGGCGGAGAGTGCCGTATTTACCCGACATATCCATGACCGCGTTTTCTATCCGGATTTTATTCCTCATCGCCAGTATCTTCATCGTCATATCCCTGAGCTCGAGTCTGCCCGAAACGTTCGGGTCCTCCCCGGTCCCCTCCGCGACCAGGTCTATCGACAGCTTGCCGTCTAATTCCTGTATCTCTTCGTTGAATACGCTGATCGGGCTGATGTCGACCCCTTTCGACTTTACAGTCGCCCTATAGACAGCCTGCCCGATGCTCTTGTCCATATTCTCCGGGTCGAACTTGATTGTCGCGTCGGCGACCGCGGAGAGTATTTCCTCATTTTTGTCGATAATTTTCAGATCGAGCCCCATTTTGTCGCCTGAATATAGAAACGAAAGGGTGAGCCGGTCGCTCTTGAATTTCATATACTCGAGGTCCTTTGCCGTTATATCGGCCATCAGGTCGGGATGCTTGAGAGACGACCCTAATTTTATTTCCCCGGACATCTCGCCTTTCACGGGGAATTTGACGCCCAGCAGCTCCGAAGCGTCGAGGAGGCTCAGCTTCTCGAGCTTTATCGATCCGTCGATGCTCTCGTCGAAACCGAAAGTAAGCTCCCCTACGACGAAATTCTCCTTGTGATAGAGATTAAAAGAGTCCACCCTCACTCCATCCTTCGACAGCGATATTAAGATAGGCCTGCGGTTTTTAAACACCGCGTTTTCAAAATTCATTTGGACGTTACCGATGTCGAGCCGCGCTCCGCCGCTTCCGAACTCCCCGAGCTTAAAATCCAATGAATACTTTCTCTTCACGGTCTCCTGCATCTCGAGCGTACCGTCTATCCCGCTCCCTTGGCTTGCGGCCTTGAATTCGACGACCTGGATTTCCCTGCCCCGGATATCTATTCCTTTCGCCTCCCCCCCTGCTGTGAGCCTGAGGTCGTTGATATCGAGATAGCCGTCAGCGGTCAGTTCAATCTTCTTCATCCTTAAACGTTTTTCCTCGTACGTTATGTCCGAGCCCCTGGCGTTGACTATGATTCTCGGTTTCTGAAAATCACCCTTGATGTAGCCGTCGAGACCGAGGCTGCCGCCGAGATGATAGTCGGGCATGAGTTTTGCGACGAAATTCAGATTTTTGATATCGGCATTATATTTAATGCCGTTCTCCCCGCTGCCCCCTAACCCGCCGGATGCGTTCACGCTGAAAGGCTCAGATTCGAGGACGAATGATTTAATCCCGACGGAGGCCCCGTTATACGCCGCGTCTATGACTCCCCTCCGGAGGTTAATGTCGAATATCTTCGAAGGGGCGGCCTCACCGCTGAGAGCCACCTCGAACCCCTTTGGAAAAACCTCAGCCGTGCTCACTGACCCCTTAATCTTGAGGCTCGAGTTGAAGTCGCTCGCGTACCTCTGATCGTTCAATATCGGCGCAAAATTCGTTTTAAGAAAACCGGCGTCGAGATCGTAATCTATCTTCGAGCCTGTAATGGCGAGAGGGCCCTTGAGCTTGATTTCTCCCGCGCCGCCCCCGGTCAGGCTCATCTCCTTTATGTCGAGACCCGCCGTCATTTCGCGGGACCTGCTCCATCCGGCGGTAACTTTTAATTTCGAATTGATTACGGCATCGATGTTACGGTTGACGCCCGCTTCGAACGGCCCGTTTTTCTTCTCCAGCATCTCGATGATGCGCGGGACCTTGAGAGACCGGAGGTCGAGCTCAAAATCCGCCGTGTTATTTTTCCCCCTGTCGTGTATCTCGAGCAGGTCGATCACGCCCTCGAAAGAAACGTCCCCAAGATCGGCGCCCAGATTGCCTTTTTTAATGGTTATATGCTTGTTCTCGACCAGAACGGATTCTATCCCGCCTGAGAGACGGCCCTCCATGAGCGACGAGTCCGTGAGCTTTATCTTCCCCGTTGCGTGCAGGTCTTTCCATTTGACGGAATTCCCGCTCGCGTCGACTTCCGCATTGAGGACGCCCAGGTCGGGGATATCTATCCCGCTTATCAGTCCGTTCAGGCTGAACCGCGGATTCATCATATCGATTATGGCGCCCTTTCCGCTGACCCCCGCCCCCCTGTAATTAAATACGACGTTCATAACCTCGAACCTATCCGGGAGGTCTTTATTCGAATAAACCGCTTTCCCTTTTATATTCTCAAAATGCAGCTTTTCGAAGTCCATGCTTTCATAGGCGACGGTCAGATGGGCGTCTTTCACATCGATCTCCGCCTTATCGGCTATTTTGATCAGGTTCAACGATAGCTCCGCATCCGATAACTCGAAGACCGAGCTCTCCCCCCTGGCCTCGTCCTCGATCGTCATTCTGGCGTCCCGTATAGAGCCGTTCTGTATAAAGATATTCCAATCGGGATTGGGCTTTTTTTCTTTAATCATTAATTTCTGAAGCTCCTGAAAATTCCAGGAATCGTCCCTGTAATGGACCAGATTTATATGGATCCCCTTTACCCTCACTACGTGGAGCGGGATTACCTTGCTGAACAGCATCGAGCCGTCGAGAATAACCGGGAGAGAGTAATCGATATATATCTCGTCACAATCGATAAATTTTTTGTCCCCGATGTCGAGCGATACGTTTTTGAGAGTGATCCCTTTAAGGAAGTTGCCTTCGATGCCCCCGATCTTGAAATTCTGCGCCGTAAGGGTGCTTACGATGGCATTAGTCGAGATTTTGACGAACTGCCTGAAATAGTGGGTCTGGATTATAAGAATGACTAATACCGATAATAAGAAGAGTAGCAGAAGGAACACAAATATAGGTTTAAGGACTTTCGAACGCATAGCCTATCCAGTGAATTATAACACACGCCCTCATAGGCGGGATACCGAAGATATGAGCACACCCCATATGAGCGGCATGCTTACGGGCGTCTGGGCTCCCGGATTAGCCCGCATAAACCGTCTCATCCGCGCTGAAATTCTTCCAAAATCCCCGCATAACTTGCTAAGGTCCCTCCTGTCAGATAATATTTTCCCGACTCTCGCTTAACCGAATTTCCTATGCCTAAACTCACGATAGACGGAATCGAAATAGAGGTCGAAGACGGCCTCAATCTTATTCAGGCGGCTTCCCGCGTCGGTATAGACGTCCCTCATTTCTGTTACCACCCGGCCTTGAGCGTGGTCGCCCAATGCAGGCAATGCCTGGTGGAGGTGGAGGGAGTCCCCAAGGTTATGCCCGCGTGCAATACCTTCGTGAGAGAGGGCCTGATAGTCAAGACCAATACCGATAAGGCGATAAAAGCCAGGAAAGCGACCGTAGAATTCACGCTCATAAACCACCCGCTCGACTGTCCCATTTGCGATAAGGGCGGGGAATGCCCGCTCCAGCTTACGACGGTCAAGCACGGACCGGGCTACAGCAGGTTCGAAGGCCCCGAACAGAAGAAGGTGAGAAGGAAATACTACCTCAGCGACAGGATACTCTACGACCCCAACCGCTGCATAATGTGCACGAGGTGCGTGAGGTTCACGGACGAAGTCACTAAGACGGGGGAGCTGGGATTCGACGGGAGAGGGTTCAGAAAAAAGATCGTCGTATTCCCGGGGAAGAACCTCGACAACGAGCTTTCAGGAAACGTTACGGACCTCTGTCCCGTGGGCGCGCTCCTCAACAAGGACAACCTCCACGAGGAGCGGGTCTGGTACTGGAAATTCACTGAAAGCGTTTGCACGCTCTGCAGCACCGGATGCAACATCACGGTCGGCGTCGACCCCAGGAAGGGGCAGGTGTCGAGGGTAAGGCCGCGCATGAACATGGACGTAAACGAATACTGGATCTGCGACAGGGGAAGATACGGCTTCAGGGACGTCCAGGAAGGCGGGGTCCGCCTCAAAGACCCCATCGTCAGAAAAGGAGAGGGCTTCGAGATTTCAGACTGGACGGACGCAATAGCTATCGCATCGTCTGGACTTATGAGGGCGAGGGAGACGTCTCCGGATTCGGTCGCGGTTCTGGCATCCCCAACCCTTACGAACGAAGAGTTATATCTGATCAAAAAAATTAGCGGTGTCCTTAAAACGGAGAGGATAGGCTCGAACACAGGCGGCACGGGCGATACGAAGCTTTTCGGTCTTATAAGCCCGGACCCGTATCCGAACAGCGCCGGGGTGAAGGACATGGGTATCCCGTCAGGCCCCGAAAGAATAGAGGAACTGATAAAAGCGATTTTAAACGGCGACGTGAAGGTATTATACGCGGCTGGCGAGGACCTCTTTAAATTCGCGACCACGGCAGAGCGCCCGAGGCTGAAAGAGGCGCTCGCCGGACTCTCGCTCCTTATCGCGGAGGATTATAAGATCACGGAAACTGTAAGACTCGCCCATGTAATCCTGCCGGGCGCGAGCCCTTATGAGAAGGAAGGCACTTTCACAAACGACAGGGGAAGGGTACAGAGGGTGAGACAGACGATACAGCCTCCGGGGACCGCGAAACCCGATTGGGAGATACTCTCACTCATAGGGGGCGCGATCGAGCCTCATGGCTTCGAATACGGCGCACCTTCCGAAATAATGCTCGAAATAGCCGGACACGTTTCTACCTACAGCGGAATAAACTACGACAATATCGGCATGCTCGGGACGGAAAGGGCCCGGCAGTCAGCCGACAGAGAATAAATATGGTTTGGGTCGAACTCGGAATCACGCTCGTAAAAATAGCCCTCATGTTCTTGGTCGTCCTCACGCTCGTCGCATACCTTACGCTGGCCGAGCGGAGGGTGAGCGCTTTCATGCAGGACAGGCTCGGACCCAACCGCGTCGGGCCGTTCGGATTACTCCAGCCGCTGGCGGACGGCGTCAAGTTCATATTCAAGGAAGACCTGATACCGAGTCATGTCAATAAGCCCTTTTTTATCGCGGCGCCCGCTTTCGCGCTCATCACGGCGCTGATCGCGTTCGCCGTCGTACCGATAGGCAAGGGATTCGATACGACCCTCTTCGGCCTCCTGAGCGAGCCCATATTCGTCAGGCTCCAGATAGCGGACTTGAACGTCGGCATACTGTACGTGCTCGCTATCGGCTCCCTCAGCGTTTACGGAGTGGTGCTCGGCGGATGGGCGTCGAACAGCAAGTACTCCTTCCTGGGCGGACTCCGGGGCGCGGCCCAGATGATCAGCTACGAGCTGGCAATGGGCTTGTCGATCGTGGGCGTGATCGCCTGGACGGGTTCGTTGAGGCTGGAAGACATTATCGAGGCCCAGTCGAGGTGCTGGTTCGCAATCCCGCAGATACTCGGATGCATCGTATTCGTCGCCGCAGCGTTCGCCGAGACGAACCGGCTCCCGTTCGACATGCCGGAAGCCGAGCCCGAAATCGTCGCCGGTTATCACACGGAGTACAGCAGCATGAAATTCGCGATGTTCTTCATGGCCGAGTATACGCACATGATAGTCGTCTCGTGCCTCGTGGTAGCGCTCTTTTTCGGCGGGTGGTACCCGCTCCCCTTCGGCGGCTGGTTCGGAATCGATATAGACAAATACTGGTTCCTCCCCCCTATCGTTTTCATAGGGAAGGTGCTGGCGTTCCTGTTCTTCTTCATATGGGTGAGGTTCACGCTCCCCCGGTTCAGGTACGACCAGGTGATGAACCTCGGATGGAAGGTGCTCTTTCCTATAGCCGTCGCGAACCTGATAATCGTAAGCATCGCCATACTGGTCCTCCAGAACTACGGCTATTTAAAGGTTTAAATACACCCCCGGCTCTCACTTATCACTATTGATTGTAAATGAATTATTGCGGAATCGATGAGAAGATTAGTCGCTTCCGACTAACTTTATCTGATCGTCACGGTTGGGGACCATGCAGAGGAACTCGAAATTCTCGTCGCCCAGGACCACGTACCAGTGGGGGACCCCGGCGGGGATGTAGAGGACGTCTTCGGCTTTCACCTCGTAGACGTTATCGCCTATGCCTATCCTCGCGCGGCCGCGGAGCACGTACTGCTCGTGCTCGACTGTGTTTGTGTGAGCGGGGATGCCCCCGCCCGGCTCCATAATAAAGCGCCTCATCGCGAAGTTGGGCCCTTCGTCGGGCCCTATCAGCACCTGACGGTACGTGGAGCTCCCGGCGCTTACCTTTTCTACGGGGATTTGATTTACGTTTTTAACGGATTCAGGCATTTTGCTCGTTCCAGCCGGGAGAGATTACGCGTCACACGTCGAGGTTGACGACGTTTAAGGCGTTAGTCTCGATGAACTCCTTCCTCGGCTCCACCTCATCACCCATCAGGATCGTAAATATCTCGTCCGACCCCACTACGTCCTCTATCATTACTTTCTTGAGCACGCGGGTTTCGGGGTTCATCGTGGTCTCCCAGAGCTGCTCCGGGTTCATCTCGCCGAGACCCTTATACCTCTGTATCGTCATACCCTTCTTGCCGCGCGTGAGAATGTGCTCCGTCACGGCCGGAAGACTCGGGAGCTCGACGACGGTCTCGTCGTCGAGGATGCCGTAGGGAGGGTCGCCGACAGCCTTTATCGATTCACGGAGGTTCCTTATCTCGCCAAACTCGGGCGAGCTGAGGAAATCGAAATCGATCAGAGTGGTCCTCTGCCTGCCGCTTTCCTTGAAGCTGTATGAAATTTTAGACGCCTCGTGCTCGGGGTCGTCGTGAATCTGCCAGTCAAGACCCGTAATTTCCGGGTGCCTCGCCTCGATCCAATCCTTAATCCCCTGGAGATGAGCGTCGAGCTCGACCGACTTATCCGTCTTGAGATGCCCTTTTTTGATCCCTTCCCTGCTCGCGAAGGCGTCCACTATCCTCATGTCCCTGCCCCATTTCCCTATCCTCTCAAGGGCTTTGGCGTAGGAAATTGATTTCTTTATGATATCGAAGAGCCTCACCCCTTTTATCTCCTTCGTGCCGTTCCCGTTCGCGGAGACGTTCAATACTATTCCGTTGGTACCGTGCTCGAGGAAATAATCTTCGTACACGTGGTCGTCTTTCAAATATTTCTCTTCCTTTCCGCGCTTCACCCTGTAGAGCGGGGGCTGGGCGACGTAGAGGTGGCCTCTGTCTATAACCTCGGCGAACTGCCTGAAGAAGAATGTGAGAAGGAGTGTCCTGATATGAGAGCCGTCCACGTCGGCGTCGGTCATAAGTATGACCTTGTGGTACCTGAGCTTCGTGATATCGAAGTCATCGCTCCCTATGCCCGTGCCGAGGACAGTGATGAGGGTCCGTATCTCCTCGTTGCCGAGCATCTTGTCGAACCTGGCTTTCTCCACGTTCAGTATCTTTCCGCGGAGCGGCAGGACGGCCTGATTGTACCGGGACCTCGCCTGCTTCGCGGAGCCTCCGGCGGACTCGCCCTCGACTATGAACAGCTCGCACAGCTCGGGGTCGCGCTCCTGGCAGTCGGCGAGCTTCCCGGGGAGAGAGCCCGATTCGAGCGCGCTCTTCCGCCTCGTCAGCTCCCTTGCCTTCCTCGCGGCCTCCCTCGCCCGTGCGGCATCGACGGTTTTTTCAATTATCTTTCTCGCGACGGATGGGTTTTCCTCGAAGAATGTCCCGAGCTTGTCGTTGAGGAGCGTCTCTACGATGCCCTTTACGTCCGTATTGCCGAGCTTGGTCTTGGTCTGTCCCTCGAACTTGGGGTCGGGGAGCTTTACGCTTATTACGCCCGTAAGCCCTTCCCTCGTGTCGTCGCCGCTGAGAGTGACTTTGGCATTTTTCAGCAGGCCTTTATCTTCCGCGTACTTGTTAACCGTCCTCGTAAGCGCGCCCCTGAACCCGGTGAGGTGGGTGCCGCCCTCGATGTTGTTGATGTTATTCGCGTAACAGAAAACCGTCTCGGTGTAGCCGTCGTTATACTGGAGAGCCACTTCCACGATGATGTCGTCCTTCTCCCCCGATACGTATATCGGGTCGGGATGGAGCGGCTTCTTGTTCTTATTGAGCTCCTCGACGAAGGCGACGATACCGCCCTTATAGTAGAATTCCTGGCCCTTTCCGGTCCTCTCGTCGGTGAGCTGGATGACGAGACCCCTGTTGAGGAACGCGAGCTCCCTTATCCTGTGCGCGAGCGTATCGTAGCTGAACTCGTAAATCTCGAAGATCTGGGGGTCGGGCTTGAACCTTATCTTGGTGCCCCTCCTGTCGGTCTTTCCGGTCTCCTTGAGCTCGGAAACGGCGTTGCCGCGCTCGTATTTCTGGAACCAGACCTTCCCGTCCCTCCTGATTTCGAGGTTCAGGTACTCCGAAAGGGCGTTTACGACGGTGACGCCGACCCCGTGAAGGCCTCCCGAGACCTGGTAAACCTTCCCTTCGAACTTGCCGCCGGCATGGAGCATCGTCATGACGACTTCAGCCGCTGACTTGCCTGTTTCCTCGTGCTTGTCGACGGGTATGCCCCTACCGTTGTCCTCTATCGTGACGCTCTCGTCCACATGAATCGTGACGCTTATCCTGTCGCAATAGCCGGCAAGGGCTTCGTCCACGCTATTATCCAGCACCTCGAAAGCGAGGTGGTGGAATCCGCGGGTGCTCGTGTCCCCGATGTACATGTCAGGGCGTTTCCTGACGGCTTCCAAGCCGGGCAGGACTTTAATTTTTTCTGCTGTATACGAGCTGTCTTCTTTGGTCTGAGACTCTTTATCCAGGTCTGTTTTTACACCCAAAATACACTACCTCCGAACATGTCTGCAGGGGGGAAATTACTGAGATAATATTATACCATGACGGGCAAAAAATGGAAATAAAATCAAGGGGTTTTAATACATTTATCGAAGTAATTCCTGAACCGGGCAGCCCGCCTGACGAAGCGACAATATTTATAGTCAGGACAGGGTATTCCGGCCGCCCGGCTCATACTTTCGGAGGGGTGATGCCTACCTGCTTCTGATATTTGCCCTTCTTATCGGCGTAGGAGATTTCGCACATCTCATCCGCCTCGAAGAATAGTACCTGTGCTATGCCCTCGTTTGCGTATATTTTCGCCGGGAGCGGGGTCGTATTTGATATCTCTAGTGTAACAAACCCCTCCCACTCGGGCTCGAACGGGGTGACGTTTACAATAATTCCGCACCTCGCGTATGTGGACTTCCCGACACACAGGGTGATAGTGCTCCTGGGTATCCTGAAGTACTCTACCGTCCTTGCAAGCGCGAAGGAATTGGGCGGGATCATGCAGAC
>MFCJ01000116.1 GCA_001775255.1 Candidatus Dadabacteria bacterium RIFCSPHIGHO2_12_FULL_53_21
ATGGGGGCTTACTATTTCAATACCGTCTGCAGGTATGGGTTTGGGGATGAAGCCGATGCGATAAAAAGTGCATGGGAGAGCGGAAAGAAGGGTGAGGCTTTAGAGGCCGTGAGCGATAGGATGCTCGATTCGCTTTCCGTTTCCGGAACGCCCGGGCACGCCAGGTCAATAATTGCGGATTATTACAAAGAAGGCGCCGACATTCCCGTGCTGGTTTTCCCACCGAAAGCCTCACGTGAGATCGTGAGAGAAACCATCATAAGCCTCGCCCCCGGCGCTTAGTGTTCGCGGAGTGGAACAATATCTTTTGCTTTCCTTGATTTAATTTGTCACCCTGAACTCGCTTCAGGGTCTCGTCTTTTGCCTTTTTATTTCCCCCTTTAGTAAAGGGGAACAATTCCGACAAATCGGAGGAAGTGGTCGATGTTGATAAGCGTGCGAAGGATGCCCGTCATTGAAGCGACACAGTCTGTAAAACTACATTCAGGGGGATTTTCAATACTTTTATTTGCAGGAGCGGTTTCCAGCCGCGGCACACACATAGTGTGAATGTACGATTGCTCCTTCACCATCCCGCAATCACATTACACACTTATCTCCGATGTAACTCAACGCCCGTTCGTCCTGAGCTTGTCGAAGGACGTCGTTTGTTCGATCTTTACGACGCGCTCCTCAGCAGGTTATGAAGTCTTTCAGCACGCCGCCGTTATTCAGCTGTCTCAGCTTCTTCAGCGCGCGCCTCTCTATCTGCCTGATACGCTCTCTCGTGAGGCTGTACCTGTTTCCGATCTCGTCGAGCGTATAGGACTCGTCGTATCCGATGCCGAACCTCATCCTGAGTATGTCCTCCTCCCTATCCGTCAGGTTGGAGAGCGCCTCTTCTATCTTTTCAGACATGGAGACTGTGGCAATGAGCATGTCGGTCGTCGGCCTCGTGTCGGGAATAAAATCTATGAAGCTGTTCTTCGCCTCTCCGTTATTCGGGTTCACAGCGTCGAGATAGACGATGTTGGTTGAGGTGGCTTTGATTACCTTGTTAACCTTCTTTACGCTGAGCCCCGCTTCCTGAGCAATGTTCTCTATATCCGGGTTCTCACCGTTCTCGTGCCTGAGCATGTTCGTAGTCCTCGTGATCTTATTCGCCTGCTCGAGCACGCGCACCGGTATTCTTATTACCCTCGTCTGATCGAAGAGCGAGCGCGTTATGCTCTGGATAATCCACCACGATGCGTAAGTCGAAAACCTGTATCCCTTCGACGGATCGAATTTCTCTACTGCCTTGATCAATCCAATGTTTCCTTCCTGTATTATGTCCGCTAACGGGAGCCCTCTCCCCATATAGTTCTTCGCTATGCTGATTACGAGCCTGAGGTTCGATTTTATGAATTTGTCCTTGTTGGAAATCTCTTTACTCTTGTAGGCTCTCAAGAGTGCGGACAGCCTGTTGAGCGTCATTTTTAATTGCTGTTCACCCTTTTTATTATCATGCCCCGCCGCGCTCTTACTCTTCCGGCGGCATTCGCAGGCCTTCTGTGCTTTGACTCCCCCGCTCCGCCTTTCCGTTAGGTCGTGAATGAAAACCTCGAGCTCGCGGGCCCTCGCGTTATATGTTTTTATCTTGGTTGCTATGCGGAGTTCATCGGTTGCGGTGAGAAGCGATTCTGTCCCCACTTCTCGGAAATACGACTGAAGCAGCTTATAATCCTCGTCGGGGATCACCCTTTGTTTTCCGTTGCCTCTGCCTGTGGTAGCGACGCTCATGATGTTCTGCTCGTGGGCAAAATCACCGTGCATGGACTTATGCCTGCCGAAATCATGGTTGCCCATGAAGCCGCCTGTCATTGAAGCATGCGATGATTCTTTGAAGTTGTTCCGACCCATTTGATGTATCCTCCGGTTTTTTAATCCTCGGATAGTTTCAGATGCAATGTTCATGCCATGAAACAAATGTTCGCTCCAGCTACCTGATAACATTAACTAATATGCAGCGCGGCGGCTTGCCTGTTTTGCACCTCGCGGTATAGGCTTGTGACAAAAAATGTCATTGTCGGGGTTATAGGTCAGAATTTGAAAACGAAAATTGTTCCGCGCTATAACCAAAAATATCATCCCGGGGACTGGATACGGTCTTCCGGCGGCTATTCGACGTGCCTGATCGCGCCCTCGTCACATACCCCTGTCCGATATATGCTCGAAGTTCGAATCCCGGATGTCGCGGTATACGGAAACCGGCATATGAATTGTTGACAACCCATTCGAATATAGTAAATATTAGCGGGGTCGGTAGAACGTCGGCCGGGAATTTGTCTATCGAAATAATCATTACACGAGGGCGCATCTAATGAAGATTCTAGTAACGGGCGGCGCCGGGTTCATCGGCTCCTGGGTTGCGGAAGCATATATAAAGGGAGGTCATGAGGTCCTCGTGCTCGATGACCTGTCGACCGGAAAGGTGGAGAATGTTCCCGGGGGGGCGCGTTTCGTTAAGTGCGATATTAGGGACGAGGACGCCGTACGCGGCGCATTCGCCGGCTTCCGCCCCGATGTGGTGAACCACCACGCGGCCCAGATCGACGTGAGGAAATCTGTCGAAGACCCGGCGTTCGATGCATCCGTGAATATTATCGGGACTATCCGGCTCCTCGAGTCCTCCGTCAGGAACGGCGTAAAGAAGTTCATATTCGCATCGACCGGAGGAGCGATTTACGGGGAGCCCTCGAATATACCCGCCGATGAAAAAACCCCGCCCATGCCCATCTCACCGTACGGCACATCGAAATACGCGGTCGAGAAATACCTCGAATACTACAGGTACATATATTCCCTCGACTACGTCGCACTCAGGTATGCGAATGTGTACGGTCCGAGACAGAACCCGCACGGCGAAGCCGGGGTGATCGCGATATTCTGCAGCCGAATCCTCTCGGGAGAAACCTGCACCGTATTCGGGGACGGCAGTCAGACGAGGGACTATGTCTATGCGGGCGATGTCGCGAGCGCGAACCTCTGCGCCCTCACGTCTCCGTCCGGTAGCTACAACATCGGAACTCAGATAGAGACTTCCGTGAACGGTCTCATCACGGAGCTCGAAGCGGCCTCCGGAATAGATTTCCCGGTGAAGCACGCGGAGGCACGCGCCGGCGAGGTCAGCAGGATCAGCCTTGACGTAAGGCTCGCTGGCAAGGTGCTGGGCTGGGCGCCGAGCGTCTTTCTTGCGAAAGGCATAAAAAATACATGGGAATGGTTTAAAGCCGGTTACTCCGGTACGAAGTGAGGTTAGCAGCCTGCGGCCGCTATACGGCATCTGTGCGCAATGAAGTCTTTGTGCTGCCCCCCCTGCGGTCGATTGCGAATCCGGGCCGTTAGGGTATCCTTAATTACCTCGGAGGTTCAATTCATGAAGAAGAAAGAAGATTTTCTTTACGATGTGAGAATTGCCAACAGGAATATTAGAGAAGGTTTGATTACAAAAAAGGATTACGACAAGCATATAAGCAGCCTTCCCGACGTCGAGGGCAATAGCGAGCCTATCGTGATCGAGGATGAGAATGAAAAGGGCCGGCCTGAGGCCGGGCATGGAGAGGAATGAACTTGATGAGATGGGACTATAAGGTTATTTCCATAGACAAACTGTTTCAGGGCAGCGAAGACCACGATATTGCGGTGTCCATGGAAGCCGCTACGGCCAGAAGGAGTAAGGTGGGGCAGGGGATGGAGAATACGCTTAACGAGCTCGGCGAGGAGTCCTGGGAGCTCGTTTCTTTGGCCGGTGATTTCGGAATTTTCAAAAAACCTAAAAATTAATATACCCGTCCGATCCGGTCCGCGGCCGGCTCATTCCCATTCGATTGTACTGGGGGGCTTGGTCGATATATCGTAGACTACCCGGTTTACGCCTCTGACCTCGTTGATGATGCGTACTGAAATTTTCTCGAGAAGGTCGTAGGGTATGCGCGCCCATTTGGCCGTCATCCCGTCGAGGCTCGTTACCGCTCTCAGCGCGATAACGTTTTCATACGTCCTTTCGTCCCCCATCACCCCTACAGTTTTTACAGGCACGAATACGCAAAACGCCTGCCAGATATCGTCGTAGACCCCGCCCTTTTTGATCTCTTCAATGAATATCCTGTCGGCCTGCCTCAGGATCTCGAGCCGCTCTTCGTCGATCTCGCCTATTATCCTGATTGCAAGGCCCGGGCCGGGGAACGGATGGCGGCCGAGTATCTCGTCCGGCACCCCGAGCTCGCGGCCCACCTCCCTTACCTCGTCCTTGAAGAGCTCTCTCAGGGGCTCGATAAGCTTGAGGTTCATCTTTTCAGGGAGTCCGCCCACGTTGTGATGCGACTTGATGGTCGCCGACGGGCCTTTGACGCTCACGCTTTCTATAACGTCCGGGTAGAGGGTCCCCTGGGCGAGGAAACGTGCGTCCTTGATCTTCGACGCCTCCGCTTCGAACACGTTCACGAACTCCTCGCCTATGATCTTCCTCTTCCTCTCGGGGTCCGTGACTCCCCGGAGCTTACTCAGGAACCTCTCTTTCGCATCCACGTGCACCAGGTTGAGCCCCATGTCCCTGAATGATTCGACGACTTCCTCCGCTTCGTTCAGTCTAAGGAGTCCGGTGTCCACAAATATGCAGCGGAGCTTCTCCCATATGGCGCGCTGTATGATCACTGCGGCGACAGCCGAGTCCACGCCGCCCGACAGGCCGCATATGACGGTCGCGTCCCCCGCTCTTTGCCTTATGTCCTTTATTGCGGTTTCGACGAAGGACTTGGGGGTCCACATGCCTTTGCATCCCGCGATTTTAAACAGGAAGTTCGATAGGATCTCCCTGCCGAATTTCGTATGGACGACCTCCGGATGGAACTGGGTTCCGTAGATCATCATCTCACGGTTCTTCATCGCGGCCCTCGGGGAGTTCTCGCTCTCTGCTATCGATTCGAAACCCGGGGGCAGCTCGAGCACCCGGTCGCCGTGAGACATCCATACGTCGCTCTTGTCGGGGATTCCGCTGAGCAGGTCGAAACCGTTCGTTATCTTGAGGGTCGCGGGTCCGAACTCGCGCACCCTGGACCGCTCTACGATCCCTCCCAGGAGCTGCGCCGTGAGCTGCATTCCGTAGCATATGCCGAGGATCGGCATGCCAAGCTCGAATACCCCTCTGTCCACGGTCGGGGAATCATCGTCCCAGACGCTCGCGGGACCGCCCGACAGTATTAACGCCTTCGGTTCCGTTGTCTTTATTTCGTCGATCGGGGTGTTGTAGGGTTTTATTTCCGAGTATACGCCCAGCTCCCTTATCCTGCGTGCGATGAGCTGCGTATACTGGGAGCCGAAATCTAGTACTAATATAGTTTCACGCATATTGCCTGTTGAATTACCCGGTGGTTGCCGGCATTGATGGGACAGAAATTAATAAGCTCTGGACCGGATGAATTATTCGATCCTGTAATTGGGGGCCTCTTTCGTAATGATTACGTCGTGGACATGACCCTCTCTCAGCCCCGCGTTCGTGACTTTAATAAACTTTCCGTTACTCCTGAGTTCGTCTATCGTTGCGCACCCGGTATACCCCATGCCGGCCCTGAGCCCTCCGATGAGCTGGTAGACGGTGCTGCCTATCGGACCCCTGTACGGTATCCTCCCCTCGATACCCTCGGGCACGAGCTTCGAATCGATCATATCGTCCCCCAGGTTCTGAGCGTACCTGTCCCTGCTCCCCTTCTTCATGGCCTCGATAGATCCCATTCCCCTGTACACCTTGTACGTCCTGCCCTGAAAGAGTATGACCTCGCCCGGGGCCTCGTCAGTCCCGGCGAAGAGGTTTCCTATCATCACCGTATGGGCGCCGGCCGCGATCGCTTTTACTATATCGCCCGAGTACTTTATGCCGCCGTCGGCAATGACCGGGATACCGTGCATCTCGGCGACCCTCGTTACGTCCTGTATGGCGGAGACCTGGGGCACCCCGATGCCGGCTATTACGCGGGTCGTGCATATGGAGCCCGGCCCGACGCCGACCTTCACGCCGTCCGCCCCGGCCTTGATAACCGCATCAGCGCCTTCCCCGGTCCCGATGTTCCCCGCGATCAGGTCGACTTTGGGGAAATTCGATTTCGTGGATTTTACCGCGTCTATGACCTTCTTCGAATGGCCGTGGGCCGTGTCTATAATTATCACGTCGCATCCGACCTCGATAAGGGCTTCTATCCTTTCTTCCCTGTCGGGCCCGACGCCTACGGCCGCGCCGCACCGGAGCCTCCCCATGCGGTCCTTGGACGCCGTAGGATATTTCTCTATCTTCTCTATGTCCTTCATCGTAATAAGTCCGCGGAGTCTGAATTCCTTATCTACCACCGGGAGCTTTTCAATCCTGTACTTGTGGAGGAGTTCCTTCGCTTCTTCGAGCGTGGTCCCTTCACCCACCGTTATGAGCCTCTTCTTCGGGGTCATGATCTGTTCGACGTTAAAATCGAGGTTCTTCTCGAAACGCAGGTCCCTGAAAGTCACTATTCCAAGGAGGGTGTCGTCGTCCTTCGTGACCGGGAGGCCCGTGATGTTCTGCTTGAGCATGATTTCGAGAGCGTCCGCGACCTTGTGTTTGGGACTTACGGTGAGAGGGTTTACTATCATTCCGCTCTCGTACTTTTTTACCCTTTTCACCTCGGCCGTCTGATCCTGAATCTCCAGGTTCCTGTGTATGATTCCGATACCGCCTTCCTGGGCCATGGCTATCGCCGTGCTCGATTCCGTGACGGTATCCATGGCGGCGCTGATAAGGGGGATGTTGAGCTTGATATTCCGGGTCAGGCGGGTGGATACGTCGACATCGTTCGGCAGTATCTCGGAATAGGCGGGCACTAAAAGAACGTCATCGAAAGTTAGACATTCTTCCACATTTTCAACACGCATAAAAATTTCCCTTTTTACCTCTTGGATGTGGTTCTTCTGGAGGCGGCCTTTACCGGGGCTTTCTTTCTCTTGTTCGCTGCAGCCGGGGGTTTTTTATCTTCCGCGATGGATATCAGTCTTGCCGGGGTCTTAACTATTTCTATTATCTTCTTCCTCATTTCCGGCAGCGTCACGCCCAGTTCTATCTCGATTTCCTGGTCCTTCTCTCCGAGGTTTATGAATACGGGCAGCACGCCTACGTAAGTCCTGGCATCGACCCTCTCGAACCCGAGGGCCTTCAGTAATTTCTTAGGAAGGGCGGGGAATTCGAGAGTCGCGATTTCCGCCGTTTCCTGAGGCAGCAGGCCGTCCTGGCTTACACTGATCTTTAGACGGGTCGATTTCATATATTCCCTCACCTTGCGGGGATGATGTACATCCCTGCCATATTTGGTAAATATTAAATTCTACGGCCAAAATGAATAACTGTTTTTCCCCGAAATCAGATTGAAAGGTAAAGCTCTGTTTTTCTGCTATTAAGCTGAATATTGTAATTGATTATACAAGATTTATCAAGCGGAGTTCACCGCCGGGCCGGATTGCTTTGTTAAATCCGCGCAGCCTCGCCCGGGAGCCTGTTACTCATAACCCGCGACCTCGAGGTCATATTTGAGTCCGAGCATCCTGCCCGAGGCCGGGAATACGGTATAAAACGGTATGGACTCGCCGGGCTGTATGTTCGAATTAAGCCCGGCCAGCTTTTCAGGGTTATAAAAATCTATATCCCCTGACCTCTTTTTGAGCTTGAGGAGCGTGTCCCGGAGCAAAGACACCCTGAGCTCGTTCTCGCTGAAAGTATTTCCTGCATATACAACGTTATCATAAACGATCTGCCCTTCCGATATGAATTCGCTCTTGATCTTGATGTAATTTACCGGGCGGCCGGATTCATTGGTAACGGTGCCTGATACGACGTACATGGGCCCGTTCCTCGTATCGAGCCATTTGCCCTGGTGCGCGGTTATCGCGACTTCGTTTTTCAGAGACCCGGTTATGCTGACGGGAATCACCGATCTGACAAGCTTCACTATGTCCTCGGCGCTTTCCCTGGGTATTATCCCGGTGTTGGAGAGAATGATGAAGGAAGCGCCGATGATCACGGCGAAGACGATCATTATCAATAAGGTGTATGCGGCTCTCGTAAATACGCTCCCATTTGATCTGTATCTCGTCGGATGGACCCTGAACGAGTCGCGGTATGAGGGCCCAGGCCCGCTCTTGTGGCTTGCAGCAGTTTGCGGGCTGCCCGCGAGGACGTCCATGTCCACGCTCAGATTCTCGGGCGAATGTCTCACGTATTCCCGTCCCTCCGGCTTCACTTCCCCGGGACCGATATTTAGTTCGGCCCCTTCGGGAATCCCCTCGTCCCTCATTATTATAAGGTCGTCGTCCGTGCCCTCGTCCTCGAACATCCTGGGGGTCCTCCCCACGGCGTCAACCGGATCGTCGTTTATCCTGAGACTCTCCCAGTTGAAGTCAGATTCCTCTCTTCTCATGTCCCGGTTACCTTTTATCCTGAAGTCGTCTATGTCCCTTTCGGTCTTGCTTATGCTTACGAACTCCTCCCAGTTCCCTCCGTCGCCCGGCACGGATTGGGCGTCATGGGTCCCCGCGTACCCGTCGCTCCGGCCGCCGGGCGCGTCTTCCCCCGGCGCGTTATCCGCCTCATTCTTTATCGGATACCTGAATGTAAAACCATCTATTGTTTCCGTGTCCCTCTCTTCGATTGCTTCCCCGGTTATTTCGGTATCAGTCTGGCCGGGCGGCGGGAATGACGGCGACTGATAGGGGTTTTGCGTTAACAGAACCGCGGTGTCCCCCGCATCGGGCACGTCTTTTTTCTCAATAAACGAGACGTGACCGCATTTGGAGCATCTGACCTTGCTCCCGGGAGGCATAATCCTGGAATCGTCTATTTTGAATTTTCTCCCGCACTTTTCGCACTGAATTATCACGGCCTGCCCTATGCCCTGTATATTTCTAATAATATGAACTCGTTACATTGTAAAAATTAATGCTATCTTCAACCCAAGTCAATACCTGGAAATATCCGCAAGTTTGTTCTATGCCCGGATATTCCCCGATCCCAATGTAAGGACGCCTGTTCATCGCCGGTTATGCTATCCTCTAAAGTTGTATCATGTCTCTTGCAGTATCGTTATACCGGTTCGTTATGATGCGTTCATGCTTTCTGGGACTCCTGGCATTCTCGTCGATGATTATTCCGGCTTCGGGTTCCCCTCCTGAAGCGTTCATAGAAAGGGTTCAGTTCCACATGGGCACGTACGCCCGTGTGCTCATTTACGGCGGCACTAACGCGGACGCGGACGCCGCTTTCCTAAAGATAAAAGAGCTCGACGGCTTGCTGTCCGATTATGACCCCGGGAGCGAGGTATCGGAAATAAGCGGGATGGCGGGAAAGCGTCCCGTGAAGGCGAGCCCGGACGTTCTGGAGGTACTGAAGGAGGCGTTATATGTTTCCGGGGAGACGGGCGGCGCGTTTGACCCCACGATAGGCGCCCTTACGATAGGCGTTTACAGGTTCGGGAGGGGCGGGGACCGGGTACCCGGTGACGAGGAGATCAGGAAAGCGAAGTCTCTCGTCAATTTCAGGGAGCTTCGTATTCAAGGGGATGAGGCCTACCTGGAGAGGGAAGGCATGATGCTCGACCTGGGGGGGATAGGCAAGGGTTACGCGGTCGAGAAGGCCGTCCGGGTTCTTAAACGAAGGGGGGTAAGAAAAGGTATGGTCTCTCTCTCGGGGGACATAAAGGTCTTCGGCAGCGACATAGAGATAGGGGTACGCGATCCGGGCGGGGAGGGGGCGATAGCCTCTTTTCATACGGGTACGGGAGAGCTCGCCATTTCGACGAGCGGGGGATACGAGAGGGTCATAGACCCCCTGGGAAAGGCCTATCATCATCTGCTGGTCCCCGCTACCGGAAAACCCGGCCGGGATTTCCTGAGCGTCACTGTGATCCTCGACGGGGACAGCGCCCTTGCAGATGCATACGCGACCTCGCTCTTCGTCATGGGGAAAGACAGGTCCCTTGAATTTTTAAAAAAACACCCGGAGATCGGGGTCTTCGCGGTCCTGCCCGACGGTGAGATTTACTATAACGAAAGGCTGAAAAGTCTGGTCACCGGATTTAAAGTACTATGATAGTTAAAGAATGGGCCCTCACGGCGTCTCGTTTCGTTCATTACTCTGCTGCGGATTTCTGTGTGATAAGAGGGTGTTTCGACTCGATTTTATTCATACCGGGCGTGTGAGTCCTCAATTTGACAAAACAGGAGCGTCGCTTATATTGTAAGTCGGATAGCCTTTATAATATATAAGCATTCCCAATTTTTAGGTACGAGGAAGAAGATAAGATGCCTATCAGTTCCATAGAAGAAGCCCTTTCGGATATCAAAAGCGGCAAGATGGTCATACTCGTCGACGATAAGGACAGGGAGAATGAGGGCGACCTGGTCGTCGCGGCCGAGTACGCTACTCCCGAAACTATTAATTTTATGGCCAAGAACGGAAGGGGCCTTATCTGTCTCGCCTTCACCAAGGAGAATGCGGACCGCATTGGCCTCCAGCCCATAAAGCCCGAATATAACCCCGTCCCCCAGTATACGGCCTTTACTATCTCGATCGACGCCAGCCACGGTATAACGACGGGGATTTCGGCATACGACAGGGCTTCTACAATCCGCCTCGCTATATCCGGTGATTCGAAAGCGGAGGATTTCATACGCCCCGGTCACGTATTTCCCCTTATATGCAGGAAGGGCGGCGTGCTCGTAAGGGCCGGGCATACGGAGGGGTCCGTTGACATTGCCCGTCTGGCCGGGCTTAAGCCGGCTGCCGTAATTTGCGAAATAATGAATGATGACGGGGATATGGCACGACTCCCCGATCTCGAAAAGTTCGCCGAGACCTACGATATAAAGATCGTCTCGATCGCCGATCTGATAAGCTACCGCCTGAGGGCGGAGAGCCTCGTCAGGAGGGCGGCTTCAGCCGTGATCCCTACCGAATGCGGCGAGTTTCAAATCATAGTCTACGAGAGTGACATAGACCCCCAGCATCACGTCGCGTTCGTCAAGGGCGAGATAAACCCGGAAAAGGACGTGCTCGTCAGGGTCCATTCCGAATGCCTCACAAGCGACGTTTTCGGCTCGCTCAGGTGCGACTGCGGGGCTCAGATAAAGCAGGCCATTAAGATTATCAATGACGAGGGTACGGGTGTTATACTTTACATGAGACAGGAAGGGCGGGGCATCGGCCTCATTAACAAAATAAAGGCATACGCTCTCCAGGACGACGGATTCGACACGGTCGAAGCGAACGAGGTCCTGGGTTTTAAGCCCGATCTCAGGGACTACGGCATCGGCGCGCAGATCCTGCTCGACCTCGGCGTGAGGAACATGAAGCTCCTTACCAACAACCCGAAGAAGATAAAGGGGCTCGAAGGGTTCGGACTCCAGATCGTCGAGCGTGTTTCTATCGAGATACCGCCCAACGGAAGGAATTCCAGTTATTTGAAGGTCAAGAAGGACAAGCTCGGACACCTTCTTTCAATGGTCGACTGAAGAGGAGATAATAATGCCTAAAAAATTCGAGGGGAACCTCGACGCCAAGGGGCTCAGGTTTGCGGTGGTGGTCAGCAGGTTCAACGATTTCATAACCGAAAGGCTCGTGAGCGGCGCCGTAGACGTGCTCCTCAGGCATAACGTTTCGGATGATGATATCGACCTCATCAGGGTTCCCGGATCGTACGAGCTTCTTTTTGCCGTAAAAAAAGCCGCCGAGAGGAAAAAGTACAACGCTATAATCGTTCTTGGTGCGATAATAAAGGGTGAAACCCCGCATTTCGATTATCTATCGTCCGCGGTGATATCGACAATAGCCTCTATAAGCCTCGAAATGGACGTCCCCGTAGCCTCGGGCGTATTGACGACCGAAACAGTTCAGCAAGCCATTGAAAGAGCCGGTTCCAAGGCCGGGAACCGCGGCGCGGAAGCAGCGTACTCTGCAATCGAAATGGCTAATCTCACTAAAATTCTTTCCCGAAAAGGGTAGATGCCTTCCAGATGGGTATAAGGAGACGCGCGAGGGAACTAGCGCTCCAGTTCCTCTATCAATACGATGCAATGACCGAGTCTTCAGGGGAATCCTCCTGTCCGGAAGACCAGCTCTCGCTATTCTGGGAGAGGAGCGATACCCCGGTGCCGGAGGACATGAAAGAATTTTCCACAGTCCTTATACTCGGCGCTTGTAAGAATCTCACACACATAGACGATATCATTGTCAGGTTCTCTGAGCACTGGAGGCTTTCGAGGATGCCGAAAATAGACAGGAATATACTGCGTCTTTCTATATACGAGCTCATTTACCTGAGCAGCATCCCCGCCGCCGTTACCATCAACGAGGCCGTCGAGCTCGGCAAACGGTTCGGCACGGAGGAATCGGGCTCTTTTATAAACGGAATACTCGATAAGATCAGGATCGCACGGGACAAAGGTGAGCTGTAAATGATAAAGGAAGCGATAGCGAAAGTCGTTGAGAGGATCGACCTCGAAGAGCACGAGATGTCGGACGTCGTCGAGATGATGATGGAGGGGGAAGCTACCCCCGGGCAGATATCTGCCTTCCTCGTCGCCCTGAGAATGAAAGGCGAATCGGTCTCGGAAATAACGGGCGCCGCGAAGGTGATGCTGGACAAGGCGATCAGGATTCATTCCAGACACGAGGTCATAGTCGATCTCTGCGGGACCGGAGGGGACAGGCAGGGGACGTTCAATGTCTCGACCGCGGCCGCTTTCGTCGTTGCGGGCGCGGGCGTACCGGTCGCCAAGCACGGGAACCGCTCGGTATCGAGCTACGTGGGCAGCGCCGACGTGCTCGAAGCCCTCGGAATCGATATCACACATTCGGCGGAGGTCGCGGAGAAGTGCCTCGACGAAGCCGGTATCGTGTTCCTCTTCGCCCCTAATTATCACCCCGCCATGAAGAACGTCGCCGGACCGAGGAAAGAGATAGGCGTAAGAACGATATTCAACATCCTGGGCCCCATCGTGAATCCGGCGGGCGTGAAGCACCAGGTCGTGGGCGTCTATTCCGAGGTGCTTCTCGACCCCGTCGTAAAGGTGCTCCGGAATCTCGGCCACAAGAGCGCCATGGTGGTCCACGGCGCGGACTCGATGGACGAGATCACGGTGACGGGCAAGACGGTCGTGGCCGAGCTGAAGGACGGTATGGTTAAGAAGTATCAGTTCGATCCCCTGGACCTCGGCATAAAAAGAAGGAACATCAGCGAGCTCAAGGGCGGCCGCACCGCGAAGGAGAACGCGCGTATTTTCAGGTCGATACTGAGAGGCGAAGAGAAAGAGGCCAAGCGGGACATCGTTTTGATAAACGCGGCCGCGGCGATTTACGTTTCCGAGACGAGTCCCGACCTGAGGGAAGCGCTCGAGAGGGCGGTGGAGTCCCTCGACTCCGGGAAGGCTCTCTCGAAGCTCGAAGAGCTCGCGAAGATTACGAAGGATAAATAAATTACTGATTATTTCAGCAAAATGATTCTCGACGCAATAATAGAAAATAAAAAAATAGAAGTTGAGAAGTCAAAGGTCAGCCTCCCCCTCGAATCCCTCATCGGCAGAATCGCTAATATTCGGCCGCCCCGCGATTTTTATAAGGCTGTCGACCACGGGGGGCAGCTCAGGATAATAGCCGAGATAAAAAAAGCCTCTCCGTCGAAGGGGGTCTTGAGGGAGGATTTCGATCCGGTGAAAATCGCCCTCGGTTATGCAAGGTCAGGCGCCTCCGCTCTCTCGGTCCTCACGGACGAGAAATTTTTTATGGGAAGCCTCACCTACCTGAGAGCGGTAAGAGAGGCTGTCGATATTCCCCTCTTGCGCAAGGACTTCATCATCGATCCCTATCAGGTCTACGAGGCGAGGCTCTACGGAGCGGACGCGCTCCTGCTCATCGTATCGGCGCTCGGTCAGGACGCGCTCAGGGAGCTTCTGGCCCTCACCCGCTCGCTCGGCATGGACGCCGTGGTAGAGGTCCACGACGACGAAGAGCTCGGGAGGGCGCTCGACGCCGGGAGCAGGATAATCGGAATCAACAACAGGGACCTCAGGACGTTCGAGGTCGACCTGGGCGTATCGGCAAGGCTCGCACGGATGTTGCCCCGCGGGGTAATTGCGATCGCCGAAAGCGGGATAAGCTCGGGCGCGGATATAAAGAGACTGAGGGATCAAGGCGTGCATGTGTTTCTTATCGGCGAGACGTTCATGAAGGCCCCCGACCCCGGTGCTGAATTGAAAAAACTCATATCGTCATCTATATCCGCCTTGTAAATATCAAAAGTTTTACATTCTTTCATCTCCGGCTATTGCCGATATCGACAAACGGGAAACAAATAAGAAAAAAAACTATAACTACCCGCGTTCCGATATATAGTTTATAAAATGACAGATAACATAAAAAGGAAAAACCCGATGCTTGCTCTCGTGCTGTCCGGGTTACTGCCCGGCCTCGGACAGATATACAACAATCAGATACTCAAGGGGCTTCTCTTCTTCGCGTTCAACATCGCGCTCAGCTATCTTTCTTATGAGCCTTTTGCCTACTTTCTAAAATCCTGGAACACGTTTCAGGACGCGCCTCCCGATATGTCTCAGCTCACGAGGCTGCTGATATATTCTTCAGCGGCAACCGTAATCCTGGTAGCGGCCATGATCGATGCCAAGAAGAGTGCTGACAGGATTAACGAGAAAAGAGGAGTGACGTGACCGGTTTTTTTCTTCATCTAACGCCCTCCACGCCTTGACAATCATTCTCTTACGAGATTATTATTCCGTGTAGCTTCTTTGGGCATTTTCAACACGAGGCGGGGGCTTACACCGTCTTTAACCTTTATCCTTCTGATCTGATGCGGAGATTCGATTTGCAAAGCTCGAAAAATGTAATCCTGTATGCTTTGACCGCTTTAACGTCTTTGGTTCTGTCCTGCGCTCACGGCCTTCCCGAATTGAACCCTTATAAAGAAGCGTCTTCCGCCCCCGGGGTGGAATGGAAGCCTTCCGAGAAGGAGTTGATCGAATCGTTTCAGCTCGAGGAATTGCCCGCGATCCCTGAAGACCTCAAATCCGATTCCGGGAGCCTTGCGCTTTCCCAGCTCGTCGACGTCGCGCTCGTGAACAACCCGACCACTCAGGTGGCCTGGGAGGACGCAAGGGCAGCCGCAGCCGCCTGGGCTGAGTCGAGGGGTCTTTACTACCCACAGATTGGAGGTACAGCAAAATACGCTTATGCCAAGGGGGGCGGATCGTCGACGGGTACCGATCCCTATCAGGAGCAGTACGGCAATGTCGGACTTACTCTCAATTATCTGCTCTTCGATTTCGGGGGACGCGAGGCGCAAATAGATGCCGCCCGTCTCGCGCTTATAAACGCGAACTGGAACCAGAACCAGGCGATTCAGAACGTGCTCCAGGCCGTAGCCGTATCCTTTTACAACTACATAGGCAGTAAAGCGCTCGTGGTTGCGGACGAAGCGAGTCTCGAGGACGCCCAGACGAGTCTCGACGCCGCCAAGCTCAGGCTCGAAGCCGGTGTGGGCACACTTCCCGATGTGCTACAGGCCCAGGCACAGCTGGCCCAGATCGAGCTCGATCTCGTCGACGCCAGGGGAAACGTAGAAATAGACCGGGGCTTGCTGGCTACATCCGTAGGATGGCCCGCTAATACTCCCTTCGATGTGAACGGGGATTTAAACGAGCTGCCTGTAACGGCTATCAGTGATAACGTTGATAACCTTATTGCGCTTTCGATGAAGAACAGGCCCGACCTGGCCGCGGTCCAGGCGACGGTAAGGCAGAGGGAAGCGCTCTTGTGGAAAGCCAAATCGCAGTTCTTTCCCGAGATTTCCGCCACGGCGCAGTTACTCAGGTGGTGGGTAAACCCTCAAGGGGACGGTAACGAGTACTTTACGAATTACCTCGTGGGCCTTCAGCTTCAGGTGCCCATCTTTCAGGGCTTCCAGATCATAAACTCCGTCCGCAAAGCGAGCGCGCAGCTGGAGTCGGCCCGCGCCGCACTCGAGCTCCAGGAACAGATTGTCATAAACCAGGT
>MFCJ01000117.1:0-2239 GCA_001775255.1 Candidatus Dadabacteria bacterium RIFCSPHIGHO2_12_FULL_53_21
TAGCCGCCGGGGGCGAGGGGGCCCCGCTCGTGCCCTATGCGGATTACATACTGTTCATGAAGCCGGGCGAGGTCCGCGTAGCCCAGAATATAGGCGGGATAGCGAACGCGACAGTAATTACCGAGAGCCTCGATGAAGTGACCGCGTTCGATACGGGTCCCGGAAATATGCTCATGGACAGGGTCATGAGCATTTCTACAAGTGGACGGAAGCAATTCGATAAAGACGGCGAATACGCATCGCGGGGCAAAGCGGATGAAAAACTCCTTAACGAGCTCCTGGCCGACCCTTATTTCATGAAGCCTCCCCCCAAATCGACCGGAGAGGAGCTATTCGGTATGGAGCGTGCGGAGGCGCTCGTCTCCCGCGTAACAAAAGGGGAAATCTCACTCGATGACCTTATGGCGACCCTCCTCGAGCTTACGGTCAAATCGATTTCACTCTCCTACGAGAGGTTTATATTTCCTTACCGCCAAATTAGCGAGATAATTTTCAGCGGCGGTGGGTGCAGGAACCCCGTCTTGATGGAAAGGCTCGGGACTGAATTTAATAATATCAAATGCACGACCGCCGATGAATACGGAATTCCCTCCGATGCGAAAGAGGCTGTAGCTTTCGCTATACTGGCTAACGAGCTTGTTTCCGGGAACCCGGGGAACCTAACTGGTGTAACCGGCGCTTCGCACAGGGTCCCGATGGGAAAGATAGTGTTGGGGAGATTATGATTACCGGGCTTTATGTGATAAAGACCGCTTTCCGAATCGTATGAATAATAAACAAGTAAAAATATCTGATCTCGGCACGCCCGAAAAAGTGGGTCAGGTCGTAATGCCAAGACTCGACTTCAGGGAGGCCGACCCGCTTCCCCTCGCGAAGATACTCGTAAGCGAATACGGGGCCGGCGGCTTTATCATTTTCGGAGGGGATAAGCGGTCCGTAAAGAACGCGGCGGAAGAACTCAATTCGATTTCCGGGATACCTCTCTTATTCGGCATCGACGCCGAACGCGGGGTAGGGCAGATATTGTCTGACGCGACGCGCTTTCCTTTTACGATGTCGCTCGGGGCCATAGGGGACGAAGGGCTCGTATACGAGGAAGCGCGGTTCATAGCCGATGAAATGAAAGAGTGCGGATTGAACCTGCTATTCGCTCCGGTGCTCGACTTGAACACAAACCCTCAAAACCCGATAATCAACATCCGCGCGTACGGGGATGACCCCGGGCTCGTATCCCGCCTGGGAGCAGCTTTTATCAGGGGCGCCCAGGATGCGGGCGTTCTCGCCTGCGCTAAGCATTTCCCGGGACACGGGGGCACAGGAGTGGATTCCCATGAGGATATGCCGGTTCTCGATACGACCCATGAACAGCTGAATTCCTGTAACCTCGTTCCGTTCAAATATGCGGTGGAATCGGACGTCGCCGCGTTCATGACTGCCCACGTAGCCTTCCCCAGAATCGGAAACGGGCATATTCCCGCGACCATCTCCGGAAATATCATAGACGGGATTCTGAGAAGGGATTTGGGGTACACGGGCCTGGTCATAACCGATTCCTTCCACATGTCCGGAATAAACAGGATCGGGGACGAATGGGACAACGCCCACCTCGCTCTCGATGCGGGCTGTGATATAATACTCGACCCCAGGGACCCGATATCGCTCTTGAGCAGACTCGGCGATATGGTCGCCACGGGAGAGCTGAATATAAACACCCTCGACAGGTCGGTGAGCCGTATAATTCCCGCAAAAAACAGCCGGCTTACTATATCTGCCATGCAGACAACCACTCTATCTCAAAGCGGCCGCGGGCTTATCGGCCGCATAGCGGAAGGCTCGATATGCAGGCTCAAGGGCGGGAGCCTCCGCTCCCGGAAGGCGGCTGTCTTCGTATTCGACGTAACCCGGTCGGACGAGGACATAGCAGCGGGATTTACCGGGTCCCTCGCCGGCGCGGGTATAGAATTTAAATTGGTCCCCGTTACCTTCACTACAGAGCTCGATAAATTAACCGCTCAATCGGGAGATTGCGGTGCCCTCATATGCCTGATCTACACAACTGTCGGGGCCTGGAAAAAACAGTCCTCACTGCCCGAATTCTTCAGGGGCGCATTGAACGAGTTAGCCGCGCTCCCCGTGGAGAAGGCTCTCCTGTCCTTCGGCTCTCCATATGTGGTCAGGGGATTCGATAAATTCGATACGGTCATATGCGCCTTCGATTCCATGGACGCATGCCAGTCCT
>MFCJ01000117.1:2246-17475 GCA_001775255.1 Candidatus Dadabacteria bacterium RIFCSPHIGHO2_12_FULL_53_21
CCGTGTGCTTCTGGGCGATATCGACGCGAAAGGGAAAATGCCCGTCGATTTGGGATTTTAGTTTTACTATCCCCTTAAATCCTTATCAGGTAAATTACCCCGCAATGGGATCAGCCCTGACCTCAGCGTTATCCACCTTAAGCCCGCTCGATTGGGCTATTGTCGCGGCATACATGATTGCGTCCCTCGTGCTCGGCGTTTATTTCACACGGAGGGCCAGCGGAAGTATGTCCTCCTACTTCGTATCCGACAGAAATATGTCCTGGTGGCTTCTCGGCACGTCGATGGTGGCGACAACTTTTGCCGCGGACACCCCACTCGCCGTAACCGGCTGGATCAGGACCGAGGGAATATGGAAGAACTGGTTCTGGTGGAATTACGTATTCAGCCACGTCTTCATTGTCCTCGTATTCGCGAGGCTCTGGAGAAGGGCGGAAGTGATCACGGACAACGAGCTGAACGAGATCCGCTACAGCGGAAAGCCCGCCGCTTTTTTGAGGGGGTTTAAAGCCTTTTATTATTCCACGCTCTTCAATTTCATTGTGATGGGCTGGGTTATTAGCGCGATGGCTAAGGTGCTGAAAATATTTTTCGGCGTCGACACGACAGTAGCGATCGTGATATGCATATCCATAGCCTTTTTCTACACGATGATGTCGGGGCTCTGGGGGGTTGCGCTGACGGACTTCCTGCAATATTTCATAGCGCTTACGGGCACGTTCGTTCTCGCTTATGTAGTTATAAATTCGCCCGAAATCGGAGGGTTCTCAGGGTTCCTCGATAAGCTGAATACCATAGACGCCAAGCATTTAGCGTTCATTATGACCCCATCGGGAGGCAGCCCGGTGAGCGACGGGTTCCTGTCGTCAAGCTTTTTTACCTTTCTCGTTTACGTCACCGTCATCTGGTGGTCTTCTCACAATACGGACGGCGGGGGGTATTTCATTCAGAGGATGTGCTCGGCTAAGAACGAGCGCCATTCGGTTGCCGGAACGGCGTGGTTCGCGGTCAACCATTATATTATCCGCTTGTGGCCATGGGTTCTCGTCGCTTTGGCATCACTGATAATTTATCCGAGTGCCGATGCCGCGAGGGGCGATGACGAGGCAATGTACGTCGTGGTTATAAAGAACTTTTTAGGGCCCGGGCTCAAGGGGCTTCTATTCGTAACATTCCTGGCGGCTTTTATGTCTACCCTTTCGACCCATCTCAATTGGGGGGCTTCATATGTAATGAACGATATTTACAGGCGCTTCATCTATAAAGATGCGAGCGAGCGGCACTATATACGGGTTTCAAGGATTTGCACCCTCGTACTGACAGTGCTTGCCGGTTATTTTGCGTATCATATCGATAATATAGGCAAGGCGTGGATTTTCCTCTGGGCAATGAGCGCGGGCATAGGCTTGGTGATATTATTGAGGTGGTTCTGGTGGAGGATAAACGCATGGTCCGAGATCTCGGCGCTCGCCTCATCTCTTTTGGCTATTCTGGCTCTGGTCATATATACCAAGTCCAACGGCATACCCCTTGAGCTCAAGCACCAGATACTGGTGATCCCCGTGTCTTTGATCATCTGGATAGCAGTGACTTTCATGACACGCCCGGAACCGCTCGAAACCCTCTCGGACTTCTACAAAAGGGTGCGTCCGTGGGGGTGGTGGAAGCCCGTAAGCGATCTGAACCCCGAGATAGAAAGACCCCGGTTCACTCCTGTCGTAATAAATTGGATATTCGGGGTCTGTTGTATACTCTTCGGTATGACCGGGGTCGGAAAGGTTCTTCTGGGTTCGTTTTTCTTGGGGGCCGCCATGATCGCCGTCTCGCTCGTATCCGGGTTGATCGTATACTCAAGGTTGAAGAGGGAGCTCGCAGACTGAAAGCCCGCATAAATACCCGCGGCTTTAAATATCGCCGATTTATGTTATAAATTATATGTCGTTACAAGCAGGGAACATTATATGGCAATAAAGATAAAACTGCTGAAACATCCTGAGCTTACCTGGTACGAGAAGCTCTACCTCCCGCAAATCATCGGCGGTCTCGTTATTACGCTCAAGCATCTGATACATTTCAAGCCCATTACTATTCAGTACCCCGAAGAGGTAAAAGAGCTCCCGCCCAGGTACAGGGGACTCCATATACTGCCCGCCGACGATGACGGCGAGATAAGGTGTGTCGCATGCAAGCTCTGCGAGGTCGCGTGCCCCACTCAGGCTATATCCATAGTGGCCGAGCCCGCGGACGATTACGGTATAGAGCGGAGGCCGAAGGTATACAATATCGACTTCATGAGGTGCGTTTTTTGCGGTTTTTGCGTTGAGGCGTGTCCCTGCGACGCCCTCAGGATGGGCATGAAGTACGAGCTCGCTTCATACAACAGGGCAGGGCTCGTGCACACGAAAGAGGTCTTCTTCGATCCGAACGTGAGGAGCCATGCGCCCCGGGACAACGCGAATTTCCTTTACGAAATGGGCAAGGGAGAGATTCTCGACAAGCCCGAAGAGGTCGAGAATGTAAAAAAGCTCACCGGAACCTACACTCCCTCCGGGTCCTGAATCTTCCAGATTTGTTTTATATGGCCGCGTATATTCCTAGGGGATCCTGTGTTGTATCCAGCATACCGCGAAAGAAGCGCCGCAGTAAAGATAATAAAAGAAATGCATGGGTATCGCGAGAAGCGTGAACCTTAGTCCCCTCTTCCTGAGAAAAAATCCGTATAGACCGCTGTTAAGCGTGAGGAGCGCCGCAACAACCGCGAGAGCGGCAATAACGAATACGAACGTTATCCCTGAACCGTAGGGTCTCAACAGTCCTAAAATTATCGCCAGCAGGATCAGGGAAAGTAATCCCGCAAGCACTGTGCTCATCCTGTCCGATATGCTGAGGTTCATGTCACTCGGCATCATCCCTGTCTCTATTATGAGCTTCGACCACGGCAGGGCGCGGTTGAAGATATCGGTCCTTATCATGGAGCGCCAGTGCCAATGCTTTAAGTGCTTTACCTCTATGCCCTTATCGAGCGTAATCCTATACCCTTTCTGCCTCATTCTGTAGCCGAGCTCTATATCCTCGATGGACGGGGCCGGGTACTTATCCCCGTCGAACCCGCCGAGCTCCGAAAAGACCTTGCGTCTCACGGCGCCGCAGCCGGCCCAAAAGGTATCCGCATCACCGTATGACCTCTGGTGGACGAAATGGTGGAGCAGGTTTCTATACTGTGATATGAAATCGGAAGCCCTGGGGCTATCGTCGTAAGACCCGAACGCGGCCGAGATATCCGGATCGCCCATGAAAAGCCCCGCGAACTGCCCCAGCGTGTTCTCGGTCACGACTACGTCGGCGTCGACGAAAAGGAGTATTTCCCCCGCGGCCCTCTTCGCCCCTTCGTTACGCGCCGCCGCCGGACCCGACTGCCGCTCGAGCCCGATAACCGCAGCGCCGAAGCCCCTGCAAATTTCAGCCGAGTTATCCGTGGACGCGTCGTCGACTACGATGGTCTCAAAAGATCTGTAGAGAGAGCTTCCGAGCGCCCTCAGACATTCCTCGATATAGCCGCCCCCGTTATACACGGGGATGATTACCGAGATGTAGGGATTATCTGAATTCATATCACCCTGATACGAATGAGCTTTATCGTCTGCTTGCACGGCCTTCTGCCTCGCCTGTATATCAAGCCGTGATCATTTGCCCGAAGTGGCCAGTTCGTAGTATTCCCCCCTCCGCCCCATCAGCTCCGTTTCAGACCCCGTCTCCGAGACCCTCCCGTCCCTGAGCACTATCAGCTGGTCCGCGTTCTTGATCGTCGAAAGCCTGTGGGCGATTATTACGACCGTCCTGTTTCTGCTGAGCTCGGTGATCGCCTTGTGAATAAGCTCCTCGGTCCTCGTATCGAGAGAGCTCGTCGCTTCGTCGAGGATGAGTATCTCCGGGTTTTTCAATATGGCCCGCGCGATGGATATCCTCTGGCGCTGACCTCCCGAGAGCCTGATACCCCTCTCTCCGAGAATTGTGTCGTATCCCTCAGGCAGCCCGGATATGAATTCGTCCGCGCCCGCCCTCTTCGCGGCATCCGTGATTACCTCGTCCGACGGCTCGCCGATGAGGCCGAAAGCGATGTTGTTCCTGACCGTGTCGTTGAATATGAACGTATCCTGGCTGACAATGCCGATATTACGGCGGTATGATTCGACCGCCATGTTCCTGAGGGGCTCGTCGTCGATAAAAATGTCCCCTGTCTGCGGATCGTAAAACCTCAGCAGCAGGTTGATTATGGTCGATTTCCCGGCTCCGGATTTGCCTACGATAGCGGTCGTTTTACCCTTGGGAATAAAGAAGCCCGCGTCGGTCAGAGCCGTTTTTTCGCCGACGCCGTATGAAAAAGTGACGGACTCGAACCTGATGCCGCTCTTTAAACCCGTATACGGCTTATCTCCGTCCCTGAGGACGGGTTTATTGTCGAGCCTTGTGAGTTCGTAGACGGCGTCTAATGCGGGGAGCCTGCTTACGATGATCCCCCTCGCCTGGTTTATCTGTTTTATCACCGGGAGCATGCGCGCGAGTATGTATACGAAGGGGAGCATCTGGGTGAGAACGAGCCTGTAGTCCATATCCGCGCTCTTGATGGCTATCAGGAAAAGGATTCCGATTGCCAGGACCCCTAAAGCCTCGGTGATGACGTGGACCATGAACGTTGAAAAATTGAGATTCAACTGGTTGGCCGCGTGCCTTTCGATTCGGTTCCTCAGCTTGATTGTCTGCTCTCTTTCTTTCGTGAAAGACTTTATAACCTGTATTCCGGATAGAGTCTCGTGAAGGGACGCGGTAAGCTCTCTCCCGCTGTCGATCATTTTGAACCCGTAGAGGGATATCTTTTTGATATATATAGACACTCCGAACGCGATGATCGCCGATAGAACGATCGTTACGGCGGTAAGCTTCCAGGAGAAAACGACCAGGAGGGCGAGGAATAGAAGGAAGGACATAATGAGGTTAATCATTTCCGACGACTTCTTGAATATCTCGTCCGTGTGGACGGTGTTATAGATAATGTTTTCAACGAGCTCGCCTGTCTTTACGTTGTTGTAGAATCCGATACCGACCGCCATGAGCGTATTCACTACGCGTACCCTGAGGTTTTGGATCAATCTTGCTGTGAGCCAGTATGTGAGGTAATAGAACACGGCCAATACGAGATTCTTCAGTATCAGCGCGAGGACGACCAGAATAAGCGATAGGAGTATCTGTTTCTCAATCGGATAACCGGAGAAGATTTTTATAAGCGATTGGAGGACTTCCGGGAGCTGGCTGTAATTTGTTATCTGCTGGATTCCGCCCAGGAGCGGGACCAGCATCCCTATGGAAATACCGTCGAAAGCGGCCGCAAAGAATGACAACACGAATATAAGTGCGATGTACTTTTTATACGGGCTCAGTAAATCGAGCACGAATTTTCTTTTGAGCTTTCTTTCGTCAGTCAACTCTTCATTCCCTGCTTGCGGATATCTTTACCCCGGCGAAATGATATTTTACTCAAATCCTGACATTTGTAACAGTTTTCGGTGGGTTGGCGGCAGTCTGGTCGCGATGGACGATCTGTGTGATACGCCGTTAATACCTCTGCCTCAAAAGAACGATTCGGTTATATATCCAGCCTATCAGGGCGCCGCCTATCGTGCCGACGGCGAATCCGTATATAAATCCGATAATACTTCCCAGAAACGATACACTGTAACCGATAAAGAACTGACTCAGGAGCTCCATGTGAGGGCCCAGGACATACTCCCCCGAAGGACCGGGCTGAGGTCCTTTCAGCAGAAGCCAGTTCGTGGCTATGAATATAACCAGCCCGATAATGATGCCGAGTATTAACCCCAGCACCTTCGCGTTCAGTATTACCACTGCCTGAAGGAGTTTCTCTTCTTCTCTATCTCTGTTCATAATCCAGGCCTTTAAATATAATCGATAAAATTCTTAAAAGTCGAGAGCTCTCTTTCCTTGCTGATCCTGAAGACATAAATACCCGTCAGGAAGTTTCTCAAGTACGCGAACAGCCACCCAATAAGGAACCCCCATAAGAATGAATACCCGAACCCGATGACGGCGCCCTTTAGCGTTACCGAGTACCCGGCGAAGTATTGACCGAGGAGGCTGAGAGTGGGGCCCACGACATGCCCTCCTTTTAATATGAGTACGAGTGTGGCGAGGAAGACCGCAAGGCCGCAAACTGTCCCCACGGAAACGGCGAAAGCGAGCTTGTCCATTCGCGCAAAGGCCTTTATAATCGCCTCGTCCAGTGCCGAGGTCCTTTGCGTGGCCACGGGTTCAGGCACAATCGGCTGTGTCCCGGCGAGGCCTTGAAAACCGTAAAGGTCTTCTTCTCCGGTCAGAGCGGCCTCCTCGTGGTATTCCTGATCGGCGTTTACCTTCCAGAGGTCATAGTCGGCCCCGAGGATATTCTTCGCAGCGAGCATCGCGGTCAGCATGGAATGGTCCTGATTGTTGTATTTATGCATACCGTTACGGCCCACAAGCTGTAAATTGTGTATACCCCCCAGGTATTCGCGTATGATCCTCAAGGACTCGCGGTAGCCCGAGTCGTAAACGGGATAGGCTTTCGGCATCCTCACAACCGAGCCGTCCTCGACGAGCGATGTGTTCACGAGGTTCATCTTTTCGAGCTCCTTCTTCGCGAACTCTATCAGCTCCGGGTCGCTCATCGACCATAGTCCGTCACCCTCAAAGCAGAAGTACTCGAGCCCGAGACAGGTTTTTCCCGGGTCGGGCACCATGTCCCCGCTCCAGTTCTTGAAGTTCTGGATCCTCCCCAGTTTTACGCCGGGTTCGTGTATGTATATCCAGTTGTCGGGAAAGACGTCGGGCTGGTCGATAACGAGGGAAACAGTAAGGAAATCCCTGTAATTAAGGCAGGCGGCGGCCTCGAGGACTTCCTCGGGCGGCGCGGGATCGAGCTTCTGAATGAGCTCCCTTATCGGCATGGTGCTTATAAAGTCCGTGCCGTGAACGGACTCGACCGCTTCGTTTCCGCTAACTTCGATCTTTTCCACCCTGCCGTTTCCGACGTGTATTTTTTTTACGTCCGAGTTCAGCAGTAACTCGCATCCGACCCGGGTGATTTTATCGGCCACGGCCTCCCACATCATTCCGGGCCCGAGTCTAGGATAATCGAAGCTGTCTATCAGGGTTTTAATGGCCTCTTTCTTCTCGGAGCCGTTATCCTTAAGGAGGGCGTTTTTCAGGGCCTGCATAAGGGAGAGCCCCTTTATCCTCTGTGCGGCCCATTCGGCGCTTATCTCGCTGCAGGGTATCCCCCAAACCTTTTCAGTATAGGTCTTGAAAAAGAGGCCGTAAAGACGGCTTCCGAAGCGGTTCGAAACCCATCTGTCGAACGTATCCTCCGGCAGCTCCGGGGACAGCTGTGATTTCAGGTAGCTCGCCGCAATAAGGAAGCTGTTCCAGACGCCCAGCCCGAAGAGTGCGTTAGTCACGCGGAAAGGGTAATAAAAGAACCTGTTATTGTAGTAGATACGCGAGAGTCTTTGTCTCTTGAGAAAATCATTCCCGAGTACCTCCCGCCACATGTTTTCGACGGCGCGCACCTTGGTGAAAAAACGGTGCCCCCCTATGTCGAAGCGATAGCCCCGGTAATTGACAGTTCTGGCCAGCCCTCCGACGACGCCGTCTTTCTCGATTACGGTTGATTTTATCCCGGCCTTGGAGAGCTCGTAGGCGGCCGTCAGTCCCGCGGGACCGGCTCCTATTATCACCGCCTTTTTATCGTTATATCTGTCTTCAGTTTCGGAGTCGCGGTTCATTTTTATCATGTCGTAAAGGCCGGTATTGCCGCCGGAACGCGGCTTCCGGCCCGAAGCCCCCCGTCCTGGTCCACGCGGCTCAATCTGCCGGGGATTGACTAATTTTCAGTCTGCTGTGCCAGGGGGTGAGTCTCAGCACGCCAGAGATAGACGATTTAAGCTGGCTCCGCTCGGTCACAAGGTGGATGCCGCCCCTTTTCGAGAAGAACTCTGAAGTCATTGTGTTCGGGTCCACCCCTCTTCCGCCGCTCGTCAGCTTTACGACCCTGTCGCCTGCGAATGCGATAGTCGCTTTCTTCTCCGAGATTATGAAATCCCCCTGAACGGCATAGCTCGCAAGCGCGCCGCCTGTGGTGGGGTGGCCGAGGACAGAGATAAAAGGCAGGCCCGCTTCCTTCAATTTCAGGATGGCCGAGATCGTCTTCGCCATCTGATAAAGGGCGACGGTCCCCTCCTGCATCCTGGCCCCTCCCGAAGCGGTTACGCATATTAGAGGCAGGTTTTCCCTTACTGCGTAATTCGCAATGAGCTTCATCTTCTCGCCGAAGACAGCCCCCATCGAGCCGCCCATGAACCTGAACTCGCTTACGGCGACCGCGACAGGCAGTTCGAATATCTCACCGTACCCGACTACGAGAGAGTCTTTCGACTCGATACGGCCGGCGTTTTTCCTGCGTGTTTCGCTGTAGTCGTGGAAGCTGAACCTCGAATCGATATCGTCGACGCTCAGATCCGAATGGAACTCGTGGAAAGAATCGCTGTTAAGCAGCAGGTCGAGGTAGTCGTGAGAACCTATGGGGTTCGGCTTCTCGCAATAGGGGCATGCGTAGTAGTTCTTCTGGAATTCCTCTTTGGCGAAATGCTTGCGGCACCCTGCCCGCACGATCTTTCCGTCCTGGTCCTTTTCGTCGTTGCAGAAGTGGGGCTCGGCTCCGTAAAGCGCGATCTGCATATGGGATACCTCCGGAGTCGTGGTCCTGGAGAAAGAATAATGGGGGAGCCAGCTCTTGATTTTCTTCGTAATAGCGTGGTATGTGTGCTCCCGTTTTTCCACCTCTCCGCACTCCTGAATCCTGTTCACAAGGTTGTTGTGCAGGTACCTCATATCGGACTTCTCCAGCTCATCCGTCCCGGCCAGCAGCATTTTCTCGATATTTATCAGTACCTTCCTTTTGTAGTCCGAGCTGTCGAGCGCGGGCTCCTTTATGACTTTATCCACGATACCGTATTTCAGCATGAAATCGGAAGTCGGCTGCAGTACCTCGAGAGCCTCCTCGATCTTGTCGGCGCTCCTGAAAAGGATTGCCGAGCAGCCTTCCGCGGTTATTACCGAGTATTCGGCGCGGGAGAGCATATATCTCTTATGCGCGAGCTGCAAAGCTATGGCGCCACCGCTGCCACCGCTGCCGATGACGGTAGATATCGATTTGGTACTGAGGGAGATCATCTTGGCCTGACAATTGGATATGAGCCACGATTGCAGCTTCCCGGCAGAATATTCGAACGGGTCCCCGCCTATCGTGTCTATATACGTATGGAGCATGAGGCCGTTCTCCTCCGCGTAGCTCATCATATTATACGAAAGGGCGTAACCGTCCGCTTTCACGAGCCCGTAATTGAGTCTTGCCCTCTCCGCGTCGCCCGACGGCATTTGCTGCGCTATAACCGCGACCCGTTTATTCGTCTTGTTCAGCACCGCGGTTCCGACTATTACGGCGGGGTCGTCCACGATCTCCATTCCTATCCCGGAGGGCGCCGTAATCTGCATGGGAAAGTCCGGGATCTCATAATAAGGCACGAAATCTCTATAGACGTAATCGATTATATCTTTCGATTTTACCTTGTTATACGATCTCGATTGCTCGTGTATCGACGTCAGTTTGGAAGGACGGCTCATTTATCTCATTCTCCGTGGATATTGAAACAATTTACCTGTTATCGCGCTTGAAAGGGAGATATTATAACCATAGACAATCCGGTTGGATATAAGTTGTGGCGGAAACGATAAACGCCCCTCAAAGCTATGGCTTGAGAGCGAGCCGTGTCTCTTGGGACTGGACACGGCGTCAAGAAACGGCCGGCAGCACCTTTTCCACGAACAGTTTCATGGACCTCATCGCCTCTTCATGGCTTATCCCGGGGAATTTAAAACGGCAGATAAGGTTATTCACGGGCAGCTCATCCAGGTAGCGCTTAATCGTCTCGATGCATTCTTCAGGTGTGCCTATTATCGATTGCTCTCTCGCTAAATCGTACAGAATAGGGGCGTTCGGGTCGGAAAGCAGGTTTCCCTCACGGTCTACCATGGAGCCCCAGGACGCATACCCCTTGGCCGTATAGGTGACGTTTTCTTTTATTTTTTCCCATATTTTATCGCTCTTCTGATCGGATATGTAGATTTCCCTGACCAGGGGCTTTTCAAAGTCTTCAGGGTTCCTGCCGTACTCTTTAAGAAGCGAGCTATGCATATCGAAAAGATATTTCACGATCGGTATTATGCCTATCGCGGGCACATAAAGGGGCGCCCCGATCCTTGCTGCCCTCCTGATCGCGGGCTCCGTAAATGCCCCTATCCAGATGGGAATCGGCCTCTGTACAGGCTTGGGCGTGACGCTAACGTTGTCGAGCTTATAGTATTTACCATCGAAGGTGAACGGCTCATCGCCCCAGCTCTTGTTCAATATCTCGATGCTCTCCTCCATCCGTCCCCTTCTTTCGCTGAGGGATCTCCCGAAGCCCCCGAATTCCTCCGGGCGATAACCGAGTCCCATGCCGAGTATCAGCCTCCCCCCGGATATGAGGTCGACGACAGCGGCGTCCTCCGCCACGCGCACCGGGTCATGCAGCGGCATGAGGAGAACCCCGGTTCCTATGCGTACGTTCTTAGTCCTGGCGGCGATGGCAGCGGCGGTGACAAGGAGTGACGGGCAATAACCGTCTTTTAGAAAATGGTGCTCGGTCAGCCATGCCGAATCGAAACCCATCTGGTCGGCCATGCTTATTTCGTCAAGCATCTCGGCATAGAGCTCTTTGTGGGCTCTCGGGCTGAACGGGGGTGACTGAAGGCTGTAATAACCTATTCCGAATTTCATAATGAACCTCCCTTTAAGTCTTTCGCAGTATGGATATATATTTTCCCGCGGGTATGTGCAGTTGGATTATTATAACCTGAAATGCCTTGTATTGGTAAGATTAACAAAGAAAAAGGCCGGATTGACATCCTGTCGGATCCGGCCCCGTAGTTTTATGATTTATTCTTAAGCGTTGAAGGACTGCCCGCAGCCGCAGGAACCCTTCGCATTAGGATTATTGATGGAAAAGCCCGTCCCGTTGAGCCCGTCTTTATAGTCCAGTATCGCGCCTTCGAGGTACGAAATGCTGAGCTCATCTATTGCGACTTTGACGCCGCCGTTTTCGAACAGCTGGTCGGAATCCCCGGTCTCGTCGTCGAACCCCATCTCATAGGAAAAACCGGAGCAACCGCCCGGAACGACCCTGACCCTCAAAACTGCGTTCGGAATGTTCTCTTCCGATAACAGCTTCTTTATCTCTTCAGCAGCTTTTTCAGTTACGCTAAACATTAATAACCGCCTCCCTTTTCAAATTGAAACCTACTCTTTATTAGTATATGCATTGATAAACAATATGGCAATTCCCAATATAAAGACAGCGGAGTTTATTATCGCCGAGCGGGCGTGCAGCTTTCTGAATTTATCCTGTGATACTGAATAGTTAGGCGATTTCTCGGTAAGGCTCCTCATCTCCGTCCTGGCCTCGACAGCTTTGGGCCTCAATACCTCTCCTGCGTAAACGGCGAGCGCCAGCATGATTAACAGGGCGCCCAGCCTGACCCCGAACAATATGCCCGGCTTATTCTCATAGAATATCCGGAGGAGTATTGCGGTGATGATCGCGGCCCCACCGCATATATATGCGACGAGGTAGTATTTCGGGAATATATCGGATACAACGTTTCCAGCCGTTTCCCTCGGAAGCACTTTAAAAATGCTCGGGGCGGCGAAGAACGAAAAGAAGAATATGCTCCCTATCCAGAAACATACCGACAGAATATATATAAATTTAAACGCCGTCTGCATCGTTATTTCAGGCTGCAGTTATGCATTGTGACCTTGCACTGTTCTTCCTCGCTATCACTCTGGGAGAAAGATCCCGACATCGACTTGTACGTGCCCGTGACTGTCAGGCTGCTCCCCCGGGGCGTATTTTCGAGGGTGCTTATAGAAGTTGGCGGGTTGCAGTAGCATTCGAGTATCGGCCCGTGTTTCGTAACGATTTCCATTGTAAAGCTCCCTTCCGGGAATCCCGCGCACATTAAAGGAATCTTCCTCACGACCGAGACCTCGACCGCGGTTTTCACCGTCTTATCGTGATACATCTCGTCTGCTGTCATCGGGTAATCCAGATATAGCTCGCAAATCTGGTCGAGAGAGATTGTCTTGGCCTCCCCTCCGTTCTGAGCGAGGGAGACAACCCCGCCCGCGGTCAGTAAACAGATTATTACTAAAAGAGCCGGCAATATAGAAGTATTTTTGTAGCTCATCATAACCCCTCTTCTGTTTTTAATTTATTTCCCCAATCGCCGCACATAATTATAACACGCACCCGGAGGATTATAATAAAGCTCACGCGATTCATCCGTAAACCATTCTGCGAGGACGGCCTCGCTTACTATTTCACTTGATATGGATTAGCCTTGAGGTATAGTGTCAATTCAATGAAAAAAGATACGTATCTTATTATAGACACGAGCGAGGATAACGCCGATCTATATTACAGGACCGGCTTTTTTGTTCCCGACCCGGTTATTTATATAGAGCATCAGGGGAAGAAAATACTCGTGTTGAGCGACCTCGAAATAGACAGGGGCAGGAAAGAGGCCTCCGTCGATCGGGTCCTCTCATTAACCGAGTACCAGAAGAGATTGCTTGCTCAAAAGGTTAAGAAAGTGAAGCTCCTTGACGTCGTGGATCTGGTCCTCAGAGATCTGAAAATCAAAAAGGTCATTGTCCCCGGCAGATTTTCGGTAAAATACGCGGACGGGCTGAGAGAGAGAGGCTACAAAGTCATACCGAGGGACGAGGAGCCCTTTTTCAAAGAAAGACTCAGGAAGACGCCCCGGGAAATCGGGATGATAAGGGACTCCATGAAAGAAACCGTCAGGGCCATGGACCTGGCGGTAAAAATGGTCGCCTCTTCCGAGATTCGCAGGAACAGGCTCTATTTAAACGGCAGCCTGCTCACTTCTGAGAGGATGAAGGGAGAGATAAACGCCGGGCTCTCGAAGAAGGGTTTAACGGCTTCGCATACGATCGTAGCGTGCGGGGCGCATTCGTCCATGCCCCATCACAGGGGCGAAGGCCCGATCTATGCCGATAAGCCTGTCGTCATCGATATATTCCCCAGGTCGCAGGCGAGCGGCTACTTCGGCGATATGACGAGGACGGTCGTCAGGGGCGAGCCCTCACCCGGGCTTGTAAAGATGTACGACACCGTACTCAGGGGCCAGAAGCTCGCAATAGGAATGGTTAAGGCCGGCGTCAGGGTAAAAGACATCCACTCGGCGGTGGTAGACTATTTCAGAAGCCGGGGGTTCGAGACGGGGGTGATAAGGGGCAAGGCCCAGGGCTTCATACATTCCACGGGACACGGTCTCGGGCTTGAGATCCACGAGCCGCCGCGGATCAGTCTCGGCGACGAGGTTCTCGAGGCCGGGAATGTGATAACTGTGGAGCCGGGGCTTTATTACGAGAAGACCGGCGGCGTCAGGATCGAAGACGTCGTGGTCGTGGAGAAGAACGGCTGCACCAACCTGACCAGGTATCCGAAAAATCTGTTAGCGAAGATATAACATTCCACCCGCAATCGCAAATTAGAGACTATTCCCACCATACCTCGAACCTGCATACGTCCGAGTTCTTGTAACGGCAGCATGTCTGAACGATTTCCGCTGATTTGGCCCCCGCCATTGTCAGTCCCGTTTTAAACCATTCCGGGACTGCGAAATTACAGACGGCAACGCCGGACGCACTGTCTTCATCCGCTATTTCGTCGAGGTAGAGCACTGAAAATCTTTTCTCCAGATCGAGCAGCTCCAGTTCCATAATACCGCTGTCGAAATACCTGCTCCATAATGACGGCGCGCTCTTCAGTATCACAGGCGGCGTTTTTAAATTCACGAGGGACTCCAGCATCGGGCCCAGGTCCTTTCTGGCTACATATTCGGCAACCGGTATGACCGATAAGAAGTCCCCGTTTCCGTGCACCATGTCGTACGTATTGAGCAGTCGGTTAAGCAGCGGCGCGGGGTACCATTCCGTATGTATCAGATCGCTTTCTAATATCTCCGTATCAGAGTCGGGAAGATTGCTTATAATCTTCTTCCACACGTCCTCGCCGTGCGAATTAATAATATATTCTTTCGCATTGAATAAGATCGAGCCTTTCGCGTTACCTGTCCTTTCGGTCATATTAAATTCGCGGTAATGATAAATAATACTCATTATGTATGCTCATTAGGTAGTTCAATTTTAATGTTATCGCCAATCGTTAATCGTTAATTATTTCACTTTCAATTATGTACGATAAAGGAGAGATTATGAAGAAGTCTTTTGAGGACTTGGTAAATTTATCGATTCACCTGCGGAGCCCCGAGGGCTGTCCCTGGGACAGGGAGCAGACCCTAGACACATTGAAATCATATATAATCGAGGAAGCTTATGAGGTTATCCAGGCGATCGAATCCGGGGACAGGGACGAGCTCGCCGAGGAGCTCGGCGACCTTTTATTCGAGGTGCTTTTCGCTTCCCGGATCGCCGAAGAGGACGGGGGTTTCGGCATATACGACGTTATCGACAGGCTCCACAACAAGCTCGTGAGGAGGCACCCCCACGTGTTCGGCGAGGAGAAGGCCTCAAACGCCGAAGAGGCCGTGAAGAGATGGCATTCCCAGAAGCTCAAGGAGAAATCGAGGAAGAGGAGGCTCCTCTACATCCCCCGCACTATGCCTTCCCTTCTCAGGGCGCAGAGGGTCGGGGAGAAGGCGTCCCAGGTGGGCTTCGACTGGAGCGGCGCTGACGAGGTCATAGCCAAGGTGAGAGAGGAGCTGTCGGAGCTCGAGGAAGAAATGAAAAACGCAGACGCTGCAGGGATCGAGAAAGAGTGGGGGGACCTCGTTTTTTCTCTCGTCAACCTCGGGAGGCATTTGAAGATAGACGCGGAGGGCGCCGCCCATAAGGCGATCGACGGCTTTATCGAGAGGTTCGGAAGGATAGAGGACAAGGCCGAATCGCGCGGCAAAGAGCTCTCCGAGTTATCGCTTGCGGAGATGGACGAGCTCTGGGAAGAGGTGAAGCGCGACACACACAATGTGTGAT
>MFCJ01000117.1:17513-18092 GCA_001775255.1 Candidatus Dadabacteria bacterium RIFCSPHIGHO2_12_FULL_53_21
TGTGTGCTCATATATGACCCCTCCCTTCCTCCTCAGCCTAATTTCAATTTACTTCCCCCCTCTAGGGGGGGAGGTCAGGATGGGGGTCATTAATTTTATAAACCTGTTAGTCCTTCAGCGCAGAACCTGCGCTCGTATACGACTCTTCCCAACCTCCTGAGCCAAAATCAGCAACCACGGTAATTTCGATTGTCCGCGGCGACTCGCCGCCCGTTTACGCTAACGAAACGCCGGTATTACTTTGCTGGCGAACAGTTCCAGGTGCGGCTGCACCCAGCTCGCCGGGAGGCCGGGGGGAACCGTGAAGGAGTAGAAGTGAGTCAGCGGCACCTCTTTCACATAGGCGCGAATCATTGCGATACAGGTATCGACGTCCACCACGTTAAAAATGCCCAGCTCCCGGAGGTGTTCTGCATCCCGGATATGTGGCAGTAAAGGCATCCCGGCCTTTTCAAACCATGCCGCGTAACCGTTCAGTTGATAAAGCACATGCTCAACGGCTTCGTGCCATGTCTTCTCGGGATCGGTCGAAGGAATTAACCAGAAATACCCTCCGCAGAGCCACTGATTATTTATCGG
>MFCJ01000117.1:18156-18314 GCA_001775255.1 Candidatus Dadabacteria bacterium RIFCSPHIGHO2_12_FULL_53_21
AGAAACCCGTCCCCGTATTTCGCCGCGCGCCTGACCCCGGCGGGGCTGAATCCTCCCACCAATAACGGCGGGCGGGGTTTCTGTACGGGCTCGGGGGCGAGTTTGGCGTTATTGACCTGATAATATTTGCCCTTGAAGGTGAGTGTCTCACCCTCCCA
>MFCJ01000117.1:18382-19548 GCA_001775255.1 Candidatus Dadabacteria bacterium RIFCSPHIGHO2_12_FULL_53_21
TCTCGAACTCTTCGACCTTATAACCGTTTCCTACACCGAGCTGGAAGCGGCCTTCCGATATGATGTCGATCGTGGCCCCGTCCTCCGCTACGCGGACGGGATTGTGAAGGGGTAAAAGCAGTACAGCAGTACCGATACGAATCGTCTTGGTCCGCGCCGCGATGGCCGCGGCAATCGGCAGCACCGACGACGAGAAACCGTCCTCGTGGAAGTGGTGTTCCTGGAGCCAGACGTCGCCGAAGCCATGCTGCTCCGCCCAGACTATCTGATCAAATACCTCACCGTAGATGTCCGTGTAGGGACGTCTCCACTGAGGGGGATTACGAAAGTCGTACCACAAACCGAAGCGCAGTTTTTTCTTAGTATCCGTATTCATATTCGTACCTTCCGGAAACGGTATTCGACGGTAATATTTACCCCATCCCATGCACACTGCATTTCTATTCCCATTATTTCACAGAGGATAACCCCCTGTCAAACAATATGGATTCTCCGTGTACACGTTCCCGTATTAATGGAGTTTTCCCTGTATCCGTGTTGAGCCCGGAACGGAATATCCCTATAACTTGCAGCAGGTGTTTGAGAAGTATTATCGGAAAGTTTTTTAAATCTCTTTTCCTACCAGCATCCCAAGCAGCTTCCACCCTTCGGATATGAATACGGGGGAAGTACTCGCCGATTTTTCCGTATAGACGAACGAGTCGTTCTTTACGCTCTCGTCTTCCGAGCTGTATATCGCGAAGGGCACAGGCTCGTTCACGTGCGTCCTCAGGTCTATGGGCGTCGGATGGTCCGACATGACGAGTATCCTGTAGTCCCCGAACCTCTTTATCCCTTCGAGCACGCGTCCTACAACGCGCCCGTCGAAGTCCTCTATCGCCTGAATCTTGAGCTCCGCCTTCCCGACGTGACCCGTCTCGTCCGTGGATTCTATATGTATCATGGTCAGGTCGACTTCTTCTAACGAATTCAGAGCGTAATCGACCTTGCCTTCGTAGTTCGTATCCAGATATCCCGTCGCCCCGGGAACGTCTATCACCTTCAGCTTCGCGTAGTGCCCGATCCCCTTTACCAGGTCTACCGCCGAAATGACCGAGCCCGTGAGACCGTAGAGCTCCTCGAAGGACGGCATATCGGGCGCCACTCCCTGTCCCCAGAGCCATATG
>MFCJ01000118.1:0-9502 GCA_001775255.1 Candidatus Dadabacteria bacterium RIFCSPHIGHO2_12_FULL_53_21
TGCGCGATAAGCCAGGCCTCGGTTTCCATACTCACGGAGAGCGTGAAGGGGAAATCAGTCGGAGAAATCCTGTCGCTGAAAGACGAGGAAATGCTCTCGGCGCTCGGTAAGCCTATTTCGCCCGTGAGGTTCAAATGCGCTCTCCTCGGCGTGAAGGTCTTGAAAAAAGCGCTCCTCGCTAAAATTGAGCCCTAAGCTTGTTTACCCCCGGCCCGGTATAATTTTGTGAAACCATATGGAAAGAGCCGCTCGAAATAAGACTGATTTCGACCCCTTCAAGCTGAGAGAGGACTTCCCTATCCTCAAGCGCCGGGTCCACGGAAAGCCGCTCGTCTACCTCGACAACGCGGCTACGACCCAGAAGCCTAACGTTGTCATAGACACATTAAGGAATTTCTACGAGACCCATAACTCGAACATACACAGGGGCGTTCACACGCTCAGCTACGAATCCACGCTCATGTACGAAGAAGCGCACGAGAAGGCGGCCCGCCTGATAGGGGCACCCGACTGGCGGAGCATCGTATTCACGAGAAACGCCACGGAGTCTATAAACCTCGTCGCCTACGCGTGGGGGTTGAGGAATTTGAAAAAAGACGACGAGGTGCTTATAACCCTCATGGAGCACCACTCGAACATCGTCCCGTGGCAGATGCTCCGGGACAGGATAGGGATAAGGCTCAATTACGTTCGCGTCGGCAGGAGCGGCGAGCTCGACCTCGACGGCCTCGCGGGGCTGATCACGGAGAGGACGAAGCTCGTGAGCGTCGTGCACGCGTCTAACGTGCTCGGCACCATAAACCCCGTGAAGCGTATATCGGACGCGGCGCACAGGACAGGCGCGCTCGTTCTCGTGGACGCGGCGCAGTCCGTCCCCCACATGCCGGTAGACGTCTCGGATATAGGCTGTGATTTCCTGGCTGCGTCGGGGCACAAGATGATGGGCCCCACCGGCACGGGTTTCCTCTACGGGAAGCCGGAGCTCCTCGAAAGTATGGAGCCCTTCCTCTACGGCGGGGACATGATAGAAAAGGTTACGATGGAGCGCTCCACATGGAACGAGATCCCCTGGAAGTTCGAGGCGGGCACGCCTGACATCGGCGGGGCTATAGCCTTAGGCGCGGCAGTCGATTACATTACCGCGCTCGGTCTCGAAAACGTAGCGGCTTACGAGGACGAGCTCCTCGGGCATGCGCTCGGAAGGCTCTCCGAGCACGAGTGGATAAAGATATACGGTCACGGGGGCGGAGAGAGGGTAGGGGTAATATCATTTAACGTCGAAGGCGTACACCCGCACGACGTCGCGGGGGTGCTCGACGAAGAGGGGATAGCGGTACGCTCCGGCCACCACTGCGCCCAGCCACTCATGGCCGATCTCGGCATGGACTACGCAGTCCGCATGAGCTTCTACCTCTACAACACCAAAGAAGAGATAGACCTCGCCGTCGAGGCGATTAAAAAAGCAAAAAAGTTATTCGGCTGAACCGATAAACCGCCGCCTGAAGCCGCGCGCTTACAGTGCGCCTCCGGCATGTAATATCAATTCTGACCCTTCGCAAGATTGTAGTATTCGCCCTTTCTCCCGATAAGGTCGGCTTCGCTCCCTGTCTCTGCGACGCGGCCGTTTTTGAGGACGACTATCCGGTCGGCTGACTTCACGGTCGAAAGCCTGTGCGCGATTATCACGACCGTCTTGTTAAGACTCAGCTCCGATATCGCCCGGTGTATCAGTATCTCGGTCCTCGTGTCGAGCGAGCTGGTGGCTTCGTCGAGTATGAGTATCTCCGGGTTTCTCAATATCGCCCTCGCTATGGATATCCTCTGCCTCTCTCCCCCGGACAGCTTCACCCCCCTGTCCCCGAGGATGGTGTCGTAACCCGAGGGCAGGCCTTCTATGAACTCGTGCGCTCCGGCTTTTCTCGCGGCTTCGACGATCTCTTCTTCGGTTGGCGTCCCGAGGGCCCCGAATGCAATATTCGACCTTACGGAGTCGTTGAATATAAAGGTGTCCTGACTCACGATGCCTATTCTTTCCCTGTATGAATCTATGCTGAAGCTGTGAATCGGCGCGCCGTCTATCAGGATTTCCCCGCCCTGAGGCTCATAGAATCTCAGGAGGAGGTTTATGACCGTCGATTTCCCTGCCCCCGACTCGCCTACGAAAGCCGTCGTTCTACCCCTGGGAATGTGAAAACTCGCCCCCTCCAGCACCGGGCTGGAGTCGGTATTATAGGCGAACGTTACAGAGCTGAAATCTATACCCTTCTCCAAACCCGTGAACGGGGTTTGGCCGTCCGTGATGAAGGGTTTATTGTCTTTACGCACGAGGTCGAATATGAGGTCGATGTAGGGCAGACCGCTCACGATATTGCCCTTGATATGGTTCATCGTCTTGAGTATGTAGAGAAGCCTGTTGATGATGTATATAAACGGGATCAATTGCGTGATCAGCACTTTATTGCTGATGTTATATTTCATAAGGCCTATCAGGAATATTACGGTGATGACCACTACCCCCAGCATCTCCGTATAGATATGCGTCATGTCGGTCTTGTAATTCAATTCGTATTCGTCCTGCCTGACTTTCTCTATCCTCGACTTGATCAGTGAACCCATTATCTTTTCTTTCACCAGGGACTTGATGAGACGTATTCCGGTTATGGTTTCATGGAGGGTCCCCGAGAATTCCCTCGCGTCTTCGGCGGCGGTCTTGCTTAAACGGGACAACGTATTTATATATCCGGAAAGCAGCACCGCTATGAAACCCGTAAGGGCTATCGCTATCAAGGTCAGCTTCCATGATAATAGGAAGAGCAGCGCGAAAAGGACGATAAAATTGATGCAGTTGACGATCAGATAGGCCGCGGCTTCGAACAGCCGGCCGAGCCTGTGCGTATGCCCGATGACGTACTCCGTCAGGTGGCCGGTTCTGGATTCGTCGTAGAATCCCAGGCCCACGTCGAGGAGGGTGTCGGCAGCCCGGGACCTCAATTCCGCGGTGAGTTTGCCCGATAGCCAGAACCCCAGTTTTATCGATACGGCAAGGAATAGATTCTTGAGCAGAACGCCCGTGATGGCGAGTCCGATCGCAAACAGTATTTGAGTGCCCGGTGTGTATCTGTCGAAATATTTTATAATCAGCTGGATGGGCCTGGGGAAGACGCTATAGTCCTCTATTCCCTGTATCGAGCTCAGGAAGGGGACGAGCATACCGATAGAAAAACCTTCGAATGCGGAAGCGAGGAACGACGCGGCTATCAGGAAAGCTATAATGAGCCAGTACGGTCTTATGAGATTAAGGATGAACTCTTTTCGTGCAAAGTTCGGGACGCTCAATATTCCACCAATAATACACTATTTAGTACGGCGGGAGGTCCGGGGCCGCGCGTGATTTCTATCCCTGCCCGTTCCGAAGGGCTTCGGCATGGATTCGGGCGCAATCGCGCCAGCTGTATCCGGCGGCCGCTTCGCGGGCCGCCCCGCCCCGCTCCTCCAGCTCTGCTCTGGTTAAGGAGAGTAATTTATTAATCCCCGCCTCGAGCTCGGCCACCCTCTCCCTCGGGTTCCGAAAGGGCATGAGTATCCCCCAGGGGGGCCTAACGACGCCGCGCGGCCCGTCGCAGTCGGACGATAGGACCATGCACCCGGACGCCATTGCTTCGAGCATCACGAGCCCGAACGGCTCGAATGTCGACGGCAGCAGCAGCGCGTCGGCCGACGCCATAACACGCATGACCGCGTCATTGGGGATCTCTCCGAGCTTCGCCAGAGATACCTTCTTAAGGCCGAGGAAGTTCTGATAAATCCGGTTGCTATAATCGCCTCCCCAGTCTCCGAGCCCCCCTATAACGGCAAACTCCACCCTGGCCGCCTCGTCCGGCCTGCTCGACTCCAATCTTCCGAGCGCTTCCGCGACGTAGTCCCATCCCTTCTGCGGCACAGGTCTCCCCACCATGACCAGCCTGAGCCGGTCGTCCCGGAGGGGAAAGGGCCAGTCTGACCCGGATGCGGGGGAAGGCGAGCCCGCGACACATGCCTCTATCTTATTCCTCACGCCGGGATAAAACCGGACTATCGTGGCGCCGAAGCCCGGACTCACAGCGACGATCCGCCTCGAAGACTTCATAAGCAGTGACTCTTGTTCGAGCTTATACAGCAGTTCCAGCCTGTCAGGCACAGGCAATTTGCAGAGTAGGGGAGCGCTCACTGATAATAAGCGTATAAAAGCCGGGCGCAGTTTCGCGGGAATAATTCGCCCGGCGATTGAAGAAAACGTGTCTTCATCCATGTCCTTCCTCATTTGGTCGTCCGCTTTCTCGAAACGATTGAGCAGATCCTGAGCGATAAGGTAGTGAACGACACCGGCGACGTGAAAACCGGCTTCGGCCAGCACTCTGGAGGCCATCCCCGTTTCATAGCCGTGACACCACGCCGCAGTTTTTCCCCGCATGCCTGATGCGGCCCGCTGTGCAGAAGCAGCCAGATAAGAGGCGGCGATTCTGAAATTGTGCGGATTATACAACTCGTCGTAGTGGAGTATGCCGCGGGGCGGGTCGATACGTTCTACAGTCAATCCGCAGCTCTCCTCGAACGGCTCCTGGCCTGAAAACCTGAAAGCGATTGCGTGTATGTTCCAACCCGTTTCCTCCATCAGGTACTGCGCGGCGTTTGCCGTATAGTTCCCCATTCCGTCCTTATTCGTGGCCGTGGTGGGAAAATTCACCGTGATGAGCAGGACGTCGGTAATTTTATCTTTTACGGGTATCATCTCGACGGTATTTGTTATCTGCAGGAATTTTACACCTGCGGATGCAGGAGTGTCATCCTCCCCCTGCGGCCAGCAAGCGGGCTTCCTCGAGTATGGCCGCGTGTGCCTCCGCGCATTTTTTCCAGCTGTATTGCAGGGAAGCGGCGCGGGCTTCCCCGCCGAGCGTGCTCATCTCGTCTCTCGATAAGGAAAGTAATTTCAGAATACCGCGCTCTATTTCGCTTACCCTCTTTTTCGGGTCCTGAAAATCCATAATTATTCCCCACGGCGCTTTTACGACATCCCTGGGGCCGTCCGCGTCGGAAGCGAGAACCATGCAGCCGTTTGCCATTGCTTCTAGAGTCACGAGTCCGAAGGTTTCGAATACCGAGGGCAGAACGAGCGCGTCCGCCGCGGACATGACTTCCATCACCTCCGGGTGGGGGAGGTCGCCTAAATTTGCGAATGAGACTTTCCTTAACCCGTCCAGCTCGAGACTGTTCCGCCTTCCATAGGCACCGCCAAACTCCTCAAGGCCCCCAATAGCGGCGAATTCCAATTTGCCTGCCAGTTCGGGGCTGGTTTTTTCGAGATTTTTGAGCGCCTCCGCTACGTAGTGCCATCCTTTCCAGGGCACGGGTCTCGATACCATTACCAGCCGCAGCCGCCCGCTGCCGCCGGGGAAAGGCCAATACGAGCGTGAGGCCGGAGCAGGAGGGCCCGCGGCGGCGACCCTCAACTTATTCCGCGCAGCCGGGTAAAACTCCGCTATAGACGAGGCGGAGCTCGGGCTCATAGCAACGATGAGATGCGCCTTATTCATTAAAAGGGCTTCTTTCCGAAGCCTGTACAATAATTCCAGCGACCGGGGGAGCGGTATATCGGATAGCACCGATGCGCCCAGCGTTAGGGTCCTGACTAGTGCAGGGCGGTACTTTCGTGGACAAAACATGCCCGCCGCGGAGGATAGGGTGAGACCGGCGACGCTGTCTCTCAACGGATCTTCGGCGGCCTCGAAACGGAACATCAGCTCGTGCGCCGAAAGGTAATGCACGACGTATACGACCGGATAGCCCGAGTTTCCAAGTCCGGCCGCTGCATTGGCGGTTTCACAGTTGTGACACAAGACTGGCACCCGATGACCTGTCGCGGCCGCTGACTCGGAGGCGCCCCTCGCGAGCGTTGAGACGGCCGACTCGAAATCGTGCGTGAATGTCGGAACGTCTACGGCTCCGTCTGAATCGTAGCGGTAATTCTTTTTTCCTGGAAGCTCCAGCCGGTGTATCGATATGCGGTCGTTTTCTTCGTACGTTTTCTGCCCGCCGAAGCGTAGGGCGATTACCCTGACATGCCACCCGGTTACTTCTATGAGCGCTTTAGCGGCATTGACTATATAGCCGCACGCGCCGTCCTTCTCCGAATCGATAGCGGGGTAGTTTACAGATAGAAGCAGTACATCGGGTTTCTTTGCTCCGTGTATGGCCATGAGAATCAGGGTTTCGCTGCGATTGCATAACCGGCTCTGACGGAGTTCCGGCATGATCATCTTCCCGGTAACTGAGTATAGTAACCACAGGCATCCATCAGTCAACCTGTCGGAGTAAAGCATAGTCGAACCCATATCCGTATTTTCGTTATCCGGCATTATTACCGTTAGCTGCAGCCAGCATTACGGCCTCCCGGAGTGCCTCGGCGTGTAACTCCGCGCATTTTTTCCAGATGTATTGCAGGGAAGCGGCGCTGGCTTCCCCGCCGAGCGTGCTCATCTCGTCTCTCGATAAGGACAGCAATTTCAGAATCCCCCGCTCGATCTCGCCGACCCTCTTCTTCGAGTCCCGAAAATCCATAACTATTCCCCACGGGGCTTTCACGATGCTGCGTGGACCGTCCGCGTCGGAAGCGAGAACCATACGTATGACGTTTGTCCGCTGAGTGAGCGCACACTCATTTTTTTTGTACTATTTTCGGACACTCGACACGGGCGGGTTTGATAAACACAATAGTTGCGGGCAATTACGACTGGCATTTAACTTTCATAACAGAGATTGCAAAAGGAGGTTTTAAATGTCTGAAAAAAATATTATCTCATCCCTGTTCAGGATCGTGTTGACTTTTATGTTCGTCCTTTTGAGCTTCAATTCGTTTATACCCGTTTCCCGCGGGGATCAGGGGGAGGCGGAGCAGGGTAAAAAGTTATTCCAGGAGCGGGGATGTGCGGCGTGCCATTCGATAGGGAAGGGCAAGATCACCGGGCCCGATCTTCTGGGCGTTACGAAGAGGAGGGACGAGGAGTGGCTGAAGAAGTGGCTCAAATCGCCCGACACGATGATCATGACGGACCCGATTGCGAAGGAGATGCTCGGTGTATATATGGTTCCGATGCCGAACCTGGGGCTCAATGATGAGGAGATCGACGTCCTTATCGATTATTTCGAATACGAGGATTCCATTAAAAAGTAAGTGAATAAATCATTCATCCAATACATCTGAGGAGGTGTGTAGAAATGAAAGGAATTAAGAGATTATTAGCGTTACTGCCTGTTTTTCTCCTTGCGATGGCGCCGGTCTGTTTCACGAGCTGTAAGAATTCGGGCTCGGAGAAGGAGGCGGGTGATCAGGGGACAGCGGCAGTGGATATACCCGCAAGCGTCGAGGAGATTGCTGTCGCGAGGGGGCTCTCGCCCAAGGACGTAATTGCGGCCCTCAAGACTTATATACCTTCGGGCAAGTATGACGACTACGTAATGTTCGCGTCAGGCGGGCATTCAGGTCAGGTATTCGTGATCGGGGTCCCATCCATGAGGCTTCTGAAGGCGATAGCCGTTTTCACGCCGGAGCCCTGGCAGGGATGGGCTACCGGGTCTCTCGAATCGCAAGAGATTCTTTCACAGGGCGACATGCCTCGCGGAATAAATAAGAAACTCACGTGGGCCGACGTCCACCACCCATCGCTCAGCGAGACGAACGGGGACTACGACGGTCAGTTCCTCTTCGTTAACGACAAGGCGAACGCCAGGGTCGCAGTCATAGACCTGCGGGATTTCGAAACGAAGCAGATTATCAAAAACCCCAATACGATTTCGGATCACGGAGCGAGCTTCGTGACGCCGAACACCGAGTACGTTATCGAAACGACTCAATACTCGGCCCCCCTCCCGTTCGACGAGTACGCCGGCATGGACGAGTACAAGGAAAAGTACAGGGGACTCATCACTTTCCACAAGTTCGACAGGGAGAAGGGCAGGATAGACGAATCCCAGTCGTTCTCGATAGAGCTTCCGCCGTACTGGCAGGACCTCTGCGACGCCGGGAAGAAGGTGAGCGAGGGCTGGGCGTTCTGCAACTCCATCAATTCAGAGATGGCTACAGGCGGAATAAACGAGGGTAACCCGCCCTATGAAGCGGGCATATCGCAGAAGGAGGCCGACTATCTCCACGTATTCAACTGGAAGAAGGCCGAGGAAGTCTATAAACAGGGTAAGGCCAAAAAGTTGAACGGGATGAGCATCATCCCCCTCGATACCGCTATCGCGGAAGGGCTCCTTTACTTCATGACCGTGCCCAAGAGCCCGCACGGAGTGGACGTCTCTCCCAACGGCAATTTCATAGTCGCGTCCGGCAAGCTCGACACTCACGCCACGGTCTACTCGTTCGAGAAGATAATGGACGCAATTAAAAATAACAAGGTAGAGGGCAAGGACGCTTTCGGCGTCCCGATACTCAACTTCAGCGACGTAATGGAGAAGCAGGTCGAGATAGGATTAGGCCCTCTCCATACGCAGTTCGACAACGCGGGCAACGCTTATACGAGCGTGTTCGTGGAGAGCACACTCGCCAAGTGGAAGCTCGGGCCCCCCGATTACGACGGCCCGGACGCCTGGACTGTAGTCGAGAAGATGCCGGTACAGTACAACATCGGCCACGTAGTGTGCGCCGAAGGCGATACCGTGGCCCCGGACGGGAAATACTGCGTCGCCTTGAACAAGTGGTCCATAGACAGGTTCCTGCCGGTTGGACCGCTCCATCCGCAGAACTTCCAGCTAATCGACATTAGCGGGAAGAATATGCAGCTCCTCTACGACATGCCCATAGGAGTGGGCGAGCCTCACTACGTGCAGATGATAAAGGCTGACAAGCTGAAACCGTGGATCGTTTACCCTGAAGTCGGATTCAATCCGATGACCATGAGCGTCGACCCCGAGGCGGCATCAGTAGGCAACGAAAGGATCGTGCGCAACGGGGATACCGTGGAGGTATGGATGTCCGTAATAAGGAGCCACTTCAACCCGGAGCATATATCGGTTAAGGAAGGCGACAAGGTCATCATGCACCTCACGAACGTGGAGCGTGCGAGGGACGCGACACACGGGTTCGCAATCGACGGCTACAACGTGAACCTGAGCCTCGAGCCCGGTGAAAGCAGCACTGTGGAGTTCACCGCGGACAAGCCGGGCGTCTACCCGTTCTACTGCACCGAATTCTGCTCGGCGCTTCACCTGGAGATGATGGGTTATCTCCTCGTGCAGCCGAAACAACCGAAGTCATGAAATTCGGAGGGCGTCTCTTCCGGATCTTTTGTCACGGAAAGTGATGGAAGGGGCGTCCTCTGTGTAAAGGCTAGAATCTGAAAAAGGGGGTAATGAAAATGAGTATGCTGAATATAAGAATTTCATATGTCGCAATCGTTCTGTTGGGCGTTCTGTTTATGACGGCCGGGTCCTCGCCGGCAGCGGACCCCTCCGCGTGGAAGGACAG
>MFCJ01000118.1:9508-12976 GCA_001775255.1 Candidatus Dadabacteria bacterium RIFCSPHIGHO2_12_FULL_53_21
GTCCTGGCAGAAGCAGGCCAAGGACACCAGGGTAGTAGTGGTGGGCGTCGCCGATGAGCTCGGAAAGACCGGGGACAAGGGCAACGCCGACGTGAAGGGACTGATAGAGGACGCGGTCGCTTGGCTCGGAGAGGGCGACAAGAATATGGCCGCCGCGGACGAAGCCATGACCAGGGAAGACTACGAGAAGGCTACGAATGAGTACAACATGTCGTGGCAGTACTACGTGAAGGCCGCGACGGCGGGCCTGAACGCGAAAAGCATACTGGGCGGTTTATAATATCATTATAAATCTCCCGTACGGATTACCGGCCGTTATAGAAAATCGTTAATCAAGCCCGGAGGGCTAAAAATGAAAGAAAATGAATTGATATTCGGGCCGCGGATACCGAAGGAGCTGTGGGAGAAGGAGAGGAAGAGGTTCCTCATACCCTCGCTCGTGCTCGTCGCGGCCGCTGTGCTGCTCTTCATCTCGATATTTCTTCCGTACTGGAAGATAACGCTCATCGCGCCCCAGTACCCGCAGGGCCTCGCGGCAACTATGTACGTGAACAGGCTTACCGGGGACGTCCAGGAGATAGACGGGCTCAACCACTATATAGGTATGAAGCCCTTAGGCGAGGCCGCGGTGCTGGAGCGCACGCTCAGCATCTTTATTATAATCGGCCTCGCGCTCCTTATAGCGGGAGCCGTTTACGTGCACAGCCCGTTCGCGCTCTTCCTCTGCATACCGGCCGTGATGTACCCGGCGTTCTTCCTCGGGGACCTCTATTTCTGGATGCGGAGCTTCGGGATGAACCTCGACAAGAGGGCCCCTCTGAGCGGGGCTATAAAGCCGTTTGTCCCGCCCCTGCTGGGCGAGGGGAAGATCGCACAATTCGCGACGGTGGCGACGTGGGAGGTTGGCCTATACATGTCTATCGCTGCGTCCGTTCTCATACTGGTCGGCCTCTATTTCCACAGGAGGGCTTACAAGCCGCTGCTGATCGACTCCGGCGGCAGTTAAGGAAGGAATAAATACAGGGTGAACCGTGACCAAATGCTTCTTTCTCTATGTATATGCAATAGCCGTTCTTACCCTTTCCGGGGCTTCCGTCGTACCGGCATTCGGAACGACGATACGCGTCTCCCCGAACGGTCCCATAAAATCGGTCACTGAAGCGGTAAATTCGGCCTCCCCCGGCGACACCATAAGCGTCGAGGGGGGCGTTTATCACGAGCGCATCGTCGTGGATAAGACGCTTAACCTGACGGGCGTGAATAACCCGGTGATAGACGGCGGGGGGTCAGGGACGGTAATCGAGATAAAAGCCCCTGGCTCCGTACTCAGGGGGTTTACCGTGACGGGGTCGGGTTCGCGCCTCTCGAACGAGGATACCGGGATACTTCTCGATACGGCCGGGGGGACGCTCATCGAAGGGAACCGCCTGACGGACGTGCTGTTCGGCATATACATCAAAAACTCTCCCCATACCGTCATCCGCGGCAACACGATAAGGGGGAAGGACGTCCAGATGACCGAGAGGGGGGACGGCATACGCCTCTGGTACAGCTCCGGGACTAAAATAATCGACAACGATATATCGGTAATCAGGGACCTCGTAATCTGGTGGTCGAGCGATACGCTCATCAAGGGGAACGTCGTCGAGGAAGGCAGATACGGGCTCCATTACATGTCGAGCAATCATAACAAATTCGAGGACAACGTATTCAGGAACAACTACGTCGGCGGGTTCCTCATGTACAGCGTGGATATACAGTTCTACGGGAACAGGTTCATAAATAACCGGGGCGTCGGCACGGGGTACGGCATAGGGTTCAAGGACCTCGACGACGTGGTAGCGAGGGACAACCTTATCATGGACAACCGCGTCGGTATCTTTCTCGACAACTCGCCCTACCTGGTCGATTCGTGGAACAAGATAAGCGACAACGTGATAGCGTTCAACGACATAGGCGTTTCGTTCATGCCTTCCATAAGGCGGAACGCGTTCCATGAGAACAGCTTCGTGGACAACGACGAGCAGGTGGAGGTCAGGGGAGGGGGACAGCTGGCGGGGAACGAATGGTCGAGCGGCGGGAGCGGGAATTACTGGAGCGATTACGTAGGGTACGACGAGAACGGGGACGGGATAGGTGAGATACCCTACACGTCCGAGAGCCTCTTCGAGAGCCTTATAGACGCGAAGCCCGAGCTCAGGATTTTCGTGTTCAGCCCTGTAGCGAAGGCGATAGAGCTCGCGTCCCTGGCGTTTCCCGTGATCAAGCCCGAGCCCAAGCTTACGGACGACTATCCGAGAGTCCGCTCGGGGATACCGTCCGAACTCAGGGCGGGCGGAAGGGAGCTCCAGCCGGGGCTTCTTTTCCTGTCTCTCTCCATGGTGATGCTTCCCCTGATTTTTTACGGATATGTCATGAAAAGGTGAACGGGAGCCTGAATTGATAGAGATCAAAAACGTAACCAAGAGTTTCGGAAAGCTGAAAGCGGTCGATTCGGCGAGCTTCCGGGTTGAAAAGGGGCAAGCGGTATCCCTCCTCGGAACAAACGGCGCCGGAAAGAGCACGCTCATCAAATGCATACTCGGTCTACTCGACTATACGGGGGATATTACCGTCGGCGGGCTCAGGGTAAAAGACCATCCAAAGGAGGCGAAGTCGCTGATCGGATACCTGCCGCAGGAGCCTCTTTTCTACGATATGCGCACGCTAGACATCGTCCGTTTCTTCGCGCGGCTCAGGAAAGTAGACGAGGGGCGCTCGATATCGGTACTGGATAAAGTGGGGCTCGCGGAGCATTCCTCAAAATACGCTTCAGAGCTGTCGGGAGGGATGAGGCAGCGTCTCTCTTTCGCGATAGCGCTGCTTTCCGAACCGACGTTCCTCATACTTGACGAGCCCACTTCCAACCTCGACGCGCACGCGCGCGCCGAATTCCTGGGACTCATCAAGGATTACAAGGAGAACGGGAAGACGGTGATCTTTTCCTCGCACAGATTGGACGAAGTGGATTATCTCGCCGACAGGGCGGTGCTGATGAAAGACGGCAGGGTCGTCATGGACGAGGAGCCGCACGCGCTCAGGCAGAAGCTCGGGTTAGGCACGAAGATGAACATCGCCGTCCCGGACGAGTACGCCGCACTTGCGGCGTCGGCGCTCGCGGGCGCAGGCATAATCGTTCACGGCAGGAACGGCAGGGGCTTCCTCGTCGAGGTGAAGGGTGGGGACAGCCTCCATCCCCTCAGGGAGCTTATGTCGAGGGACATACCCGTCCTCGGGTTCAGCGTGGAGGAGCCGACGATGGAAAACATACTCGAAGGAGCGGGCAGGGATGGAAATTAGGAATATACTCATACTTGCGGGGAAGGAGACGAGGGAGTCGCTCAGGAACAGGTGGTTCGTCCTGTATACGGTCTCTTTTTCCGTCCTCGCCGTGCTCATACTTTCAATCGCGCCCGGGAGGAACGAGAT
>MFCJ01000118.1:13039-16908 GCA_001775255.1 Candidatus Dadabacteria bacterium RIFCSPHIGHO2_12_FULL_53_21
GCCGCTCATTGCCCTCATAACGGGGTCGATAAGCATATCCGGGGAGAGGGAGAACGGGACCCTCCAGTACCTGCTCTCGCACCCGGTGACCAAGGCCGAGGTGTTCGTGGGGAAGTTCTCGGGGATACTCGTCCCTATATGCTTCTCGATATCGCTCGGTTTCGGGCTTGCCGGCATAGGGGTAGCGCTCAGGGGCGGGAGCGGTGACGCGGCGGAATTCGTATTGACGGCGCTCCTTTCGGGGCTCCTGGCGGCTTCTTTACTGAGCGTGGGGTTCGTCGTCTCCGTCTATTCAGGAAGGGCTTCGAAGGCGATAGGCGTCGCGGTTTTCCTCTGGCTCCTTATTATCGTCCTCGGAGACCTCGGCATCATGGGCACTGCCGTCGCTATGGACCTCGGAATAAAGCAGGTATTCGCGCTTGCGCTTCTAAACCCGGCGGAGGTGTTCAAGATAGCTTCCGTGCTCGTGCTTAGCCCGAGGTTCGAGATACTCGGCCCCGTGGGCGTCTACGCCGTCCGGACGTTCGGCAGGGAAGGGGTGATATTCATACTCCTCTCCGTCATGGCGCTCTGGACAATCATACCGTTCGTATACGCATTTATAACTTTCAGCATATTGAGGAGGGAAGAATCATGAAATACATGCTCATACTGCTTGTGCTCATGGGATTGACCGCCTGCAGGGACAAGATCGATACGGGCCCTCACGCCGTCCATTACGGGGAAGACGTATGCGAGAGGTGCAGGATGATTATAAGCGACAAGCGTTTCGCCGCCCAGTTCATCGCCGGGAGCGGCGAGGCTAAAAAATACGACGATATAGGGTGCATGACCGATGACCTGAAAGATGCGGAGGGGCGCGGGGAGAAGTCTCTCGCCATATATATAAGCGACTATAACACCGGGGAGTGGCTCGATGCGGGAAAGGCGCTTTATCTTCAGAACGGCGAGCTCAAATCCCCCATGGGCTACAATATTGCCGCCTTCGGGAGCGGGGAAGATATGAACGCGAGCCCGTTCTATAAAAACGGAAAGGCGCTCGGCGGGTTCGGCGAGCTTATAAAATAAGCTGCGTCACTGAACGAGTAAAGATGATTTAAGCCGGAGAATCCGGTTGATTTCGGAAATATTAGGCATATCGTATTGATTCGGATTTCATAACATGGATACCCAGAAGAGTACTAAAGCGATAGACCCCGGCGAGAAGATCCAGAGCGCGGCGCTCGGGCTCTTTATCAGGAAGGGCATAGCGGGTACGACGACAAAGGATATAGCGAAAAAGGCGGGGGTATCCGAAGGCTCCATTTACAACTACTTCGAGAGCAAGGGGGACCTGGCCTATAAGCTCTTTGCCCGCTATATGGACGGGTTCAGGGGCGAGCTCCTGGAAAAAGCATCGTCCGTCACGGGTCCCGCGGAAAGGCTCTCGGCAGCAGTCCGGGCCTTCTTCGGGTTCGCGGAGAAGGAGCCCGACGCATACGCCTATATAATGATTGGCCATTACACAGAACTCCGGAAGATGCCCTACGACAAGAAAAAGCCGAGGGACATTTTCGTCGATATAATAGGCGAGGGGGTGAGAGAGGGGGTCTTCATGGGGATCGACGAAAACCTGGGCACTGCGTTCGTAATAGGAATGATTACGCGGGCAATTCTATTCCATACGAGCGGCATGCTCGATATACCCTACGCCCGGCTGATCGAGGAAACCACGGCCTCTTCACTGAGGGTCCTGGGATATAGCGGCGGCGGCCTTCCTGATCACGACTAATATTTTTCCGGCATTAAACTTTAGCACTGGATTTACCGGCCTGAGTGAGCAGATTATATTCTATACATGCCGGGCCGGCATTCGGGCGCCCGGATCAAAAAAACAGAGGGAGGACACACGATGCTGGTAAAGGAATGCATGACCCGAAACCCCGTGACATTCTCGCCCGGCGAGGACGTCAGGGTCGCATTCGGAAGGCTTACGGATTTAAAGATCCGCCAGGCTCCCGTCGTCGAGAACGGGAAGCTTGCGGGGATAGTGACCGACAGGGATCTGAGGTTAGCCGTCATGGAAACCCTTTCCGAGCCCGGCTTGAGAGTAGCCTCCGTCATGACCCCCGACCCCGTTACCGTTACCGAGGGCACGAAACTTAGGGACGCGGCGGAGCTCATAAGTAAAAACAAGTTCAACGCCCTGCCCGTGATTTCAGATTCGGGAGAGCTCATCGGGGTGCTTACCACTACCGATATATTGAACGGGCTCGTCAAGGCGCTCGACGACCAGAAAAAATAATGCTTATCTTTAAACCTTTAAGGTATTAGAATATTGCTGAAAAGGAGACTCTAATTGAAAATCGCGAAGATATTATTCCCCACAGATTTTGCCCCGAGATCGAAAAATGCGAGGGAGCACGCGCTATACCTCGCCCGGTCCCTGGGTGCGTCCGTTTATCTGCTTCACGCCATTGAGCCTCTGAAGTACGACGAGGTTGACGACGAGATAAAGGAATTTTACAAGACCCTCGAGGCCCAGATGGGCGAAAAGATGGCGGCCGAGAAGGATAACTTCGATAAAAGCGGGCTCAGCGTGCATACCGACATCGTAATCGGGCCCAGGTGGAGGGTAATCAACACATATGCCGAAGAGAAGGGGATTGACCTCATAATCATGGGCTCACACGGCATCAGGGCCGAGTCGGGCGAGGTATCCGTCGGCACGACGAGCCACAAGGTCATGTTCTCGTCCCCATGCCCGGTCCTGATAGTCAGGCACGGCTGACCCCGAAAAAAATAATGTTAATGAGATTTTTATAAATCTGATATAAAATTAGGGCATAATATTACAGGAGGAGATATTGTCTATGACGAGATTTTCGCCACATTTGATGCGGTTTATACTTTTAATCGCCATGCTTGCGGCGCCTTACCTTGTAGAGTGCCAGGACGCGGTCGCCCAGGACGGCAGCACGGAGGCAGCTCCGACAAAACCCGTTATCGACCCGGTCGCCGATAAGCTGTTAAAAGATATGAGCAAAACCCTTTCATCCGCGAAGGCGTTCACCTTCACAGCGGCCATAAATTTCGACCAGCTCCTCGTATCCGGTCAGCAGATCCAGTACGGCGGGGCGGCTGCTTTGACGGTACAGAGGCCCGACAAGGTTTTCGCCGAGTTCATGGGGGACATGGACGGAAAAAGGGTATGGTACAGCGGCAAGGACGTCACAGTGCTCGACGTCGATAAGAAATTTTACGGCAAACTACCCGTCCCCGCGAATATTGACGATGCGATGGACAACCTTATGGACGATTACGGGTTCACGCTTCCCCTTTCGGACGTAGTGGTGAGCGACCCATACACCGCGTTCGTGACGAACGTCGCCGCGGGCGTCGTAATAGGCGACAGCACGATCAACGGACAGTCTTGCAAGCACCTGGCCTTCGTCGAGAAATATATAGACTGGCAGATATGGATCACAAACGGGGCGCAGGCGCTCCCCTGCAAGCTGGTCATAACATATAAAACATTACCGGGCGGGCCTCAATACTCGGCGGTATTTTCCGACTGGGCTATAAATCCGTCTATCGACTCCTCGGTATTCACGCCTGTACTGCCAGAGGGGGCGGAACAGATATCGTTTTTAAAAATTGAGAATCAACGATAATTCGGGGGACTGAAATGAGAAAGATAATACAGCTAATAAATAAAACCGCGGGAGCGGCCGCCATATTGGCATTCGTGGCATCGGGCGTATTCATGACCGGAGACGCATTTGCACGGGGCGGTTTCGGGGGAGGATACAGGGGAGCGAACTTCGGCTCGGGAATGGGCAACAGGGGCATGGGTAACGTCAGGTATTCCGGGAACAACATGGGCGACA
>MFCJ01000118.1:16935-37445 GCA_001775255.1 Candidatus Dadabacteria bacterium RIFCSPHIGHO2_12_FULL_53_21
ATAATGCCGGAAGCAGGCAGTCCTTTGATAACTCCGGTTTCAGCCAGAACAGGGACGATTTCGGCGGGGACCAGGACAACACCGGCATGACCGGCCGCCAGGACATGAGCCAGGACCGCGCCCTGCAGTCGGATAACGGGCAGAATGCTAACAGGACGAACGACAACCCCAATGCGAATAATGCGAACAAGACGAACAGCAACAGCACGAACACAAACCCGAATAACAAAAACAACACCAATAACACTAACAATAAAAACAACAACGATAACAACAATAACAACAACAATAATAATAATAATAATAACGACAATAATAATTACACCCACAACACCTACAATAACTACTGGGGCGGTTACTGGGGATCGTGGGGCGGTTATTACGGCGGCTGGGCCTTCGCGGGCGGCCTTGCCATGGGCGCGGCTATAGCGAGCGTCCCGGCAAGCTCGACGACCGTCTATGTTTCGGGAAACCCGTTCTACTACTCTGACGGCGTCTATTACGCCCCACAGGACAACCAGTACGTGGTCGTTCCTCCCCCTCCGGGCGCAGTGGTTAATACGCTTCCGCCCTCATGCGACTCGATTTACGCGGGGGATGATCAGTACTTCGACTGCGGCGGGGCGTTTTACTCATCCGCTGACGCGGGTTTTCAGGTCGTTCAGCCCCCCGTAGGCGCGACTGTGGACTCTCTTCCCGAGGGAGCCCAGCAGAAGGTCATAAACGGGACTACATATTACCTCTTCGGCGCGGCTTATTATCAGCCGTTCTACAGCGGGAGCAGCGTCATTTACCAGATAGTCTCCGACCCGACGGCATAATCGAACTTTCACTGTCCCGTGAGGAAACCCCTCACGGGATCATTTCTTCATCAGAGACTTGAGCGCCTGTCCGAGAAGGAGCGGGAGAAGGCTCATTACGGCGATTAAAATCCAGCCGTTGCGGCCAGGGTTTACGACGCCCAGCACCTGAGCTGCGGGGTCTATGAATACCGCGGCCAGGGTCAGGAACACGCAGAGGGCCGCCGCCCCCCATACGTAACCGTTCCGGGTAACCTCGTTGTTGAAAAGCGCCGACCCGGGCCCCCGCATGTTGAACACGTGGAATATCTGGGCGAAAGCGAGCGTGAGGAACGAGACCGACACCGATTCCTTTACGCCGAATCCGAGACCGTACACCGCTATCAGGAGTGCCCCGAGCACGCTTGCCGTGATGAGCGCCCCGTAACCCGCGATGCCGAGCCATCTCCTCCGCGTTATGAGAGGCTCCTTCGGGTCCCTCGGGGGGAGGCTCATCACCCTGTCGTCACCCTCGCCCATTCCGAGCGCGAGGGCAGGGAATACGTCCGTCACGAGGTTGAGGAAGAGTATCTGAAGGGGGAGGAGGGGCAGGGGGAGAGGGGTGAGCGACGCCGCTGTTACGATCATTATTTCACTGACGTTGCAGGAAAGGAGGTAGAATATGAACTTTCTTATATTGCCGAAGATAATACGCCCCTGCTCGACCGCGTGCACTATTGTGGAGAACGAGTCGTCCTTTAGCACGACGTCTGCCGCCTCTCTGGCGACCTGGGTCCCGCGCATACCCATCGCGATGCCTATGTCCGCCTGCTTGAGGGCGGGCGCGTCGTTCACGCCGTCCCCTGTCATCGCGACGACGAACCCTTCCCCCTGGTAAAACCTCACGAGCGCGAGCTTCTGCTCCGGGCTTACGCGCGCCAGTATCAGGGATTCGGCCACGCTCCTTTTGAACTCCCCGGGAAGCTCCTCTATCTTTTTCAGGTCCTTCCCGTGTATTACAGGCTCGTCGGCCCTTTCGGTAAGCCCGACCGCGAGGGCGATATTCCTGGCCGTGGCGGGGTGATCGCCCGTGACCATTACGACCTTTATGCCGGCCCTGAGGCACTGCCGGATAGCCTCCCTGATATCCGGGCGCGGCGGGTCGAGGAGGCACACCAGCCCGAGGAACGTGAGGTTCTTATACGGCCTCGTTTCGGGGTCCGTCACGGTTTTCTCGGCGTGCGCTATTACCCTCAAGCCGAGCGAGGCGAGCTCGTCGTTCTTTGCATGCCAGTACCCTTTTCTATCTTCCGTAAGGTCCGTCACTCCCATGGCCGTATGGATACGGTCGCAGCACGCGAGCACGGCGTCGGGGGCGCCTTTCACGGCGACCCGGAACCCTCCGCCTGATACATGGAACGTGGCCATCATGTTCACGAGCGTGTCGAAGGCCTCGACGCCCGATTCGGGGTATACCGACAGTAATGCGTCCCTGTCTATTCCCGCGCGCGCTCCCGCCCGCAGCAGCGCGATCTCGAGGGGGTCCCCTATGTCGCCCCCGTTTCCGGGATCCTTCCCGCCGAGACGAGCCCTGCTGCAGAGCACGCCGGTCTCTATGACCTTTACGGCGGCTTCGTCCGTGATGGAAGCGGTCTCCCTGCCGTCGATGAGGAATTTTCTGTCCTCACCCGTGAACTCAATCTTCCCTCCATCGGTAACTATCGCCTCGACGGTCATCTTGTTCTCGGTGAGCGTGCCGGTCTTGTCGGTGCAGATCACGTTCGCCGCGCCCAGGGTCTCGACGGCGCCGAGCCGGTTGACGAGCGCGTTGCGCCGCGCCATCCTCAGCATCCCCCTCGCGAGCGCTATCGTTGCGACCACGGGCAGGCCCTCCGGTATGGCCGCCACGGCGAGCGCTATCCCGGTCTTGATCATGAGGAGTATGTCCCTCCCCGTGAGGGCGCCTCCGATTATAACGGACGAGGCCAGGAGCAGGGTTACCCATATCAGCCTGTTCCCGAGCATGTCCAGTTTTTTTTCGATGGGGGTCTTGTCCTGCCCCGCTTTCTCCACGAGGACGCTTATCTTTCCGAGCTCGGTGCCGAGCCCTGTCGCCGTGACGGCCCCCCTGCCCGAGCCTTTGGTGAGGGCGGTCCCCATGAACACCATGTTGCGCCGCTCGGCGAGCTCCGCTTCCCCGGTTATCGCGCCTGTACATTTTCTCACGGGGGTAGATTCGCCGGTGAGCGAGGATTCGTCCGATTCGACCCTCGATGCCTCGAGGAGCCTGATGTCGGCGGGGACTACGTCTCCCGCTTCGAGCAGTACCATGTCCCCCGGGACCAGGTCCTCGGCCTGTATTACGGAGACGTTCCCGCCCCGGAGCACTGTAGCTTCCACACGGACAAGCTTGTAGAGCGCCTCCATCGACCTCACGGCTTTTAGCTCCGTGAAAAATCCGATAGCCGCGTTCAAGATAATCACGACTATGATGGCTGCGCCTTCGGGCCAGTCGTCGAATACGAATGAAAGAATGGCCGCCCCCGCCAGCAGTAGGACAATAAGGCTCCTGAACTGTCCGAGCAGTATCGAGAGGACGCTTGCGGGCTCGGCCTCGACGAGGAGGTTCCTGCCGTATTCCATCAGACGGGCTTCGGCTTCGGGGCCGTCGAGTCCTTTGTCGGGGGATACCCCGAGCGCGGCCGCTATATCCTCTTCAGAAATCTTCCAGGGCTCTTTGATTGCCGTCATAGTGTTATCGGTATTATGAGAATGGAGGAGCAATAGCACCCGGCCCCCCGGCTTAAACGGAAGCGCCGCGAGACGCGCTACGGCCTGGCCGGGGACGAGGCTCCCGCATCTATGATCTTTCTGAATAACGAGTCTAACAATTCGCGCCCCGGTCTCCCCGTATCGGCTTCGAAGTAACGCCCGCCCTTTATCTCGACAGGCTCCTCCCACTCGGCAAGGAACCTCGGCAGTAAAGCGGCCCCTGCGTCCGAGATGGAAAGGCCTTCCTTCTCTCTTCTCAAGAGCCTGAGCTCGACCTCGTCCAGGGCTGCGGTAGTCCTGACGAAATACACGCCGACCCCTTTAAGCCCGGCCTCACGGAGCAGGTAATCCCTCCATACGCGTTTGGAGAAGCTCGCGTCGAGCACGACTAATCGGCTCCTATCAGCCTCGGCGAATGCGCGGCTGATTATCTCCCTGTAGGTCCTGTCCGTAACGCCGCTCGTGTATATGCCGCCTTCCCACCCCTCGTATCCCTTCTTCCCGGCGTGTGTCCCCGTGATCTCTTTTCTCACGGCGTCTGAAGATACCGTAACGCACGAGAGCTCCTCCGCGAGCATTCCGGCGAGGGTCGATTTCCCCGTGCCTATTATCCCGAACGTGACGATGACCGCGGGGTTCGATCCGAAAAGGGCGTATCTCAGCGCGAGCCTGAAGTACCGCCCGGCCTTCTTCAGGGACTGCTCCTTTTCGTCCCCGGGGACCTCCGGCTCGAAGGCCTTTATGCTCTCGACCTTGCCCCTTACGAACGCCCTGTAGCATTTATAGAAGTCGATGACGCCGTACATGCCCGGATCGTCCATCAGCCGCGCAACCTCCGCGACGATAAAGCGCGAGAGCCCGTGGTAGCCGTTATAATCGAGGTCCATCGCGAGGAAGGCGATGTCCGAAGCCGTGTCGATGTATCTGAACCTCTCGTTGAACTCGATGCAGTCGTAAATGCAGATACCGTCCCGGTTTATACAGATATTGCCCAAGTGCAGGTCGCCGTGGCAGTCCTTTATGAACCCGTCTTCCATGCGTTTGAGGAAGAGCCCCTGATTGTCCAGAAAGAACCGCTCGTTATAATAACAGAGCGCGTCGTACGCGAATTGCGTGATGGTACTGCCCGCGAACTTTCGGGAGAGAGAGAGGTTCTCGTCTATGTTCACCCTTATCCTCTCGGGGAGTCCATATACGGCGACCTCGCCGCGACGGGGCTGGGAAAGATAAAAATCGACCAGCTTCCGGGCGATCCGCCTCAAGTCCTCCTCTCCGGTTCCGCCCCCCCGCAGCATGTTGAGCAGGAACCCGCTTTCCGGGAGCTCCCTCATCTTGACGGCGTACTCGACGACGGCGCCCGACCCGCCGATGGAGAGCGCTCGGTCCCTGAATGTAATTACTTCGACGCCCAGGTATACGCCCGGGCAGAGCCTCCTGTTGAGCTCGACCTCCGCGGAGCAGAAGTGCTTTCTCTTTTCCAGGGTGCTGAAGTCGAGGAAACCCAGGTTTACCGGTTTTTTGACCTTGTACACGTACGGAGCGGCTATGAATATATCGGATATGTGCGTCTGCAGGTGTGTGACGCCCGAGGGCCTGTGCGCGTACGAAGAGGGGTCGAGCAGAAAATCGATTAAGCACTGTCTTGCCGTGTTTTCACTGCCAGGCATCTGATCCCGCGGTTGAATTTATTAAGGCCTTAACGACAGTACGGAGCATGGGGATTCCTGGATCATCCTCTCCGTGACGCTCCCGAGCACGAGCCTCTTCAGTCCCGTCCTCGCGTGCGTGTTGATTACTATGAGGTCGGCGTTATTCCTCGATGCGTAATTCGCGACCGATATCGCGGGGCTGAGCCCGTGTATCACGTCAGTCTTTATACCGCCTTTTACGGCTGCGCCGTGCGAGCTATCGTATTTAGCCTTGATTTCTTCCGTCCTTTCCCGGAGCTCCTTCACGGACTGCTTTATGACTATATCGAGCGCGCTCGCCGGCATGTCCTGTGCGTACATATCGAGCCTGAGCGCATAGACGGCCGTCACGCCCGCGCCGGTCATGCCCGCAAGGTCGAGGGCGCAATTGAGCGCGGTCTCGTTGTCGTCGGCCAGGTCTATCGGGACCACTATACTGCTGATTTTTATCTCTTTACCGGGTTCGGGCCTCTTGGCCGCGAGCACGGGGATGTGCGAGGACTTCAGCACCTTCACAGTCTCGCTCCCTACCATCATGCTCTCTATGAGTCCGTGCCCCTGTTTGCCCATTACAATGATGTCCGCTTTTCTCAAACGGGAGAACTCCCTTATCTTATCGCTGGGTATTCCTTTCAGTATGACGCCGTCGAACTTTATCCCCGAGTGAAGGAGCTCGTTCCTGACCTCCACGAACCTGTCGCTCACCCTTCGTTCCACCTTAGACTGCCATTCCCGGAATTCCTCGTCCTCGTCCCTGAGGGATTCGAACAGGAGCTGTACCGGCAGCGGTATGACGTGCACGCCGATGATCTCCGCGCCCGTGAGCTTCGCCAGGTATTTCGCGTATTCGAGAGCGAGCTCGGCCTCGCCCGACCCGTCGGTAGCCCAGAGAATCCTTTTTATGTCCATATCAGTCTCACTTTAAAGAATTATTTCCCTCTTCCCGCCGCATGAGCGCATGTCCGCCAAGGCCATTTAATTTTACCACAATATGCCCCGGCATGTCCGGTCCCTGCTTCAGAGGACCTTCGATTTACTGCTGAGGGCCATGGCGAGGTTTACTAGCTCCGTAGCCACGACGACTATAAGGTCGTCCACCGACACTATGCCTACGAGCTTGATCCCGCGCGTTACGGGGAGCCTCCTGATGGAATTCACCGATAGAACGCTGAGCATCTCGAATAAGTCCGTTTCCTCGTCTACGGTTACGGGGTCCTTCGTCATTATCTCCTCGACGGTTATCTCGTCCGGGTTTATACCCTCCGCAATCGCGGAAACGACGAGGTCCCTGTCCGTGATAATGCCGACCGGCCTCGTGTCGCCGTCCACGACAACGAGCGCCCCTATGTCCTCGTTCATCATCAGGTAAGCCGCTTCTGTAAGCGCGGCAGTGGGCGAAACCGTTACGACGTTCCTGTTTATGACCTCGCTCAGGAGCTCGGCCCGGGTTTTTCTTTTTCCGCTCATGATAACCTGCCTCCTCATCAAATATATATGATTGATTATTGCAACATTAATGCCATATCGGCGGTTCGAGATTAGCGTATGAAAACGGGTACTAACCGTTCTGACCGGGGGTCCTCTATGTCATCTGTCGCATTTTATGACACATGGTGTAACTTACATGGATGAAATTTCCATTGTTTATAGAGGGATTTCGGAGTGGCACTGTTTTTGCCATTATGTAGAAACGTCACAAGAGGAAAACGTCACACGGGCTTGACCGGAGGCATGTATGTCCGATTACTGCAACCTGTATCTGATCGATACCCTTTATAACTCCGATAGGGACGCGACCGAAGTCACGTTCGGGTACATCGAAAAGGAGGAGCAGGTGAAGGGCAGAATTATGTCGCTCAGGGTCATAGTCAACGTGCCGGGGCATAAGAACGACACGAAAGGCGCGGCAGAAGAGGGGCTGGTCAAAGCGAGGGAGCTGATAACAAGGGCCGGGGCTGCTCCGTTCGAAGCCGAATGAGGGTCCGGCGTCCTACCCGCCGGACATGACCTCGAGTGTCTTGAGCTTGGAAATCTCGCCTAACGCGATGAGCGTATCCCCGGATTCGATCACTGTCCTCGACGTCGGGTTGAAATGCATCGTGCCGTCCGGTTTTTTTACGGCGGCTATGATAATCCCGAGGTCTTTCCCGATGCCCGTCGCTTCGAGCGTCTTTCCGCTGAGCACGGAGCCCGGGAGTATCTCCACCTCCTCGAGCTGGATCTCGAGGTTCCCCGCCGTAGTCGCGTATTCTATGAAATCCACCACGGCCGGCTTGAGGATCATGTTGGCTATCCTCATCCCTCCCGCGTGATACGGGGATACGACCCTGTCGGCGCCCGCCCTGAGTATCTTCTTCTCCGAGCTTTCGTCCCCCGCCCTCGTGTAGATGAGCAGGTCGGGGTTGAGCCCGCGCGCGCTGAGTACGACGTACAGGTTCTCGGCGTCCGTAGCGAGGACGGAAATGAGACCGTACGCCCTCTCTATCCCGGCCTTAATCAGCACGTCGTCCCTCGTGGCGTCACCCTCGATAATAACCAGGTCTTCCTTATCGGCCGTATCGACCGGCTCCTTCTCTATCGCGATGATATCTTTGCCCTTTGACGCGAGCTCCTTAACCACGGTCTTCCCCATCCTTCCGTAGCCGCAAACTATGTAATGGTTTTTCAGTTCTTTTATTTTCCTTTCCAATCTGGACCTCCCGATTATCTGTGTCAGTTCTCCTTCGAGCACTATCTTCGCGAGGGCGCTCAAGAGATAGAGTATCGTCCCCACGCCCAGCGTAAGGAGCACTATCGTAAATACCTCACCGGCGGGTGTGAGGTCGTGCACCTCCCCGTACCCGACCGTGGTGAGGGTCGTCACGGTCATGAAGAGGGAGTCCATGAAATTCCACCCCTCTACTACCATGTAGCCGATAGTGCCGAACGTGTTGATGAGGAATATCAGTAATATGGGAATGAAGAGCTTGTTTCTGATCGCCGAAAACATCTTGCTCCGTAATACGTGATTTCTGGCTGCGGCCTAGACGGGCTTGACCGTGATAACGGGGCAGGGGGATTCCTGCACTACCCGCTCGGCGACGCTCCCGATGAAGTCCTCCCGCCTGAATTTATATCCGCCGTACGTATTCATGATTATGAGGTCGATATTTTTTTCCCTGGCGTAGTTGATGATCCCTATCCAGGCGTTCCGCGCCGTCTCCACTGCCGTTTCGACCCTGTCCTCGAGCTTCGCCTCCTCGACCTGCTCGGTGAGCTTGTTGTAGGCGTCCCCCCTCATGAGCTCGACGAGCTTGGGCGGGTATTTCCCTTCGCCCGTTGCGACGATGTTCAGGCTGTATATCTCGGCGTGGAGGTCCCTGGCAAGCGTGAGCGCGAGCTGGAGGTCCCTCGACATTATATTGTAGAGGTCCGTAGGGACGAGGATCCTCTTTATGGCCTTCTGCTGGCACTCGCGTCTTACTATGAGCACCGGTATCCTCGAGCGCCTCAGCACCTTGAGTGCGGTCGCGCCCAGCAGGCTCCTCTCCTCGGCCCTTCCTTTTCCGAGGAGTATGAGGTCGGCGTTTTCCTCTTCGCCCGCCTCTATTATTTTCAGATAAGGCACGCCCTGGGTGATGCGGGTTCTGAAACGGAGCCCCTTCGCGGCGAGCTCCTCGGAAATGTTGTTGAGCCTGTCGCTGCCCTTCGATTCCTTTTCCTTTATCCAGTCGGCCAGCAGGTCGAGCTCCGGGCTCGGGAATTCGTCTATCGCGCGGACTTCGAAGTAGTCGGGGATGACGTAGAGACCTATGATCTCCGAGTCGAGAGGCCGGGCGATGTTCTCTGCGTAAGCGAGCGCGTCGACAGAGTCCTTTGAACCGTCTGAAGCCCACACAATTTTCTTGATCAAGCTGAGATCCTCCTTTCAGTCGCCGGATAGCGGATTATTTTAATCGATAAGATTGCGCATTGGAAACGCCGGAATCGTTTATATGATAATTCTACATCATTCTCCGGATTTTTTACCGGGCAGCGGGACAGGTTTAGGGACAGCGTTTCTGACGGGGGCGACGGTCATGAGGTAGGCGAATATCGATTTCAGGTCTTCGTCCCCGAGCTTGCCGTAGTCCTGCCGGGGCATGGGTGGGAGAACGTCCCTCTTCAAGTCTATGTGCCTCCCTGTCCTGATGGTCTCCACGAATATCTCCTCCGTCCACTTCCCTATACCGGTCTCCGGGTCGGGCGTTATGTTCTTCGCGAATACGAGACCCCATGGCCCGGCCCACTCAGTCGTGTCGAGCGTGCCCAGGAACTCTATCCATTCCGGGGAGCCGATCTCGTTCGCGGGCAGACGGGGTATCTCCGCGTCCCGGGGGTGGCCGGAGAGCCTCCTCTTCATATCGGGCACGAGGCCTTCATTTGTTTCTACGAGCGGGGTGTGGCAGTAATCGCAGTTCCCTTCGATAACGAGCTGCTTTCCCCTGGCAATACGCTTGTCCGCCGGGGTTCCTGTCTCTTTTTCGGACGCAGAAGAGTAAAGCAGGGTCATTGCCGTAATGCATAGGATTGCCGCTATAACGATAGTAACTCTTCCCGACATGCGCTTCTCACTCCCTCAGGGCTTTAACGCGAGGACCGGGCAGCGGGCTTCCCGGATGATCTTTTCGGTTTCACTGCCGAGTATGATCCTCTCAAGACCCCTTCTGCCGTGCGTGGTTATCGCGATCAGGTCAAACCCGTTCTCGTCCGCGTAGTCGGTAACGGTGAGGGCGGGGCTTACGCCGGTCAGCACCCGCGTTTCAATCCCGGCCTCGGGCGCGCCCTTGTTATCCCTATAGTAGCGGTCTTTCACGGCGTCCACCCTGAGCCTGAGCTCTTTTGCGGAATGCCCCGACAGCTCGTCGACTAAATCCGGGCTTAATTCATAGACGTTTGCATCGATCCAGAATACGTATACGACGGTCACGGAAGCCCCGAGCTTCCCGGCGAGCCCCAGCGCGTACGTGAGGGAGGAATCAGCGGTGTCCGAGATATCGAGCGGAACGAGTATTTTTTTTATGTCGTATTCAGTTTTTTCGTCCTCGGTCTTGACCGAGAGGACGGGGACGGGTGAATTCCTCAGCACCTTGAGTGTATTGCTCCCGAGCAGCGCGCTCCCGATGAGTCCGTGGCCTTTCTTGCCCATGACTATGAGCCCGGCCTCGTCGGCCTTTGCCTTCTCGATGATCCAGTCGACGACGCTCCCCCTGACGACCTCGGTCGAGAACCTGACCCCCGGGTTTTCGGTTTCTATGCGATTGAATTCCTCACCGAACCTCGCCTCTGTATCTTTGACTATATCCATTATCACTGTTTCGTAGCTCGGATAGAGGTCCGTTACCGGTATCTGTATCTGGCTCACGTGGAGGCAGATTATCTCGGAGCCGTATATACGGGCGAGGTAGAGTGCGAGCCTGAGTGATTCCCCGGATTCCTTCGAGCCGTCTGTCGGCCAGAGTATTTTATTTATATTCATTTCATGTCAATTCGAGGGCCGCAGGTCCGTCATGGGGTCATGGTTATCACCGGGCAGTGCGCCTCCTGTATCACCTTCTCCGCGACGCTCCCGATGAATTCCTTTTTAAATCTGCCGCCCCCGTAAGTCATTATAACTATTAAATCAGCTTTTTTCTCAAATGCAAAGTCGACGATTCCCCGCCACCCGTTGGGCGCGATTACGGTGTTGATTATGAGGTCGTCCTTGAGTCTCGTCGAGCCCACGGTCTCCTTGAGCTCCCTGTGTGCGAAACCCCTCAGCTGCTCGGCAAGCTCGGACGGGTATTTCTGGTACCCCGTCTCGACGACGTTCGCCACGTGTACGGTCGAGCCGAATGCGGCGGCGAGATCGACCGCGTAGTCGAAGCTCTTTCCGAGTCCGTGCGAGAGGTCGACCGGGACTATGATTCTTTTAAATCCCCCCTTGAACTTGTCCCCCCTGGCCGTCAGCACCGGGACCCTCGAAGACCGGAGCACCTTGAGGGCCGTGCCCCCGAGTATCGTCTTCTCCACGGACCTGCCCCTTCCGAGGGCAATCAGGTCGGCGTCATGCTTTACGGCAAAATTCGCAATCGCCTTCGCGGGTATGCCCTTCATTATTTCGTATTCGAAGTTCGTCCCCTTTTTAGAGAGGTCGCGCCTGAACTTTTCCATCGAGTCCTTCCTCGCGGTAATCAGGTTGAGGTCGACCCAGTCGCGGAACTTCGTTTTCTCGGCGGGAGGAAATAGGTTTACGACGTTGTAGTAATCGGGGATAACGGAAATGCCGACAATGCGGGATTTAAATTTGAGAGACAGCGCTTCCGCGATTTTCAGGGCCTGCGCGGAATCTCCCGTCCCGTCGGCTCCCCAGACGATTTTATTTATTTTCACTTTGGGCCTCCTCGAGTACTCTGACCGGGCGGGGGCCTCCCCAGCGTGGCTCCCGCACTCACTCATGGCTTCTACTTTATATCGACCTTGATCTCTTTAGGCTTCGATTCAGCTACTTTAGGAAGGTGGACTTCGAGTATGCCGTCCTTGAATTCAGCCGATATCTTGCCCTCTGCGACCTTTGCGGGGAGTGTCAGGGACCTGGAAAAGCTGCCGTACGATCTCTCCGAATAGTAATAGTCCTCTTCCTTGACCTCTTCTTCCTTTTTCATTTCCCCCTTGATCGTCAGCACGTTGTCGGATACCGAGATCTTTATGTTCTTCTTGTCTATCCCCGGCACCTCCGCCTTGACGACTATCTCTTCCGCCTTGTCGAACATATCCACAGCCGGCCATACCGCCTCGACTTCAGTCATCCACTTAAACCTGGGGAATCTCCTCAGAAATCTGGACGGCAAATTTTCCTCGAACATATCCTCGAAAAACTTCTCCATGCCCTTCGTTGGTTCCCATCTTTTTAGCGCCATGATACCTGCCCTCCTGAAGCGTATTTGATATAATTAAAGGAGCAATATTCGTGCCGTATAAGAACTTTTGAATGTTTAGGGTACAATAGCGAATATATCTAAAATTACGGCTATAATTATCAATGTCCGCTGTAAGATATTTTGACAGTTATGACGGATTTGATTTTTTATAAAGAATTCCGAGCCGACGGGGAATCCGGCGGGCGGTTAGCCTGAAAATCATTATTTTCGTCCTTACACGTGAATCTTTCGATGATCAAACGATTACCAAATCCCCGGGTGACTAAATGAACAGAAGGTACATTTTTATCCTAGTTTCAATCGCAGCCGCAGCCCTGCTCGCGTACCTGTTCTTCATTCCGAAGGGCGACGGAACGAACGAGACCGCGAAGGTCGAGAAAAAGAGGTACGTCAAGTCCGTCTACGCATCCGGATACGTGGACAGCGTGAACAAGGTGCAGATAAAACCCGAAGTCTCCGGCTATATCGACCGTATTAACGTTAAAGAAGGGGACAGGGTCCAAAAGGGTGAAGTGATCGCCACGATAAAGAACGATAAATTGAAAGAACAGCTCCGGGAGATATCCGCCAAACGGGGGCTCATAGAAAACAGGATGAAAGAAGACTCCCCGTTCCTCAAGGCCCTCAAGGACGAGATAGCGATATGGAAGATGAATACCGAGATAGAGGAGAGGAACTTCGAGCGGAGGGAGTCTCTCTTTCAGAAGGGGATTATTTCGAAGGAAGACTTCGACAAGGCGAAGCAGGGTCTCGAGGTGACGGAGAAGACCTACGCAAAGTCTCTCGAGGGCCTGAACGACCAGCTCGCTTCGCTAAAGTCCGAGCTGGAATCCCTCACCGCCTCCGAGCAGGCGGTCGTGCGCGAGATGGAGAAGCACGAGATAAAGTCCCCCGTGGACGGCGAGGTGCTGAGGAAGTTCGCCGAGGAAGGGGATTACGTCAACAGCGTGCTCAAGGACGACATCCTCTTTTCCATAGGCAACCCAGGGACGCTCGAGACCGTGCTGTCCGTCGACGAGGAATTCATCCCGCTCATCAAGCCCGGCGAGAAGGTGCTCATAACCACCGACGCATATCCCGGCAAGGTGTTCGAGGGCAAAATCAGGGTCATAGAGAGGGAAACCGACAGGGTATCGAGGACCGTCAAGGTCAAGGCCGACACCGATTATCCGCCGGACATACCCGTCGGGATCACCGTCGAGGCTAATATAGTCGTTACGGACAGGGAGGGGCTCTTCATATCGAAGGAGGCCTATAAGGACGGATACATAGAGGTCGTCAGGGACGGCAAGAAAGTAAGGGTCCCTGTCGAGCCGGGGGCGGAGGAAGACAGCTATATCGAGATCAAGGACGGGGCCCCCGGGAGCGAGGAGACCCTGACCCGTTGAGATCCATTCTGTTCATTGCGTTCAAGCTCCTCACCGAAAGAAAGAGGCAGGCGCTCGTCTCGACCATGGGCGTGGCGATAGGCGTCGCGGCGTTCATAGCCATGAGCTCCGTCATGAACGGGTTCCAGATCTACTTCATAAAGCAGGCAGTGGATATAAACGCCCATATAACCCTCAAGATAGAGGAAACGGACGACCCCGACAGGATACTCAAAGCGGTCTACGGCGAAGATATCGTCGCCGATGTGCTCGGCTCGAAGCCGAAGGACCTGAAGGACAAGATAATCGGCTACAAGCATTACCTGGATAAATACGAAAATGACGACAGGTTCATCGGCATAGCCCCCCACCTTACGGGGCAGGCCATCCTCAACTACGGTACGAAGGAAAAGAGCGCGACGCTCATAGGCATCGAGCCTGCTCTCGAAAGGAGGGCGTCGGTAGTCGACGATTACATAGAGTTCGGGAACCTGGACAAGATAGTCACAGACAGGAACAGCATAATAATCGGAAAGCTCCTCGCGAGGGACCTCGGAATAAAGGAGCCGGGGAAGAAGGTGACGCTCGTATCGCCGAGCGGCGGCCTGTATACGCTCAAGGTGGTGGATTTTTTCAATTCGGGAATAACGAGCCTCGACCAGTCGAGGGTCTACATGAACCTCCGCACGCTCCAGGCGATACTCGATAAGCCCAACCAGGTGAACGAGCTGATAATCAGGGTGAAGGACGTCGATCAGGCGGAGAGCCTGGCCGCCGAGATTTCAGAAGAAACCGGGTACTACGCCGAGAGCTGGCAGAGGGCTTTCAGCAACTTCCTGCAGATATTCAAGATGCAGAACTGGATAACTTACATGATGGTGTTCGCCATACTGATAGTCTCCGCGTTCGGTATCTTCAACATAATGATGATGACCGTGCTCGAAAAGAAGAGGGACATAGCGATACTCAAGGCCATAGGGTACGAGGACGGCGAGATTACGAGGATATTCGTATTCCAGGGGCTCCTCGTCGGCCTCATAGGCGCACTCCTCGGGTGTCTCCTCGGCTATCTCATAGAGGTATGGCTCGCGTCTCTCAAGTTCGATCTTGTGGGCATAATCAGGGCGAGCGGGTTCGTGCTCGACAGGAGGCCCAGGTATTTCGTCCTCGGCTTCGTATTCGCCATGGTATTCGCCTTCTTCGCCTCGTTCTACCCGTCCTGGAGGGCGTCCCGCCTCTTCCCGGTCGATATATTCCGGTCAAGCGTATGAGCGTAATACTCGAAGGCAGGGACATAAGGAAATCTATAGGCGAGAGCGAGATACTGAACGGGATATCCATTCAGATATCGACCGGGGATTTCATAAGCATAGTCGGGGCGTCGGGTTCGGGCAAGAGCTCCCTCATGTACATACTCGGCCTTCTCGACTCGCCCACTTCGGGCGACGTTATTATCGACGGTAAAAAGGTCGATTTCGGCGACGCGAAGCTGCTTTCGAAAATACGGAATAAAAAGATCGGGTTCGTATTCCAGTTCCATTACCTCATCACCGAGCTCACCACCTACGAAAACATACTGATACCCATGCTGAAGAACGGGGTAAAGGACAGGGAGAGCTTGAAGCAAAGGTGTTATGAACTTATCGAAAGCCTCGGGCTCAAGGGGAAGGAAGGGAGGAAACCCTACCAGCTTTCGGGAGGGGAGCAGCAGAGGGTGGCTATAGCGCGGGCGCTGGCGAACGACCCGGAGATAGTAATGGCTGACGAGCCCACGGGCAACCTCGACTCCAAGAACTCGGCCATGGTGATGGACGTATTCCTCGGGCTGAACGAAAAGGGCAGGTCAATACTTATGATAACCCACGAGATGTACCTCGCGCAGGAAACAAAAAAGGTCCTCGAGATAAAAGACGGGCTGATGGTGAGCTGACGCGCCCGTCACCGGAGGGAATTCCGCTGAGAGCAATGCTTCTTGAAAGGATAGTCCCGCTTCCCGAAAACAAAGAGCCGCTCCGGCTTGCGGACGTGCCCCTGCCTTCCCCCGCTCCGGGCGAAGTGCTGATAAGGGTCTCCGCCTGCGGGGTCTGCCACACGGAGTTAGACGAGATAGAGGGCAGGACACCTCCCCCCAGGCTCCCCGTCATACCGGGACACCAGGCGGTGGGCGTAGTCGCGGGTATAGGCCGCGGCGTAAAGAACCACGCGGAAGGGGACAGGGTGGGGGCCGCGTGGATATTCTCCGCATGCGGAAAATGCGCTTACTGTCTCGAAGGGAACGATAACCTCTGTCCCGGCTTCAGGGCTACGGGCAGGGACTCGGACGGAGGGTACGCAGAATATATGACCATTGGCGGGGACTACGCGTTCCCGATCCCCGGCGCGCTTTCAGACGCGGAAGCGGCGCCCATGCTTTGCGCGGGGGCCATAGGGTACAGGTCGCTCAGGCTCGCGAGGTTAGGGGACGGGCAAAATCTGGGACTCACGGGGTTCGGCGCCTCGGGCCACCTGGTGCTGAAGATGGCGCATTATTTATACCCGAAGTCAGGAATATACGTCTTCGCCAGGAGCGCCTCCGAAAGGGGGTTCGCGAAGGGTCTGGGCGCGGTGTGGGCCGGGGACACCGAAGACCGCCCTCCTCAAAAGCTCGACGCTATAATAGACACTACGCCCGCATGGAAGCCCGTCGTGGAAGCGCTCACGAGCCTTAACCCCGGCGGGAGGCTCGTTATTAACGCGATAAGGAAAGAGGACGCCGATAAGGACTATCTGCTCAGGCTCGATTACCCGTCCCACCTGTGGATGGAGAAGGAGATTAAGTCCGTCGCGAACGTGAGCAGCAGGGACGTGAGCGAGTTTCTCCTGCTCGCGGCAGCCGCAGGAATCAAGCCTCAAGTCGAGGAATATCCGCTCGAAGACGCCAACAGGGCGCTACTCGAGCTAAAAGCCGGGGAAATAAAAGGGGCGAAGGTCCTCAGGATATAGTGCAGACTTCACTGAGAACGCTGGGGGCGGGTCTTATCAGGGCAGGGGAATACGGTCAGGTATCGGATCCCTCATGTTTATCGTGCCTATAATCACGCCGTTCCTTACGAAGGTTTTTCCTCCCTTGGGCTCCGGGATTTCACGGAGGAAGGTCAAAATGTCCATGCCGCTATGTATCTGATTCGTGCTGCCGGACAGCGCTGTTCGATTACCCGGTCATTATCTGCACTTCCGCAAGCCCGTCATTCATTCCTACAGGCTGTTTCGGAGCCGGTTTGTTTATTTTCTTTTCCTGCTCCTGCTTGTAATATGCGTTCTGGTCGTGATACAAAGCCCCCTCCGGGAGCCATTCCCACAGCTTGCCGAGGTCCTTCCTTACCATATTCATGTAAAATTCGGGCAGGACGCTCGTTTCGCCTTCGAAATAGTCCCTGAATGCCCTGTCTTCATCGAGGAGCCGCCTGATCTTTCTGTAGAACCTCATCCTCCCGAAACCCTCCGTCGATACCGCGCGCATGAGGTTCATCCATGCCGGTATCCTCGAACTCGTGTTACGGAAACGGTTGATGATCGAGGGCCAGGAGAACGAATGCTCGACCAGGCCTATTAACCTGTCGTAGAATTCGGGCCACGTGCTCGTTTTCGGCTTTACGTTCATGGCGTGATTATTGTTCAAAAAATGAAACGGGAAGGGCAGGACGCGTTCCTGTCCCTGGTATTCGAGGTTTACGGGGGCCGCCTTCCCGAAAGAGGTCAGGAGCGGGAAAGCCGGGAAAGCCGCGGGCGACATATCCACGAATTTCTTCGTCAGCTCGAAAGACTCGGGCCCCTCGTCGCAATCGAGGCCGAGGACGAAGTTAGTCTGTATGTAAGGCACGTAGCGTAAAATCATATTGACATGCTCCGATACTGCTTGCAGCTTGTCGAACCCCTGTTTGCTTCCTGTCTTCGACTTGTTGCCCATGCCGTTCCAGGACTCTATCCCGGGGAGCACCGCTTTGAAGCCGTTCTGCTTGAGCCTCTTCAGGTGCGGCTCAGACAGGAGCGACAGGCTGCTCTCCGCGATAAAATCTATGCTGTTGGGCTCGACCGCCTCTTCGAGCGTATTCATGTAATCGTCGAACTTAACCCCGAAGTTCGGGTCGTGCCAGCTGACGAGGGGGCGTTTGAACTTCGTCAGGAGGAACCTGAGGTCGTCCCTTATTATGTCGAACCCGAGGGTCTGGTAAGGCTGCTCGGCGTCTATACAGAAGCTGCACGAATAGGGGCAGCCCACGCTGCCGATCATGGGTACTACCTTGATCCAGGGGGCCTTGTCGAGCGCCTGGGATATGAATTTCCATCTCTCCCGCACGCCGGGGAGCGTAGCGGGTTGTTTCAGGGCGGACATATGCACGCCCTCCTCCTTGTGATGTGAAAAGTCCTCCAGCACGTCCCTGCAAATATCCTTGTCGGTGAGCCCGAGCACGTAGTCAAAGTACTTGCGGGCGTCTTCCGGATAGCAGCGCGCATGGGGGCCGCCGAGGACCGTTACTACGCCTTCCGACCTGTACTTGCTGCTGAGGGCGTAAGCCTGGATCGCGGATTGCGTGAACGAGCTGATAAAAACCAGATCGACGTCTTTCGGGACGTCTCTTTCCAGATTCTCGATGCCCGTATATAAAAAAAGCGTCACCTCGTGTCCGAGGTCCTCGCACCAGCACGCGATGACCTGCGGCATTATTCCGGCAAGGTTCGCATGCATGAAGCGCGCCCATAACGAGCTGTTGGGCGATTTCGTAATAAAGTCTACAATTCCGATCCGGAGCTTCCGCAAATTACACCTCATGTTAATTCATGATTTATAAAGAACTGTCGATATTATGAGCCAGGTCGAACGAGACTCCGCATGATAAATCCTCACCGCGCAAATACACCGCGGAAGAGTTTTAGTAATAAAGAATAATCAGGCCATTCCAAACCGCATAAAAGTTAAACTGAGTCCCATCATGGCCTTGCGACGATCAATCACAGGAACTATTGATAAAGGGATGAACTGAAAAAATGTACGGAACGATGTTAAATCGTGTTAAATTCCGCAGGGTAATTTTTATCTTATCCGCCCTTATCAGTTGTAAAATTTATGCATCGAAAGGATAAACTATTCATACTAATTAAACAATAGAACTGTAAATTAATATCCATGGCCGTCCGGGCGCTGCGGGGTTCGAAGTTTTTTTAGCTTGAAAAATTATATGAATTCCATCGCATGAATGGCATAGCGCGGAATTGCGGTTAAATTATTTAAAGCTGTTTATACGCCCTTCGGCGCGGGCGCTTACGATACAGTGCGGAGATAGAGCTCGATTGGATAATTCTCAATACTTTATTCTCGAAGACGAGAGCACACGGGACGAAGTTCTCGGACGGTTGAAAAACGGCCTCCCTCTGACCGGGGACCGAAAGACCGCGAAGAAACAGTTGTTCCTCGACACATACGACCACAGGCTCTACAAGAAGGGTCTTCTGCTTACGTATGAGGACGGCTGCCTGATGCTCCGGAATACGGGCGATGGTTCGAGCCTGTCTCTGGACCTCCCCGCGGACGGCGGCATCCCGAGATTCTGGCAGGACTTCCCCGAGGGTCCGTTCAGGGACAACCTCCGCTCCGTAATAGACATCAGGGCGCTATTGCCCGCAATCGGCATCGACAGCCGCGTAACGCACCTCGACCTGGAAAACGAAGACGGGAAGACGGTAGCTCATCTTAATTTCGAGGACGTCGAGGTCGGCGGCGATAACACGGACAAGACCGTCATTCACCTGCTCGAAGCGGTCCCGGTGAGGGGTTATGTCGAGGAGTTTGAAAATTTGACTCGCTATATCTCCGACCTCGGGCTCGGGCCCGCAGAGGGGAACATATTTTCTATCGCGCTCGGAGCGTCAGGAAAGAGGGCGGGGGACTATACGTCCAAGGTGAGCGTCGTCCTCACTCCCGATATGCCTTCCGGGGAAGCCATCAAAATAATACTAAAGAGCCTTCTCGAAACGATGAGAAAGAACGAAGACGGGATAGTGAAGGACATAGATACGGAATTCCTTCACGACTTCCGCGTAGCCGTGAGGAGGACGCGCTCGGCCCTTACACTCATAAGGGGGATATTTCCCGAGAGCGTGAAGGAGGAGTTCAAGACCGAGTTTGCGGGTATAGGCAAGAAATCAAACGAACTCCGGGACCTCGATATCTATCTCCTGAGAAGGGAGCAGTACACCGAAATGCTGCCGCCCGCGCTAAGGGCGGGTCTCGACCTCCTGTTCAATATCATCGTAAGGGAGAGGGAGGAGGCTCATAGGGAATTCGCCCTTGAGCTCGCCTCCGATTCATACAGGCGGAGCATCGACGCATGGGAAAAATTTCTCTACGAGCCTGAAGTGCCCGGGGTCGCCTTGCCCGACGCGGACGCGCCCGTGATAGGGCTCGCGAAAATACGCATACGTAAAAGGTACAAGAAGGCTCTCAAGCTCGGAAAGGGCATAGACGGGAGCTCTTCCGACAGGGACCTCCACACGCTCAGGATCGAGTGCAAGAAGCTCAGGTATTATCTCGAGTTCTTCGAGTCCCTCTTCCCGACCGACGAAATAAAGGAAGTCATAAGGCACCTGAAGGTGCTTCAGGATAACCTCGGCGATTATAACGACATGTACGTGCAGCAGGAGAGGCTCAAGGGGTACATTTCAAAAATGAACGCCTCCGAAAGCGGAGGCAGGGAGAGCATCGCCGCCGCGGGCGGGCTCATATCGGAGCTATACATGAAGCAGAAGGAAATAAGGTCCGAATTCCACGGCAGGTTCGGGGAGTTCGCCGGTGTGGAGATGAGGGATCTGTTTGATAATTTATTCTCCGGCAATTAGAGTATTTACCCTATGATAACGTTAGCCTTCTACAGCATGAAGGGCGGCGTCGGCAAGACGGCGGCAGCCGTGAACCTCGCCCACCTGGCCTCG